>DATITS010000338.1:0-7095 GCA_035467535.1 Desulfobacterales bacterium
ATCCGCAGGGCCCAGGAGCGCGGGGAGTTCGACGCGCTGTCCGGCGCGGGGCGGCCGCTTGCGCTAGAGCCGGACGGGCACATCGCCGAAGACCTGCGCCTGGCCTACAAGATTTTGAAGAACGCCGAGTGCCTGCCCCCGGAAGTGGAGTTGAAAAAAGAGATCGAGAAGACGGAGGACCTTCTGGCAGCAATGCCCGAGACCGCTGATAAATACCTGGCGCTCAAAAAGTTGAACTTCCTGATCCTCAAGCTCAATGCGATGCGCAGTACCTCGATCGTAAACGAAATCCCGCAGCACTATACCGCCAAGGTCGTGTCGCGGCTGGAGGCGGGAAAAAGACGGAAATAGAAACCGCTGTCGAGTCCGTTGAGTCTTTTGAGTCTGTTGGGTCTATTGAGTTGAGCACGTTTTAAGGCGCGTTGCGCCATCCGAATGTATAACGAAGTTGGTTTTCCTGTGGGAGTGGCTTCCAGCCACGATCGATCGCGGCAGGATGCCGCTCCCACAGCAGAAGAGACATGACTTCCTCGGAACTTTAACAGTGGAACCCATGCCAAAGAAAAAGCTGACGATCGCCCTGCTGTCCGGCGGCACATCCTCGGAGCGCGAGGTTTCGCTGAGTAGCGGAATTCAGGTCTTCGAGGCCCTGGACCCGGATAAATACACCGTTCTGCGCTACGACCCCCGGAGCGATCTGCCCCGGCTCGTGGCGGACGCCGCCCGCATCGACGCCGCGCTGATCATTCTGCACGGGGCGAACGGCGAAGACGGCACCGTCCAGGGCCTGCTCGACCTGCTGGGCATCCCCTACCAGGGGGCCGGGGTCCTGGGCAGCGCGGTGGCCATGAACAAGCTCGCTGCCAAGCGGCTTTACGAGCATGCCGGCCTGCCCATTCCGGCCTACGCCGTGGTGCTCCGCGACCAGGAGATCGACCCGGAGGCGCTGGCCGGCCGGCTCGGCCTGCCGCTGGTCGTCAAGCCGGTGGTGGGCGGCTCCAGCGTCGGCATCAGCATCGTCCGCCGCCTGGAAGAGCTGCCGGCGGCGGTCGGCTCGGCCTTCCGGCAGGATGCCGCGGTGCTGATCGAAGCCTACATCCACGGGACGGAGATCACCGGCGGTGTTATCGGAAACGACACGCTCGAGGCGCTGCCTCTCATCGAGATCCTGCCCACCACCGGCCACGAGTTCTTCGATTACCAGGCCAAATACCTGCCGGGGGCGAGCGAGGAGATCTGCCCGGCGCGCATCGACGCGGAGCTGACCGCCCGGGCGCAGCGCTACGCCATGGAGGCCCACCGGGCGCTTTTCTGCCGGGGCTACAGCCGCACCGACATGATGTTGAGGGGCCGCGATATTTTCATCCTCGAAACCAACACCATTCCCGGCATGACCGCGACCAGCCTGCTCCCGCGGGCGGCCCGCACCGCCGGGATGAGCTTCAGCCGCCTGCTGGACCGGTTGATCGAGCTCAGCCTCGAAGGCCGGGCGGCGGCACGGTAAGGCCATGATCCTGAGGAGTGCGGCCGAGCTCGAAAGCCGTTTCCATGAACTGGGTCAGGGGGACGTTTTCCTCGGCCTGCTGCCCGCAAAACACCTGCGGGGGGCAACGGCCGCCGACCTGCTGGAGCGCGGAGTGCGCTGTGTGCCGTCCGTGCTCAGCCAACTCCTGGCGCGTTCCAAGGCCGCCCAGGCCTTTGTGCTCAAGGCGTGGATGGCGCCGCACACCCGGCTGATCGCGCGGCGCGCCGAACTCATGGACGCCGTCGGCTACTGCGCGCAGCACGGCATCGGGGCCGTCGTCACCAAACAGGAGGGCATGCACTGCGGGCACGGGATCCGGCGTTGGGAGAGTGCGGAGGCGCTCTACAACGCGGTGGCGTTCACCGACGGCGTCTACCCGCTGGTCCTTCAGCCGTTTTGGTCCGACATCGCCGACGTGCGCGTCATCCGGGTCGGCGACTACGTGGAAGCCTACACGCGCACGAACCCCTTCAATTTCCGGGCCAATCTGGCTGCCGGCGGGGCGAGCGCGCCGGTGGCGGTGAGCGCATCCATGGAGACCCTTTGCGGCGCCGTCATGGACCGCGGCCGGTTTCCCTACGCCCACATCGATCTGCAATTGGGCGGGGGCGGCGCCTGCCACTTGTCGGAAATCGCCCTCGACGGCGGCATCACAGGCGCTCGCATCAACCGGGGCGAGTTGAACCGACGGAAGCAGGCGGTCTTGGAACGGTTGGTCGATGAACTTTGATGGCTTCGTAAATAGTCCAATTTCGGCGTTGCGCTTCAGCGCGTTGTCGCTGCGGCGTACAGGAAGTACGCCTCACGCCACGCTCCTCGCGCGCCTTGAACTTGGCCTCTTTACAAAGCCATCGATTCGGATGATTTTTTTACCAGCCCATCAATTTCAGTCTGTAAACTCAATAGACTCAATCCCCGGGAGGATGGCATGAAGGTACTCGTGATCGGCGGCGGCGGAAGAGAGCACGCTCTGGTGTGGAAGATCGTCCAGAGCCCGAGGGTGAAAAAGGTGTTCTGCGCTCCCGGCAACGCGGGGATCGCCGAGGCGGCCGAGTGCGTGCCCTTCGCCGCCTCCGACATCCCGCGGCTGCTGGACTTCGCCCGGCAGGCGAAGATCGACCTGACGGTGGTCGGGCCGGAGGGGCCGCTGTCCGAAGGCATCGTGGATGCCTTCGAAAAGGCGGGCCTGCGGATTTTCGGGGCGACCCGCCGCGCGGCCGAGATCGAGGCGAGCAAGTCCTTTGCCAAGGCCCTCATGATGAAATACCATATTCCCACCGCCCGGGGGCAGAGTTTCAAGAGCATCGCGGCCGCGCGGCGCTACCTGCGCCAGATCGACGCGCCCGTGGTGGTCAAGGCGGACGGGCTTGCAGCCGGCAAGGGCGTCATCGTTTGCGCCACCCGCAAGGAGGCGGAAGCAGCCCTCGATCGGGTCATGCAGAAGCGCGAGTTTGGCGATGCCGGCACGGTGGCGGTGATCGAGGAGTGCCTGACGGGTGAGGAGGCCTCGTTCCTGGCCTTCACCGACGGCAAGACGGTGCTGCCGATGCCCACCTCCCAGGACCACAAGGCGATTTTCGACGAGGACCGCGGTCCCAACACGGGCGGCATGGGTGCCTATTCGCCGGCGCCGGTGGTGGACCGGCTGATCCACAAGAAAATCATGCAGGAGGTTATGCTGCCCACGGTGAAGGCCATGGCGGCCGAGGGCCGGCCGTACAAGGGCGTGCTCTATGCCGGGCTTATGATCGACGGCGACCAGGTCAAGGTGCTCGAGTTCAACGGCCGCTTCGGCGATCCCGAGGCCCAGCCGCTGCTCATGCGGATCAGGAGCGACATCGTCCCGATCATGGAGGCCGTCATCGACGGCCGGCTCGACCAGTGCACCCTCGACATCGATCAGCGCACCGCGGTGTGCGTCGTCATGGCCTCGGGCGGCTACCCCGGAAAATACCCCAAGGGGCTGCCGATCTCCGGCCTGAATGCCGCCCGGCGTGTGAAGGATGTAGCCGTCTTTCACGCCGGCACGACCCGCAAGGGGCGATCGATTCTGACCGACGGCGGCCGGGTGCTGGGGGTGACGGCCCTGGGCGCGACGGTCGCCGACGCCATCGCCTGCGCCTACCAGGCCGTGGGGAAGATCAGTTGGAAGGGTGCCTGCTTCCGCACGGACATCGGCCGCAAAGCCGTCAAGCGTTTAGGCCAGGCCCCGGCGGTCGGCATCGTCATGGGCAGCGATTCGGACCTGCCCGTCATGGAGGAGGCCGCGGCCATGCTGAAGAAGTTCGGCATCCCCTTCGAGATGACAGTGGCCTCGGCCCACCGCAGCCCGCAGCGGGCCATGCAGTTTGCCGCAACGGCCCGCGACCGGGGCATGCAGGTCATCATCGCCGGCGCCGGCCACGCCGCGCACCTGGCCGGGGTGCTCGCGGCGCACACGAGCCTGCCGGTCATCGGGGTCCCGATCGACTCCTCCAGCCTGCAGGGTCTCGACGCGCTGCTGTCCACCGTGCAGATGCCGCCGGGGATCCCGGTGGCCACGATGGCCCTGGGCAAACCCGGCGCGCGTAACGCGGGCATTTTTGCCGCCCAGATGCTGGCGTTATCGAACCCGGAACTGGCCGGCCGCATCGACAAATTCAAGAAGGACATGGCAATCGAAGTTGAGCGCAAAGCCGAAAAACTCAAAGACTACCGCTAAGAGGCTTTCCGTCGACCCGCGGGCACCCCAACCGGCAGCCATCCGCCGGGCGGCCGAGGTCATCCGTGGCGGCGGAGTCGTGTGTTTTCCGACACGCTGTCTTTACGGTCTGGCCGCCGACGCTTTCAATGCGGCCGCCGTTGAGCGCGTCTTTGAAATCAAGCAGCGTCCGCCGGAAATGCCGCTGCTCGTCCTGATCAACCGGACCGAGCAGTTGGCCGAACTGGCCGAGCGCGTCCCGCAGGCGGCCCAATTTCTCATGCAGCGGTTCTGGCCCGGGCGGTTGACCCTGGTGCTGGACGCCAAGCCGGGCCTGCCGGAGCGGCTCACGGCCGGCACCGGCAAGATCGGGATCCGCCTGGCGGCGACCCCGGTGGCGCGGGCCTTGGCCGAGGCCGTCGTTCAGCCGATCACCGGGACCAGTGCCAATCTTTCCGGGATGAGTGGCTGCCGGCAGATCGGCGAGCTTGACGCGCGCATCGCGCGGCAGGTGGATCTTATCCTCGATGGCGGTCCCCTGAAAGGCGGCGTGGGCTCGACGGTCGTGGACGTGACCGGCGCAGTCCCGTTGATTATAAGGGAAGGGGAGGTTTCAAGGCTGGAAATTCTGGCGGCCCTGAAAAGCGTATAGGAGTGGTTTCACAACCTCGGATTACGCCTGAGCGCAAGGCGCAGGCCGATTCGAAAGCGCAGCAAGACGCCAGTATGTGAGATTTCAAGCGTCCTGCAACGCCGCCATCGGGCGTCAGACGGGGTTATGAAACCGCTCCTAACCTATACTGTGAACCCTTCGCCCTCAGCCTTCTTTATTGACATCTTCCCGCCGATTCTCTATACAATCAGGCCAATCACCGCCGTGCCGGAGTGGTGAAATTGGTAGACGCAGAGGACTCAAAATCCTCCGGGGGCAACTCCATGCCGGTTCAAGTCCGGCCTCCGGCACCATTTATAAAATAAGGCACTTATGCCACCATACGTGGAACGCATAAGTGCTTTTTCTTTTTGACGGCAACAGAATGGCTAAAGAAAAATTCGGAATCCAAACTACTTTCCGGAAATTTCACTTTTCCTGCCGAAGCTGCTATATCGCTCAGTTGACGGACAAGGCAGTTTCGGCGTCCGGCCGAAGTGAACAACCGGCTCATCGGGAGAATGAAAAATATGGCTGTTCAAAGACCGCTTACCATCCGCCTCGACCCCCTGGACAACATAATCGTGGCGCGGGTCGATCTGTTGTCGGGAACGTATCTACCCGAGGCCGGGGTCACCTGCCGGCAGACGGTTGCCCTCGGCCACAAAGTGGCCGCCGCCTCCATCCGGGCTGGAGAGATTGTCCATAAGTACGGGCAGATCATCGGAGTTGCTTCCCGGGATATCGCCCCCGGCGAGCACGTGCATACCCACAACCTTTCGATGAACAGCTTCAGCCGGGACTACGCCGTGGGCGAAGACGCGCGGCCGTTGCTGCCGCCGGCAGGCGAACCGGCGTCTTTCCAGGGCATCGTCCGCCCGGACGGCCGGGTCGCCACCCGCAACTACATCGGGGTCATCAGCACGGTCAACTGCTCCGCCTCGGTGACGCGTCTGATCGCTGACGAATTCCGCAGTGCGGCGCTGGCCGAATTCCCCAACGTGGACGGGATCGTTCCGATCTGCCACGGGTTTGGGTGTGGCATGGCAGGCCGTGGCCCCGGGTTCGAGAACCTGCGCGACAGTCTGGCCGGGTATGCCAGGCATCCCAACTTCGCCGGTGTTCTGCTCATCGGCCTTGGGTGCGAGGTGATGCAGGTCGATGTCACCGCGGATGCAGTCGGCCGGGGCGCACATGCGCCTTTCCAGGCCATGACCGTCCAGGACCGAGGGGGAACCCGTCGGACGGTTCAGGAAGCCGTGGCCCGCATTCGCGAGATGCTCCCGACCGCGGACCGCTTTCGCCGCGAACCAGTGGCGGCAAGCCACCTCATTCTCGGGCTTGAATGCGGCGGGTCGGATTCGCTCTCCGGAATCACGGCCAACCCTGCCCTGGGAGTAGCGGCCGACCTCTTGGTGCGGCACGGCGGGACGGCGGTCCTCGGAGAAACCCCTGAGATCTACGGGGCTGAACATCTCCTGACACGGCGTGCGGTCAGCCGCGAGGTCGCCGAAAAGCTGCTTGCCCGGATCCGGTGGTGGGAGGAATACACCGCCATGCACGGGGGCGAGATGGACAACAACCCCTCCCCCGGGAACAAGGCCGGGGGGCTCACCACCATCCTCGAAAAATCATTGGGAGCGGTGGCCAAAAGCGGGACGTCCAGTTTGATGGAAGTCTACCGCTATGCCGAACCGGTCAGGTCCAAGGGGTTCGTCTTCATGGACACGCCCGGGTACGACCCCGCTTCGGTGACGGGGTTCGTGGCCGGCGGCGCCAACATCGTCTGCTTCACCACCGGCAGAGGGTCCGTCTTCGGCTGTCGGCCGGTGCCCTCGATAAAGCTGGCTACGAACACGTCCATGTACGAGCGCATGGAAGAGGACATGGACATCAATTGCGGTACCGTTGCGGACGGAGAGGCTTCTGTGGAGGAGGTTGGGAAACAAGTCTTTCGGCACATTTTGGAAGTCGCCTCGGGTTCCAGGGCCAAGAGCGAATTGCTGGGGATGGGCAATGATGAGTTCGTTCCCTGGCATATAGGGGCGGTTATGTGACCAGCTATTTTTTTGAGATTGGGTTTTCATCAATTCAGTCAAGTTGAATGTGCAGCGTGACTCTTTTCTGACCCGAACTCACGGCAGCACTGATGTGCCCATGCGTCGCGCCATGAGCGATTTCAAGCACCGCTCTTATTTTGCGAGCGGGTATCCTGCTCACTCTGCCCCCGCCGTCCTC
>DATITS010000339.1:0-5071 GCA_035467535.1 Desulfobacterales bacterium
GGGCGATGAGACCGGCAATCATGCCCGTCAGCACATCCCCCATGCCGGCGGAGGCCATGCCGGGGTTGCCGGTGGGGTTGACATAGACGCTGCCGTCCGGGTGGGCGATGACGGTGCGCGCGCCCTTGAGCACGACGTGGATGTTGAGTGCGACCGCGAGGTCCCGGGCACAGGCGATGCGGTCGCGCTGGACCGCGGAGATGCTTGCGCCGGTCAGCCGCGCCATCTCTCCGGGGTGCGGCGTGAGCACGGTCTGCACGGCGAGGCCTTTAAAGATCTCCAGGCGGCCGGCAAGGTGGTTGAGGCCGTCGGCGTCGATGACGAGCGGCAGCGGGCAGCGGCGGACCAGTTCGGCGACCAACTCGCCGGTCTCGGGATCCTGGCCCAGGCCGGGACCGATGGCAAGGCAGCTCTTGTCGGCGGTGAGCCGCAGGACTGCGTCGAGGGCGGCTTGCCCGAGGCTGCCGCTGTCGGTTTCAGGCAGGGGGGCGGTCATGGCCTCGAGCACCAGCGTTTGCAGGATCGGATGCAGGCCTTGCGCCACCCCCAGGGTCACCCGCCCGGCCCCGACGCGCAGGGCCGCCGCGGCGGTCATGGCCGCAGCACCGGTTTTTCCGGGCGAGCCGGCCACGACCAGCAGGTGCCCCGTGCGGCCCTTGTGCGCATCCGCCGGCCGGGGAGTGAAATTCCCGCGGACGTCGGCCGCCGTGAGCAGGAAATGGCGCGGCCGGACGCGCTCGGCGATGTGCGGCGGGATGCCGATATCCACCACTTCCAGCCGTCCGGTGAACTCCGCGCCCGGGAAGACGGCGTGGCCGATCTTGGCGTAGCCGAACGTGACGGTGACCGTAGCGCGGATGCAGGCGCCGTCCACTTGGCCGGTGTCCGCGCTGAGGCCGGAGGGGATGTCGACCGCGAGCACCGGCCGGTGCAGCTGGTTGATGAACTCGAAGACGTTGCCGAAGAACCCCTTGACCGCGGCGGTGAGGCCGGTGCCCAGAATCGCGTCCACCCAGACGGCGACGTCGCGCATTTCGCGCTGGTGCCGCGAAAAGGCGGCCTCATCCGGCAGCTCGACCACGGGCACGGAAATCGGCGCCAGAAGCTTCAGGTTGGCGGCGGCATCGCCGGCCACGCGATCGGCGGTGCCGAACAGGTAGACGCGCACGGGGTAGCCGGCCTGAGCCAGGCCGCGTGCGATCACAAAGCCGTCACCGCCGTTGTTGCCGCGGCCGGCGGCAACGCCGACGCCGTTGCGGGCGGCCTCGGCGAAATGCGTCAGAAACACCCGAACGGCCTCGCGGCCGGCGTTTTCCATCAGCACCCGCCCCGGCAGGCCGAACGACTCGATTGTCAGACGGTCTATCGTCTGCATCTCGGCTGCGGTCACCAAGTACATGCGAGAACCCTCTTAAGAAATTGACGTGGGTGCCGGTTACGAAGCTTGAAGCTAAAAGCTCGAAGCTGGAAGCCGGAAGAAAAAACTTCGAGCCGGCTTCCGCTTCACGAGCGTGTCAATCGGCTTTTGCGCAACTCCCGGATCGCCGGTGACGCTTTTCTCTGTTTCGGCTTCGAGCTTCCAGCTTCGAGCTTCCAGCCCTCTTCTATTTTTTTCACCAGCCGCCGGCTCTTGTCTGCCATGCGACGGGCCGGGCGGCCGCCGTTTTCGTGGTCGTAACCGCACAGGTGCAGAACCCCGTGCACCAGGAGCTCGGTCAACCGCTGCTCGAGCGTCCGCCCGGCGAGCCGGCTTTCGCGAAGGGCCGTGTCCACGCAGATCACCACGTCGCCCAGCAGGCTCGGCGTGAGGTCGCCGTAGGCGCCCTCACGCATCGGAAAGGCGATCACGTTGGTGGGCCCATGCCGGTTCAGAAAGGCGAGGTTTATCCCTGTGATTTCGCGGTCGTCCACGAGCAGGATGGAGAGCTCCGCGTCAGGACGCTTTAAGGCGTCTAACAGGGTTCGGGCTGCCTGCCGGATCTTTTTCAGGGAGACCTTGTGACGCTTTTGGCGGTTGGCGATCTGAATGTCCATGATGGGGTCTGCCTTTGCCGTTCTCGCCGGTCGCGGCGCGGTGATCGACATACTCGATGCGGTGGTGGTGGATGCCGGTCAGGATGGTGGTGAAGCTGGCGGCGATCCGGTGGATGTCCCTGAGCGTGATGTCGCACTCGTCGAGCTGACCGTCGGCGAGGATCCGGTTGATCAGGTCCTGGACCTGCCCTTTGATCCGGCCGGGGGTCGGGTTTTCCAGGGTCCGGGAGGCGGCTTCGACCACGTCCGCTATCATCACCAGGGCGGCTTCGCGGCTTTGGGGTTTGGGCCCCGGGTAGCGGAAATCAGTCTCCTTCACCCCGTCTTCGCCCTTGAGCTGCCGAGCTTTTTCGAAGAAATACCGGATCAGGCTCGTGCCGTGGTGCTGCCGGATCGCGTCGATGATCACGGGCGCCAGTTTGTGCTCCCGGGCAAGCTCCACCCCGTCCTTGATATGGGCCATCAGGATCAGGCTCGACATGGAGGGCGCCAGCTTGTCGTGCCGGTTCTTGCCGTTGCGCTGGTTCTCGATGAAGTAGAGCGGTTTGCGGATTTTCCCGATGTCATGGTAATAGCCGGCGACTTTGCCGAGCAGTGGGTTGGCGTCGATTTCGGCCGCGGCGGCCTCCGCCATGGAGCCCACGATCACCGAGTGGTGATACGTGCCCGGGGCCTCCATCATGAGCTGCCGCAGGATCGGGCGGTCCAGGTTGGCGAGCTCGAGCAGGCTGATGTCGGTCGTGTAGCCGAAGGCAATCTCCGTGAGGGGAACGATGCCGCCAGCGACCACACCGGAGCCGATGCCGCCCAGAAAAGCGAACACCGAGCTCCAGAGAAGCCCCGTCCATGAAAACTCCTGCAGGAAGCATCCCGCGGCGGCGGCCAGGATGACGCTCAGCAGGCCGGTCTTCGCGCCCGCCGTGACGAAGACCTTGCGTTCTCGGCAGTTGCGGATCCAGTAGGCTCCCATGCTGCCGGTGACCAGGTAATAGACACACATCGGCAGGCTGTTGCCGAGGGCGAGGGCCGCGCCAAAAGCCGTCACGACCGCAAACGGCAACGCTGCCGGCAGCCCCAGAAACACGCAGATGGTCATCGGCGCGGCCACGAGCGGGACGGCGAAGACCGCCGTCCACACCGGGATGGCGAACTGCGAGTTCCGGAGGACCAGCTCCAGGAAGGAACTCAGCGCCTGGGCGAGAAGCTGAAAAAAGAGGAACATGCAGGCCATCAGGAGGATGTCCTTGGCCGGGGTCTGGGACTGACGCAGCCCGCGCTTGAGGAAGAGCAGGTAGATGACGGCAATGAGGCTGAAGATCACTGCGGCCGCGCCCAGCGTGCCGAGGAAAAACTGCTCGGGCTTGGTCTGGGATTCCAGGGCCCTCAATTTGAGCATGTGCAGGTCCCCGACCCGCTCGCCTTCCCGCAGCAGCATCTCTCCCGCCTTGACCCGGTAGAGCACCGGCTTGATCTCCGATGCGGCGCGGTGTTTGCGATCCTCGGTTTCGTTGCGGTTGAGGGTGATGTTCGGCTGGATCAGTCGCTGGGACAGGTCCACCACGAGGTTGGCCATGGCGTAGTCCAGGTCCCGCAGCGCCGGTTGGCCGATGCTGCGCACGAGGGCCTTGGCCAGGTCCAGGCCGTAAAACTGCTGGGCGTCGCGGACGACCCGTTCCTCCTTTGTCCGGACCTCCCGCAGGACGATCCCCTTTTCGAAGTCCTTGAGCATGACATCTTTGCTGGCAACGATGCGGCTTTCCAGGGTCTTCTGCAGGATCTCCTCGATGGCCTCCGCAATGCGTTTGGAAAACCCATCGGCCTCCAGCGCCAGGAACGCGCTCTTGCCGACGCGGATGCCGAGCTTGTCCTCGAACACCTTGCGGGCTTCCTCGGTCGAGGTCGCACGTACCGTGCGCGTGTCCGCTATGGACGGGATTGGCTCCACACCGGGGGGGGTGCTGCGGCTTTCAGCCGCCGCCTGCCGCAAGGCGCGCATGTCGGCGAACGTTCCGTCCACCATCTGCACGAGGCGGTTGACGAGGTCGGTGTCGTTGTCGTAGACCGTCAGGACATCCTGAACGGCCTGCTGGCGCTTGATTTCGGTCGCCGTCTGGTCCTCGACCAGAAAGTCCTTCGGGGCCTTGATATCTTTCTCGGCGACGTCGCCGGCCGTGTAGACGAGCTTCGTGACCATGAGGTTCGGGTAGAGAATTAGCGTGAAGAGGGCCGTCACGGCAATCAGCACGACCAGGTGGAAGCGGAACTGGGGTTGCCTGAGAAGCGCATGACCGGGCTTGAGTCGGGCAGTGTTCATGGCGCTCCACGGGTCCGACCCAGGTGTGCGGCCGGATGCCGGCGGGCAAGGATGCGATGGGGCATGGCCGCAGGCCTCCTTCCGTGCGGGGTCAGGCGGGGAGCGGGGCGGCCTGGGCTCCCCGTTTCCGCTCGTCGAGTTCCTCGTAGGCGCGGATGATTTCCTGCACCAGCTTGTGCCGCACCACATCCTGCTTGGAGAAAAACACGAAGCGGATCCCCTCGATCCCCTGCAGAATGTTCTTGGTTTCGATCAGTCCCGACATTCGCTCCGGCGGGAGGTCGATCTGGGTGATGTCCCCGGTGATGACCGCCTTGGAGTTGAACCCGATGCGCGTCAGGAACATCTTCATCTGCTCGGAGGTCGTGTTCTGGGCCTCGTCGAGGATGACGAAGGCATCGTTGAGCGTGCGCCCGCGCATGAAGGCGATCGGGGCGATCTCGATCGTCCCGCGCTCGAGCAGCCGCTCCACGCGTTCGGCGTCGAGCATATCGTAGAGCGCATCGTACAGCGGCCGCAGGTCGGGGTTCACCTTTTCCTGGAGGTCGCCGGGCAGGAATCCGAGCTTCTCCCCCGCCTCGACCGCGGGCCGGGCCAGGATGATCCGGGCGACCTTCTTCTGCAGGAGGAACGCGACGGCCTGCGCCATCGCCAGGTACGTCTTGCCGGTGCCGGCCGGGCCGATGCCAAAGACGATGTCCCTCTGCTCGATCGCTTCGAGAT
>DATITS010000340.1:0-8456 GCA_035467535.1 Desulfobacterales bacterium
GCACCCGGCCGACATACACCCGGCCGTTGTAGGCGTCCACCGTCACCGGGGTGCCCGGCGCAATCAGGCGTGTCGCCTCCCGGGTGTTCATGAGGGTGGGGATCATGTACTCCCGGGCGAGGGAGGCCATGTGGCTCACCAAGCTGCCGAAATCGGTGATAATCGCCTGGGCCTTGCTCATCACCATGACATACTGCGGGGAGGGGTGCACCGCGACCAGGACACCCCCGTCCGGGAAGTTGGCCAGATCCTCCTCGCCGCGCACGTGAACGGCCGGCCCGAAGCCGACCCCGGCGCAGGCCGCCTCGGCGTTGTCGATCAGCACCTGCGCCCCTTCGGGGATCTCGGCGCGGACCGCCTTGCCGTCCGGATCGCGCCCCTCCAGGCGCAGCGGCCGGGCCTGAAGCATGACGAAGCGGTTCTTCTCATCCAGGGCCCATTCGACGTCCTGGGGGCCGCCGTAGTGTGCTTCCAGCCTCAGGCCGATCGCGGCAAGCTCCCGGGCCTGCTCTTCGCTGAGGCAGGCCTGCCGGCGGAAGGGCTCGGATACCGTCTGCTCCACGAGGTAGCCGTCGGAGCCGGCCACGAGCTGCGCCGTTTTCTCCTCGATCCGCGATTTGAGCAACACCGGCTGCGCATCCTTGCTGAGCACGTAGCTGTCCGGGGGCACGATGCCATCCACGGCATAGGGTCCTAAGCCCCAGACCGCGTTGATGATGATCCGGTTCTCCAGCGCGTTGACCGGGTTGCGGGTGTACATGACGCCGCTTGCCCGGGCGCGGACCATCTCCAGGCAGGCGACGGCCATGGCCGCGTCCGAGAAGGGGATTCCCATGTGCAGACGGTAGGCGATGGCCCGCGGAGTGAAGAGGCTCGCCAGGATGCTCTTGTATTCGTCCAGTATCTTTTGCGGCGGCACGTTCAGAACCGAGAGATACTGGCCGGCAAAGGATAGGACGCTGTCTTCGCCGATGGCGCTGCTGCGCAGCGACACCTTGAGGGGGCCTTGATCCGCCGGGGTCGCGGCATCCAACTCGCCATACGCATCCAAAATGGCCTGGGCCAGGTCCGGCGGGACTTCGCACTCGCCGATGAGCATCTGGATCTGTTCGCTCACCTGGAGGATGGTCTCGGTTTCAATGACGTCGGCTTTGGCTTTTAACTTCTGGACCACGTCCCCTAGCTGGTTGAAGACCATGAAGCGGTCGAAGGCCGCCGTGGTGATGGCAAATCCCCGGGGGATGCGCAAGGCAAGCCGGTTCCGAACCTCGCCGAGGTTGGCGTTCTTCTCGCCCACGGCGTCCGCCATCTCGCGGCCGATGCGATCGTATTTCAGGATCAGGTCCGGGCACGCCGCCCGGACGGGTGTGCCGGATTCCCCCTTGATGACCTGCTGCATGTCGTCGAGGTTTTTTTTCAGCAGGGGGTGGGGCCGCCCGGACATTTTCTCCAGGCACTGGACCATGCGGGCGCAGTGGAAGAAGGCCCGCATGGTCTGGGCCTCGATGTAGGGCAGGCCGAAGCCGGACCGGCCGCGGAGTTTCTGCTCGATGTCGGAGATGATTTTGAGCAGCTCGGTGTTGGACTCGAGCAGCAGCTTGAAGTTGTCGTATTTGACCTTGAAGCCGCGCATCAGCTCATTGCGCGACGGGCCCTTCTTGCGTTTGAAAAAAGAGAGCACGCTCAACTTCATACTCCACCGTCTGCCGTCAGGCCATGCGCGCGGGCTGAGTGAAATCTGCGATCGGGTGGTGCTGCCACATCTCACTGCCCGCGAAAAAATGTAACGCGCCGGGTACGACTAGTCTTGTACATCCTCGATCCCGGTATTAGCATACCTCAATTAACTCAACCTGATCAAGACAAAGGAGCACACTCCCATGCCGAAAAAAGAGCTGCACATCGAATCGAAGGTCCTGCATGCCGGCCACACGCCCGATTCCCAAACCCTGTCGCGGGCGGTCCCGATCTACCAGACCACGAGCTACGTGTTCAAGGACACCCAGCACGCGGCCGATCTCTTCGCCCTGCGGGACACGGGCGGGTTCATCTACACGCGCATCGGCAACCCCACGACCGACGTGCTCGAGCGGCGCCTGGCCGCCATCCATGAGGGAACGGCGGCCATCTGCACGGCCTCCGGCATGTCGGCCGTGTTCTACGCGGTGGCGGCCATCACGGGCGCAGGCCAGAACATCGTCTCCGGCGCAAACCTCTACGGCGGCACCCACGTCCTGTTCGAAAACACCCTGAAGCGTTTCGGCATCGAGGTGCGCTTCGTCGACACGTCCACGCCGGCCAAGGTCGAGGCGGCGATCGACGCCAACACCCGCCTGGTCTTCACCGAGAGCATCGGCAACCCCAAGTGCAACGTGGACGACATGCAGGCGCTGGCCGATGTGGCCCACCGGCACCAGATCCCTTTCGTCGTCGACAACACTGTATCGCCGCCGCCGATCTTCAACCCCTTCGAACACGGCTGCGACATCGCCGTCTACTCGCTCACCAAGATCATCGGCGGACACGGCAACAGCATCGGCGGCGCCGTGGTGGAGGCCGGCGGCTTCGACTGGGCCAAGGCCGGCAAGTTCCCGGAGATCACGGCACCGGACCCGAGCTACCACGGCCTCAATTTCTGGGAGGCGCTGTGCTCGCTCGAGGGCACCCCCTGCACGGCCTTCTGCGTCAAACTGCGCACCGGCCTGATGCGCGACATCGGCGCGGCGCTCGCCCCCATGAACAGCTTCCTGATCCTGCAGGGGCTGGAGACCCTGCCGCTGCGGGCCACGGCGCACTGCGAAAACGCCCGGAAGGTCGCCGCCTTTCTGGAGAAGCACCCGTTCGTGAAGTGGGTGAACTACGCCGGCCTGCAGAGCCACCCGGATTACGCCCGTTCGCAGAAGTACTTCCCCATGGGCCCCAGCGCGGTGTTCGGCTTCGGCCTGAAGGGGGGGCTTGCGGCCGGCAAGAAGTTCATCGAATCCGTCAAGCTCTGCTCGCATCTGGCGAACATCTTGGACGCCCGCACGCTCGTCATCCACCCGGCCACCACGACGCACTCCCAACTGCCGCCCGCCGAGCAGCTCAAGGCCGGGGTGGAGCCGGAGATGGTCCGGATCTCCGTCGGCATCGAGCACGCCGACGACATCATCGCCGACCTGGACCAGGCGCTGAAAGCAGCCCACCAGTAAACGGTTTCTAACTTGGATTTTTCAGCCGAGCCCTTCCGAAACCAATCGGAAGGGCTTGTTTTTTCAGGTTTAGGTAAATGGGGATCTGAGCAATGTTGAGTGAGAGGCCGGAGGGCGCTCTCTCTCCTCCGATCCATTGCAGAGATCGGGATAGGCTTTTTCGCCTTAAAAGTGATAGAATAAATTAAGCGGTAAACGGTACTGACTTAAGGACCTCTCATCCACCGACACTAGGAATGCGCCCAAGAGTGAAAATGGCGAAGCCCACCTATGCAGAATTGGAGCAACGCGTCAGGGATTTGGAAAAGATCGTTCCATCCGGAGCGCTTTCCGGGTCTTCGATTGCCGAAGGAGCCCCTGATATCAAGTGCCTCCGGGACGCAGAAGCGCAGCTGCCGGAAAGCGAGGAAAAGTTGCGATTGGCGCTTTCCACGAGTCCCGATGCGATCAATCTCAAACGAACAGTGGAGCAGTATCGCGCCATTTTCGAGAACGCCGTGGAGGGATTTTTTCAAAGCACCCCGGCAGGCCGGTTCATCCGTGTCAACCAAGCGCTTGCTAAAATGTGCGGATATGCCTCTCCCGCCGAAATGGTCGCGGATATAAAGGATATCGGCGGTGAGCATTACGTTCGCAGACAAGACCGAGAGGTTTTCAGGCGGTTGATAAGCGAACGGGGCATGGTTGAGAATTTCGAACATGAGACACGCCGCAAAGACGGAAGCATGTTCTGGGCTTCCGTCAGCGCCCGCGCCGTCAGGGATGAGGGGGGGCGGATTCTCTACTACGAAGGGTCCCACCTCGACATCGATGCGCGCAAGAGAGCCGAAAAGCTGCTGGCCGATGCGGAAGAGCAGTATCGCTCGCTTTTTGAAACCTCCACCAATGCGATCCTCATACGCAACTGCGCCGGCATCATCACCATGGTCAACCCGGCGGCCGTAAGTCTTCTGGCCGCAGCATCGGCCGAGGACCTCATCGGCAGGGCCTATCTCGACCTGGTGCACCCAGAAGACAGACCGCTGTCTGGTAAGCGTGTCGAAGGGGTTTTCCAGGTGGCCATCGGCCAGCAAGTGCCTGACGATATCTCACACAAAGGCATCCGGCCCAGGGAGCACCGGATGGTGACCCTCACGGGCGGTGTCATCGATGTCGAATCCACCGGGGTGGCATTTCCCTACAAGGGGGAGTTGTTCATCCAGGGGATCTTCCGGGATATCGGCGCGCGCAAGCGCGCGCAGGAGGACCTTCGCCTGGATGATCAGCGCACCGAGGCCCTGCTGCATTTGAATCAAATGACCCATGCGTCCCAGCAGGAAATTGCCTCTTTCGCCATGGAAGAAGCGGTACGGCTGACCAAGAGCGAAATCGGCTATCTTGCCTTCGCAAACGAAGACGAAAGTGTCCTCACCATGTATGCGTGGTCGCGCAGCGCCATGGCCGAGTGCGCCATGGGACACAAGCCCCTAATTTACCCCGTCGCGGAGACCGGTCTTTGGGGGGAAACGGTCCGGCAGCGCAAAGCCGTCATCACGAACGATTATCAGGCCCCCAGCCCGTTGAAAAGGGGGTTTCCCGAAGGGCACGTCCGCGTCGAACGCCATCTGGGGGTCCCGATTTTCGACGGCGATCGGATCGTCATTGTGGCCGGCGTCGGCAACAAAGGCTCCGATTACAATGAACGCGATATAAAACAACTCGACCTCCTGATGTCGGGAATGTGGCGTATCGTCCAGAGGAAGCAGGCCGTGGAGGCGTTGCGGGCGAGCGAGGCGCGTTTCCGCACCGCGTTTGAAAACGCCTCGGTGGGCATCACCCTGGTCAGTCTTGACGGTATCTACCTTGAAGTCAACCAGACCATGGCGCGCATTATCGGCTACCGCCCGGCGGACCTCATCGGCCACCCGGTGGCCGATTTCACTCATCCCGCCGATTTGGGGCGCCGATCCGGTTTTATCAGCGAGTTGATCTCCGGCCGGATTCCTTCCGGCAAACAGGAGCGCCGGTTCATCCACCGCGACGGCACGGTGGTCTGGACCCTCATCTGGGCGAGCGTCCAGCGCGATCCGGACGGGAACCCCATGTACTTCATCTCGGTGGTTCAGGACATCACCGCGCGCAAAACAGCTGATGAAGATAAGCGCAAATTGGAATCCCAGCTTCAGCAGGCCCAAAAGATGGAAGCGATCGGGTCGCTGGCAGGCGGCATCGCCCACGATTTCAACAACATCCTCTCTGCGATCATCGGCTTCACCGAGCTTTCCATGCTCAGCGAGGGAGCCCCTGTGGCCTATCTGCGGGAGGCCATGAAGGCCGCCAACCGGGCCAAGGACCTGGTCAAGCAGATTCTTTCCTTCAGCCGGCAAACCGATGACCAGCGCATGCCCGTTCATGTCGGCACGGTGGTCGAGGAAGTCGCCAAATTCCTGCGGGCCAGCGTTCCGACAACGATCGACATCCGCTGCACGGTTGATGGCCGGGCAGGGGCCGTGCTGGCGAATTCGGTTGAGTTGCATCAAATTCTCATGAACCTCTGCACCAATGCCGTGCATGCCATCGGTGAACGTGCCGGCGTGGTCGACATCGAGCTTCAGGGGCTGGACATAGACCCTGATAACAGAGACGGGTTTCCCGATCTGGACTTAGGGCGTTATGTGAGGCTTTCGGTCAAGGACACCGGACAAGGCATCCCATCCGATATCCAGACGCGCATATTCGATCCTTATTTCACGACCAAAGAAAAAGGCGTCGGCACGGGTCTGGGACTGGCCGTTGTTCATGGGATTGTGAAGAAATCCAACGGGACCATCCGGGTCGAAAGCGAGATCGGCAAAGGCAGTGCGTTTCAGGTGTATCTGCCTCAGGTAGACCTGTCGGCCTCGAAGCCGGTCGAGTATCCGGCCATACCCAGAGGCGGGTCTGAACGCATTTTGTTTGTCGACGACGAAAAAATGTTGGTGGATGTCGCAGAACAGATTCTCAGGCGCCTGGGCTACGATGTCGTTTCGCGAACCAGCCCGCTGGAAGCCCTCGAGTTGTTCAAGGCCAGACCGAAGGATTTCGATCTGGTGATCTCGGATCAAACCATGCCCGGTATGACCGGGGATGCCCTTGCAAGTGAATTAATGAAACTAAATCCGGAAATACCCGTCATTCTCTGCACCGGCTACAGCCAAATGATCGATCAGCGCCGGGCCAAGGAAAAAGGCATCAGAGCGCTGGTGATGAAACCGATTTTGATCAGCGAGATCGCCGGTGCCATCCGGGCCGTGCTGGAAAAACAGTAGGCCAATCGTGTGAAGTGATATTCTGAAAATATTACGCATCTGTATCTGATTTTAAATGCGCGTGCAAGGTTTCCGGAATACTGATCAGCAGGGGCATCCTAATCAGAAGGTCGATGGCCACAAAGGCAATAAATATGCATTGAGGCCCAATCTTGTCCCAGATAATACCCGCCGTCAGAGCCAGACTTGCGCTCAGAATCATCTTGAAAAAACGGTTAATTCCCAGCCATCTCCCCATTTGCTCGGGAGGTACCAGTTCTCTCTCTATGGCAGAAGTGATCGGTGAGCCAATAAAGTAAAAGCCCTGCAGAATGCCGGCGATGAACAAGATAACAGATGATGGTGCTAAAATAAGCATCAGGTTGGAAGCCCAGAAAAGTGGAATGGTGAGAAATAACATTTTCTTCCTGCCGATTCTGTCTGCCAGCCTGCCGATGGGAATGGCAAACACGATCGATGTCAGTGCGGATCCGGTAACCATCGCCCCTAGCACGAATTCATTGGCCCCTTTTATGGAATGGGCGAAGACCTGGCTGTAGGGGAAGACCATTCCCAGCGGTAACTGGGAAATGGAGGAGATGACCAGCCACTTTTTCAAATGCTTTCCGTCTTTAAACACATGCGAGATGTCCCTCAGCAGGTGAGGCCTGTTGCTACCCGTTTTCACCCACTTGTGTTCCGACAGTTGGGTCAGGACAAGCACAAAAGTGCCAATCGTAACGACGATGCCTGAAAAGAACAGAGGTCTTATACCGCCAGTATTTACACCGCCAAACTGGGTGACCAGCCAGGTACCTATCATGGGCCCAGCCACTCCCAGCAGACCTGCGGCAACCGTTTCACAGATCAGCATCCCGGTGGCTCTATCCCGGTTGACCAAGCAGTTGCCGCATATGGTCGCGCAGCTGTGAATGCTGGTGGCGTAGCCCAGCCAGTAGCCGACCATGGCTATGATTGTAACCTCCCAGTTTTGCGCCAAACCATAGGTAAGGTATGAGATGGAAATAAAGCCGATGCCGATGAGATAAATCTTCTTGGGCCCGATCCTGTCAATGAGCCACCCGGTGAAAGGTCCACAGAAACCGGCCACGATCATGCCGATACTGTTGACGATGCCGAGTTGGATGCCTGTCGCCCCCAACGCCATGATGTAGATAGACAGGTAGGGAAAGACCATCTGGTAGGCGAGCTTATCGAGCGATGTGCGCAGAACGGTGACTTTCCAGTCACGCTGCTGCCGCTTTAAGAATAAAATGGTATTGTATAGAAAGGTCGGTAGCCGCTTGGCCGATTGATCTACACTATTATTCAAGCGCAATCTCCAGAACAAAGTGTTTTTTGTGTGCCACAGCATGTGCAGAACAAAATGGCTTAGCTGCGCGTGACAGCAGAGGAACGTACGCTCATCTGCCGCTGGCGTCAAGAAGGCCGGGGTGCGAGGAAGATGACCCCATCGCCGACCTCGAGCAGGCGCTGAAGGCGGCACACACAGTGGTCTTTTCTGAAATAGGAACGCGGTCTTTTTTTGATTCGTTCGCTTACCCCGCCGCAAGCAGCGGGGGATGCGCTCGCTTTCGCGGTTCAACACCTTCGGTCAGCAATTGCGCTCCATTTATGCAAATTGAGTTCCGATGAGGATCCATCGATGACAGGGGATCGTTCAAAGACCATGGAAGTATGGGGACGGGCTTGCTTTAATGCTTTGTTAGGGGAAAAGCACCGGATTCAACTCTCGCGCAATCTTTCCCCCGCGAACAACCGACCGCTGGACTGCCGGCTGGCCGGTGCCCAACCAGCGCGCCGGTCAGAACCGCCGGCGGGATGAACTTCAGAGAGGCTTCGATCCAGGGGGCCATCCGAATGCGGCCCGCCAGGGCAAACAGAAAATAGCGGATGCCGAACGTAACGGCCATCATCCCCGCAATCATCCACCCTTCGTTTGCCGTCATCCCTGAAGCGCCCCTTTTTTCTCGTTCAT
>DATITS010000341.1:0-2431 GCA_035467535.1 Desulfobacterales bacterium
CGGCCCGGTCCTTCACGGTGAAGGAAATCAAGACCTTCCTACGCGACCAAACCCAGTGGTCGCAGCTCTTTCTGATCGCCGCCCTGGTGGTCATCTACATCTACAACTTCGCGGCCCTGCCGCTGGAAAGGTCTCCCATCCAGACCGCCTACCTGCAGAACCTGCTCTCTTTTCTGAACATGGCGTTGGCGCTCTTCGTGCTGGCGGCCGTGACGGCCCGCTTCGCCTACCCGGCCGTGAGTCTGGAGCGCGAGGCCTTCTGGCTGGTGAAGACCTCGCCGGTGTCCCTGCGCACGTTCCTGCGCATCAAATTTTTCATCTACTACCTGCCGCTGCTGGTGCTGACCGAGGTGCTGATCGTCGCCACCAACCTACTGCTCCAGGTGACCCCGCTCATGATGGCGCTTTCGACCGTCACCGTTTTTTTCGTCGTGCCGGGAATCGTCGCCATGGGCATCGGTCTCGGCGCCGCCTTCCCGGACTTCAAGGCGGAAAATCCGGCCCAGACGGTGACGAGCTTCGGGGGCCTGGTATTCATGATCGCCTGCGCCCTCTACATCGGGGCGGTGGTCCTGCTCGAGGCCGGCCCCGTGTACCGGATCTTCATGGCGGACCTTAACGGGCAAGCCCTCTCGACGGCGGTCCTGCTGTGGGCCGGCGTCTCCTTCGGTGCCGCCTTCACGCTGAGCCTGCTCGCCATCGTCCTGCCCTTGCGCTTCGGCGAAAAGCGGCTCGCACGCGTGACCATCTGACGGCCCGCCCCCCGGCTCTCGCCGATGGCGTTCATCGCCTGTAACAGTCGCTGTAGCATTCCACATAGCCGTCATCGACGGCCTCAGCCGTGATCCAAAAAAAACGGCCCTGCAAGAGGGCCGTTTTACTTCTCCGCCGAAGATGATGGTGTTGGAATGCTTTAGGATTACGATAGATAACCCCACCGGAATAGTGCCTTCCCCCCCACCCTCCAATTAGTTTACATTTAAGTTTACATTGACATTTACATTATATCATTTTAGACTTGAGCCCATGCATGTCGCCGGAGATACGTGATGGACATCCTGACCCCGACCCAGCAACGCCTTTTGGACTACCTGCAGCGGAAAATCGCGGCCGACGGCCGGGTCCCCAGCCTGCGCGAAGCGGCAGCCGACATGAACGTGAGCCATGCGGCCGTTGCCCGCACCCTGCGCGTCCTGGAATCCAAGGGGCTCCTGAAACGCGAAGGGCGCTACGGCCGCACGGTGCACCTGCTGAACCGTGCCCGCGAGGTCGCGGCCCTGCAGCGCGGCCGGGATGTCCCGATCATCGGGCGCATCGCGGCGGGGCTTCCGATGTACGCCCAGGCGGACTGGGACGGCAGCATCACGGTGGACGCCGAGTTCTTCCGCGGCCCGAACCTGTTTGCCCTGCGGGTACGGGGGAACTCCATGAAGGGGGCTGGCATTCTGGACGGCGACCTCGTGATCTGCGAACCGCGCCAGTATGCCCAAAACGGCGAGATCGTGGTGGCCCTCGTCCGCGGCGAGGAGGCCACCGTCAAGCGCTTCTTCCTCCGCGCCGACCACATCGAACTGCGGCCGGAAAATCCCGACCACGCCCCCATGCGCCACGGCTTCGGCGAGGTCCTCGTGCAGGGCAAGGTGATCGGGTTGCAACGTACAATAACGAGCGGCCCAAAGGAGGCTTGAGGAGCACCCTCGCTTCGCGAGGGTTTGAGGATCGGCCCTGCGGGCCTCGAGGCAAGAATTCTTTGCCTCAAGCGCAGCGCTCCTCGAGTCCCTGCGCAGCAGGGACGCTCCTCAAGCCCCCCTGGGGCGCTCCTAACGCCTTCTTCCGAGCCGCTCCTGAATGGGGTATATGAACAATCTAAAAGCCATACCGCAACATGCCGCCGGCCCCGTTCTCGTGGGGACCAGCGGCTACTCGTACGCCGAGTGGGCGGATGCCGGGTTTTACCCGCCGGGGACCAAGGCCGGCGAGATGCTGCCCCTGTATGCCCGGCAGTTCGGCATCACCGAGCTCAATTTCACCTGGTACCAACTGCCCAAGGCACCGGCCGTCGAGCGCATGCGCCGGCTGGCCCCGCCCGGCTTCCGCTTCGCCGCCAAACTGACCCGAACCCTGACCCACGAGGTCGACCCCGGCCAGTGGCGCGGCCAGGCCGCCCAGTACCGGGCCGGCATCGGCCCCCTGCTCCAGGCGCAGCAGCTCGCAGCGCTGCTGCTGCAGTTCCCGCCGGGGTTCACCCGCGATGCCGCCAGTCGCCGCTACCTCGCCGAGCTTCTGGACGCGCTGGAAGGGCTGCCCCTGGCGGTCGAGTTCCGCCACGTCTCATGGGCCGCGGACCGGGTGTTTGCCGAACTCGCGCGCCGCCGCGCCACGCTCGTGACCGTGGACGCGCCGGAGCTTCCGGGCCTTTTTCCGCGGCTCG
>DATITS010000342.1:0-8072 GCA_035467535.1 Desulfobacterales bacterium
ACGATGCGCTCCGGCCGCTGCATGATGCCCACCTTGGCGGCGAAGCCGAGGCTTTCGGCCCGCGCCCGCGTGTAGCTGACCATGAAGGAGCCGCAGAGGGCTAGGAATGTTCCGGCCGAGCTGAAATAATCCCGGGTCAACAGAAAATAGCCGCCGATGCCGAAGAGCATGGCGAACTCTGCGTACCGATCCACCGAGGAATCCAGCAGCGCGCCGAACCGGGAGGCCTTGCCCGAATTGCGGGCGAGGCTGCCGTCGATGGAGTCGCACAGGCCGCCCAGCAGCACGAGAGCCCCTCCGAGGCGCGGGCTTAGCAGGAAGAAGGCGACCGCCGCGAAAGAAGTGATGATGACGCCGGCGACGGTGAAGGCGTTCGGGTTCATTCCCCAGCGGGTGAACAAGCGGATCAGCGGCGCTATCAGCCGCATGTAGGCGTCTTGAATGCGTTCGGGGATCAGCCGTCGGTTGGATGGCGTCATCGGCAGGCCCTTGTGCAGGCGTTCGGGTTCCGGGGCGGTTCGGAATAGCTGTTTGCCCGAACCGCAAAGCCGTTTTGATCTATTTTAATCTCTGGATATTTATACCTTATGCCGGCGCATGTCAATGCAGCCATGAACTGCGCGTCCGGTCATCGGATCCGAACACGTGGGGGACTTCAGCGCGTCGGGTGCGGGGAATCCTTGCGGCCGTCCAGTGCCGCTCGCAGGCGGTCGCGCTCGGCGCGCGCCTGGCGGAGCTTAATCTGGATCGCCTCCTGTTTGCTTATGGGTGCCGCGGCAAGCTCTGCTTCCAGGCGTTCGACCTCCTGGTGGAGACGGTAGAGGTCCTTGGCGATCAAACGGATAGACATGGCCGCTCCAATCTCCGGTTGCAAATCGTGCTGACGGCTGTGTATATTAAAAACAGACCGGGTTCAAGGGTTCGAGGGTTCAGGGGTTCAAATAACATGGAATTCGATCTGGCCGCCTATCTCAACCAGCCGCTGCGCATCGGGGGGAAAACCATCCCGAAGCGGCTCGTATTTGCGCCCATGACCTATCTGGGCCACGCCGCCTTCCGCGAACTGCTGAGCGGCTTCGGCGGATTCGGGCTGCTTTTCTCCGAGATGTGCAGCGCCAAGACGATCCCCACCGAAAACCGCCATGTTTCAGCGTTTTTCAAGTGGCGGGACGAAGAGCTGCCCCTGCTGGTGTGCCAGATCCTCGGGTCGGAGCCGGAACGCATGGCGGAGGCAGCCCGGCGGATTGAGGCCGAGGGCTTCTTCGGGGTGGACGTTAATTTCGGTTGCGCCAACAGCGCCATCTGCCGCCGCAGCTGCGGGGCGGCCGTGCTGAAAACACCCGATCTGGCCGGTCTGATCGTGGAAAGAATCCGCAGGGCCGTCTCGGTGCCCGTGCTTGTCAAGTTCCGCACCGGCTGGCAGGACCGCCCCGAGGACGCGGTCGCCCTGGCCCGGCGTTTCGAGGAGGCCGGGGCCGATGCGGTGACGTTTCATCCGCGGGTCGCCCCGGACCGGCGCACCCGGCCCCCGCGCTGGGAGTATATCGGGCTGGTCAAGCAGGCCCTGAAGATCCCCGTTTTCGGCAACGGCGATGTGTTCGACCCGGATGCCTGCCGGCGGATGGTCCGGATGACGGGCTGCGACGGGGTCGCGCTGGGAAGGATCGCCGTCGCCCGGCCCTGGGTTTTCGCCGAATGGACCGCGGGGTTCACGCCGGGGCCGGGGATCTTCCACGCCACCGCGAAACATCTTCTCGGTCTCATGGCCCGGCACTTCGACGAAAGGGCCGCGGTGCGTCGATACCGCAAGTTCACCCTCTATTTTGCCGCGAATTTTTCTTTCGGGCACACCCTCTACAGTCGTATTCAGAACGCCGACAGTCTCGCGCAGATCGCGGCCGCACTCGACGCTTTCTTTGCCTCCCCGCCGGATCTATCTGCTGCTCCCAATATGAATTTTTTTCAGTAGCGCGCAAAAAGTTCGAGCTGATGGTTAGGTTTCGGCGGCAGGTCCCCGGCCGGTGATACGGCCGGCAGATCGGAAACCGGGCCCGCGGCATCGGAGTAAGAGACCTCGAACCCATGCTTTTCATGAACGTGGATGTCGGCGAGCAGGTTCAGGAACAGTTCGGTTTCCTGGCGGGTCACCACCGGGAAGCCGTAGCGGCGGTTGAGGTGCTTGAGCGTACGCCCGGTGTCGCGGCATTGCCGGATGAAGTCGATGTGGCCGTCGATCCGGGACCGCACCCGTTCGTTGGCGAAGCCGACGATTTCGCTGATGCGGTGAAAAACGCTTTCGGCGAAGTCGGGCTCGATCTCGAATCCGATGCTGTTCCGCGCCGCTGCCGCCGCGGCTTTCAGGGTGGTGCCGGTGCCCAGGAAGGGGTCGAGCACCGTGTCGCCCTTCGCGGAGAACATGCTGATCAGCCGGTAGGCCAGCTCGAACGGGAATGCGCCGCTGCGGCGCCGCGGCTCGCCCTTTCCCAGGCCCTGGCGGGCGCCTTTCAGGTCGAACCACACGTCGGAATACCAGAGATTGCGCTCCTCCCAGAAGATGGCGCTCTCGCGGCGCAGCTGCTTTTCTTCCGGAAGGGTGAACTCCCGCTTGGGGCCTTTGCGCAGCACCAGGATGAGCTCGTGCTCCAGCGTCACGTAGGCGCCGGCAGGCAGCATGCCGGAGCCCATGAACTTGTTCGGCGAATTGGTCTGCTTGCGCCAAAGGATGGCCGGCAGCGGTGTGAACCCGAGTGCGATGCAGCGGGTGAGAATTCTCGAATGGTTCGGGTAGAGCATGAAGGCATCGCCGAGGGTTCGGGTCGCATCCCCGATGTTGATGCAGGCAAATCCGCCCGGCCTGAGAACCCGGTGCGCTTCCTCCCACACCGGGTCCAGCACGCGGTGCATGGCGTCGAAAGCGGCAAACCCCTGCTGCTGCGTAAGCGCGTCGCGGGCGGCCTGACTCAGGCGCGTGAACAGCCCATCCCACATTTCAATCATGGGGTAGGGCGGCGAGGTGACGATGAGGTCCACACTCCCGGCAGGCAGGGCCGGCATGCGCTCTGAATTTTCGAAATAGACCCGGTGGGTGGTTTTCATGGTTTCACATCGGCCGCTTTGCTGGTATGATATAAAACTTAAAGTAACGGCTCAAGGTTCAGGGTTCAAGATTAAGGGGCGGCATTGATGGTAGGTGTCTAATCCAGGCGCAGGAGGGAATCAATGAAAAAGCTCACCATCGACGATATCGACGTACGGGGCAAACGGGTGCTGATGCGGGTGGATTTCAACGTGCCGCTCAAGGGCGGCCAGGTCGCCGATGATACACGGATCCGGGCCGCCATGCCGTCGATCCGGCACATCATCGGCCAGGGCGGCAAGCTCGTCCTGATGTCGCACCTCGGCCGGCCGAAAGGGGCCCGGGTAGCCGACATGTCGCTGCGGCCCTGTGCCGCGGTGCTTGAGCGGCTGCTGGGCAAGCCCGTTGCGTTCGCAGAGGATTGCATCGGTGCGCCGGCCGAGTCCGCCGTTGGCCGCATGCAGCCGGGCGATGTGCTGCTGCTGGAGAACCTGCGCTATTATAACGAAGAGGAAAATAACGATCCGGACTTCGCGCGGAAACTGGCCGAGCTCGGCGACCTCTACGTGAACGACGCCTTCGGCACCGCCCACCGGGCGCATGCGTCCACCGAGGGGGTGACGCGGTTCTTCAAGCAGTCTGCCGCCGGCTATCTCATGACGAAGGAACTCGACTATCTCGGCCGGGTGATCGGAAACCCCTCCCGGCCCTATGTGGCTGTCCTGGGGGGGGCCAAGATCTCCGGCAAAATCGACGTGATCACCAACCTGCTGCCCAAGGTGGACACCATCATCATCGGCGGCGGTATGGTCTTCACCTTTTACAAGGCCAAGGGGCTGCCGGTCGGGACCTCGCTCGTCGAAGACGACAAGGTCGATCTGGCCCGGCGCATCCTGGCCGACGGCGGGCAGAAGATCGTGCTGCCCTCCGACTGCATCGTGACCGATGCGCTGGACGTGAAAGCCGGCAAGGTGGGGGCGCTCAAAAACGTGGCGGCGGAGGCAATCCCCTCCGACTGGAAGGGGGTGGACATCGGGCCCCGGAGCGTTGCCGCGTTTCGCGCTGTGTTGAAAGACGCCCGGACGGTCATCTGGAACGGTCCCATGGGTGTGTTCGAAATCGAAGCCACCGCCAGGGGGACGTTTGCCATCGCCGACACCTTGGCCGAGATTACCGCCCAAGGCGCCGTGACGGTCATCGGCGGCGGGGATTCGGCGGCGGCCGTAGAGAAAGCCGGCCTGGCCGACAAGGTGTCGCACGTCTCCACGGGCGGCGGGGCATCGCTGGAATTTATCGAAGGCAAAGTGCTTCCGGGCGTTGCCGCGCTAACGGATAAATGATGCTTTTTTACGAGTTTATCCTAAAAAGATAGCGCGAAAGCTCGATGCTGAAAGCCATCGTATTCGACTACAACAGCACCCTGGTGGACGACCTGCCCCTGAGCGTGGAGTCTTACTATCTTGCCGGCCGGCAGATGGGATTCGGCAACCTCACGCGCGAAACCATTCAGCGCCACATATCGCAGCCCCCCTCGCAAAAGCGGCGGCTGTATTGCGGGGATATCAGTCTATCGCAATGGGAGCAGGTCGTTCAACTCAGACAGAAGATTTATTGTGAGCTGGCCGAGCCCTCGCGGCTGCTCTTCCCGGACACCGCCGCGGCCCTGACCGCACTTTCCGGTAAATACCGCCTGGCGGTTCTGTCGAACACCTATCGCGTGCTCTACGAGCGCCTGTTCCCGGAGCACCTGGCCAGGCTCTTCCAGGCCTCTCTTTTTTTTGACGAAGTCCCGGACCCCAAACCGTCGCCGAAACCGATGCGGACCATGCTGGCGAGCCTGGGGGTCGCCCCCCACGAATGCGGCTACGTCGGCGACGCCGTGGAAGACGTTCAGATGGCCAAGGCCGCCGGCGTCAGTTCCTTTGCCATCTCCACGGGCGCCTGCAGCCGGGCGGAGTTGACGGGCGCCGGCGCCGACTGGGTGGGGGCGGATTTGAAGGCGCTCACCGCGCGGCTCATGGCGGACGATCGCGCAGAAAGTGCTTGACACCGCAAGCGGCGTTGGATATTGGCACTGGCAGGGAGAAAACGTCATGGCGCACGCTTTCACAGGCTTTCATTTTTATTACCGGTATTACTATCGTACCGGTCCGCCTGCGGTGCGCTGAGGGAAACCATACCAGTCAGCGTCAGGAAAGCCGAGGGCGGATCGAAACGGCCCCCGGCTTTTGTTTTTTCAGAAACGGCCGCGGGTCCGGTAAGACCAGCGGCCGTTTCTATTTTAACCTGAGTTGAACGATTCTAATTTTGGGTTTTGCCGCAGACCCCTTCGGGACTCGATGGGAATCGACAAAATCGCTCATTTTAGGTTTAACAGAGTGCGGGAGGAGCCGATGAAAACACAAACCGACGATTTGCGCATCAAGAATTACACCCGCTTGATCTCCCCCCGGGAAATGAAGGCGGAGATCCCCGTCAGCGAGGCGGCCTGCCGGACGGTGGTCGCCGGGCGCGAGGCCATCGAACGGATCCTGCGCAAAGAGGATGCGCGGCTGCTGGTGGTCACCGGGCCGTGCTCCATCCACGACGAGAAGGGGGCCTTCGATTATGCCGAACGCCTGAAGGCGTTGCAGCAGAAGGTGCGGGATGTTATGTTCATCGTGATGCGGGTCTACTTTGACAAACCCCGCACCACGGTCGGCTGGAAGGGGCTCATCAACGACCCCAACCTGGACGGGACCTGCGACATGAACAAGGGCTTGCACAAGGCCCGGAAGATCCTGCAGCGCATCAACGAGATGGGGGTCCCGGCGGGAACCGAGATGCTGGAGATGGTGACCCCGCAGTACGTGGCCGACCTGGTGAGCTGGGGGGCGATCGGCGCGCGCACGACCGAGTCCCAGGCGCACCGCCAGCTGGCGAGCGGGCTGTCCATGCCGATCGGCTTCAAGAACGGCACCGACGGCAACCTGCAGTCCGCCATCAATGCCATGGTGGCCGCGCGGACGCCCCAGACGTTTCTCGGGGTCGACCAGGAAGGTTACACCTGCATCATCCAGACCAGCGGCAACCCCATGGGGCATATCGTGCTGCGGGGCGGTGCGCGGCCGAACTACGACCCCATGAGCATTGCCGAGGCGCGCCTCGGCCTGATCAAGCACCGGCTGCCCGAGGCCATCATGGTGGACTGCTCCCACGGCAACTCCTGGAAGAAGTTCCAGGGCCAGGAGATGGCCTGGCGCAGCGTGGTCGATCAGCGCCTGGCCGGCAACGACGCGTTGGTGGGGCTCATGCTGGAAAGCTGCCTGGGCGAAGGCAATCAGAAGTTCACGGGCAACCCGGCCGACCTGATATACGGGGTCTCCATTACCGACGAGTGCATCTCCTGGGAGACCACCGAGAAACTGATCCTTTGGGCGGCGGAGAAGACCGCCGCCCGCAACTGACGCCGCGAGGCCCGCATGCACGCGATCGACATCGAGGGCGCTTTCCGCAAATCCACGGTCCTGGTGGGAGAGCGGCTGCAGCTGCTTGACCGCTATCTGCCCGCGGGCCGAGCGGTCATCATCACCGACGAAAACATCCTGCGCCTCCATCGCAGGGAGTTTCCGGATCTCCCGGTGCTGAGCATCGGAATGGGGGAGGGGATCAAGACGCTCGACACCGTCAGGGGCCTCTACACCTCGCTGGTTGCGCTGGAAGCCGACCGCTCCACCTTTCTGGTCGGCGTCGGCGGCGGGATCGTCTGCGACGTCACCGGGTTTACTGCCGCGACCTTTATGCGGGGCCTGAGGTTCGGCTTCGTTGCCACGACACTGCTGGCGCAGGTGGATGCCAGTGTCGGCGGGAAGAACGGCGTGAACCTGGAAGGCTACAAGAATCTCGTCGGCAGCTTCAGTCAGCCCGAGTTTGTGCTCTGCGACATGCAGCTGCTCAAGACGCTGCCGGGCTCCGAGGTGGTGAACGGCATGGCCGAGATCGCAAAACACGCCGTGATCGCCGATGCGGCGATGTTCGCCTTCATCGAGGCGCACGCGCAGCAGGCGATAGCACTCGAGCCGGCCGTTATCGAAAGGCTGGTGCGCGATTCGGTGCGCATCAAGGCCGCCGTGGTCGGCCGGGACGAACATGAGGCGGGCGAGCGCCGCACACTCAACTTCGGCCACACCTTCGGCCACGCCCTCGAAAAGGCGGGCCGGTTCTCGCACGGCGAGGCGGTGAGCGTCGGTATGGCGCTCGCCGCGGCCATTTCAGTTCGCCGGGGACGGCTCGCGGCCGCAGCATGCGACCGGATTCTGCGGCTCCTGAAACAGCTGCAGCTTCCCTGCGCGGCATCCATCGACGTGCAGCACCTGGCGGACGCCATCCGCAAGGACAAGAAACGCGCCGGTGACACGATTCATTACGTGCTCCTCGACGACATCGGAAAGGCGGTCGTGGAAGAGATCGGCATCGACGAGCTGATGCGGCTGGCAAGCGACTTTCCCGATATCATCCGCAACGTGAACTGAAGGCTCCGCGCATGAACCCGCACTCCAAATCCGATACCGATCGCACGCCGCCAACCGACGCGGAACGCGCGATCGAGACCCAGCGGCAACTGATCGACCGGCTGGATGGCGAGATCCTGCGGCTGCTCAACGACCGGCTGTCGGCGGCAGCAAGGATCGGCGAGATCAAGCAGCGCCTGGACCTGGGCGTTCTGGACGGCGGGCGCGAGGTCCATGTCTACCAACGCCTCCTGGCGCTCAACCGCGAAGGAGCTCTGCCGAGCCGGTTTCTCCTGAGGATCTATGCGGATCTCATCTGCGCGTCGCGTGAAATTCAACAGATTCGACCGGGGGGGGCCGGCGGGGACGAAACTCCGGCCCGGTTTGCCGTGTTCGGCGACCCGGTGGGCCACAGTCTGAGCCCGATCATGCACACGGCCGCTTTTGCAGCCACCGCCTTCAACGGCGTATATGTGGCCGTGCCGGTGCGGGACATCCGCCCGGCG
>DATITS010000343.1:0-11148 GCA_035467535.1 Desulfobacterales bacterium
GAATTCATTCGACCACCAGCGTTCGTTTCAGCATCTTCTCGTATAAATCGATGTATTGCCGCGCCGTGTGCGCATGGGTGAACGTTGCGGCGCTTTCCGTCATGATGCGCTTGATCTGCAGGGCCTTCACCCGGGCCGGGAGATTGTAGAACGTCATCGCCTCCGAGATGGCCCAGAACAGGCCGTTGGCGTCGAAGGTCTTGAAGAGAAAGCCGTTGCCGGTGTCAGCGGCCACGTTCAGGTGCTGGATGGTGTCGTGAATGCCGCCCGTGTCGTGGACGACCGGCAGCGAGCCGTAGATGGGGGAGATCATCTGGGGCAGGCCGCAGGGCTCGAAGCGCGAAGGCATCAGAATGAAGTCGGAGGCGGCGTAGGCCAGATGCTCCATCTGTTCGCTGAAGTCGCAGATGGCGACCCGCTTGTGAAACTGGTGGTGGTTGACGATGTCCTGGAAAACCCGCTGGTGCTCGCCATTGGCCACGAAGACGATTTGCAGATTCTGACCCCACCAGGTGGAGATGACGCCATAGAAGATCTCCGCCAGAAGCTGGCATCCCTTTTGCACCGGGTCGAGGCGTGACGGCCAGAAGAAAAGCGGCGCCTGGGGGTCTTCGATCAGGCCGAGGTTGCGCTGCAGGAAGCGTTTGTTTTCGCGCTTGGCTTCGGCGTGATCCTTGGGCCTGTAATTTTTCTTGAGGTCCTTGTCGGTCTGCGGATCGAAGGCCGGGTCGGGCGCATTCAGAATGCCGAACGCGCATTCGGCAGCATACTTATTGGCCAGCTCGCGGCGGATCTGCGGCTCGATGAAAGGGTGTTTGCCCTCTACAATTTCGACCAGAAAGGTGGGGCTCACGGTGTTGACGAAGTGGGCGGCGAAAATTCCGCTCGTCAAAAAATCGACCGGGTTTGTGTCTCGGGCGGCTTCGTAAGAAGAGGCGTAATTCATGTAGTAGAGGTGTTGCCAGAAGCTGGCGGCATCAATGCCGCGGTCTTCGATGAAGGCGAGGGTGCTCTTCACGGTGTGGATGTTGTGAATGGTGAACAGGCAGGGTATCCGCAGCCGGCGGGCGACGGCCGGGATGAGCCCGGTCATCCAGTCGTTGCAGTGGATCAGGTCGGGCTGCACCCGGGGGATGATGTTGTTGATGACCTCGCGCTGGAAGGCGAGCGCCATTTTGATGTTCTCGTCTCCGTAGCGCGAGTACACCCGGTTGATGTAGAAGAAGGCGCGGTCCTCGGCCAGGTGGACGCGGTCATCCGGCATCTTGTGTTGGATGCTGCTGATCTCCTCCTTCAGAAACGGGACCAGGCGGTCGCTGAAGATGGAGCGGTAATCCGGAAGCGCCACGTGCACATCGGCGCCCTGGTCAAACAGGGCGCTCACCAGGGCTGCCGACACGTCGGCCAGGCCGCCGGCCTTGGCGGTGAAAAAAGAGGCCAGGTTCCCCATGCGGTCGGGCAGATAGGTGACCTCGGGGGTCACCACCAGGACTCTGGGGTTGCGGCGCGGGGATTCCATGGTTGACCTCCTTTCGGTGGAGCCGCGTTATTCTGCGGCCCAGGTGAGCAAGCCGGGCGTGAACTTCAGCCAGGAATCGCCCCGAGGGGTGGCGCGAACCGAGAACCCGAAGCGGCCGGCCGCTTCGCAGGCGAGCGTGCAGCCGTAGAGGTAACACCCGTCGCCGCGATCCTCCAGGACCTGCATGGTTTCGACACGGCTGTCGCTCAACTCCGAAAAGGTCTTGTACAGCCCGTAATACAGCTCGACATCCACCTCGTCCGGCCGCAACTCGCCGAGACTCACCACGGAGGTCACCTGAACGGTGTCCCCGACCCGTTGAGTGCCGCGGGAATCGCGGGCTGCGGCGCCGACCGCCACGTTTTTCCACTGCAAGCGCACCCGTTCGACCTGCTCCGCCAGCCGCCGGGCCTCGGCAGCGCCGTCGGCGAGGAGACTATCGTGAAAACGGCCGGCAGGGCTGTAGAGCTTGTCGACGTATTCCTTCACCATGCGCAGGCTGCAGAATTTCTCCATGGCCATTTTCATCGAGGCCTTCATTTTCTCCAGCCAGCAATCGGGCAGGTCGCCGCTCTTGCGGTCGTAGAAGCAGGGCACCACCTCGTTTTCAAGGAGGTTGTACAGCGCCTGGCTTTCCACGGCGTCCTGATAGGCGTGGTCTTCGTACTCCTCGCCGTTGCCGATGCTCCAGCCCACGGACTCGCGAAAGCCCTCGCACCACCAGCCGTCGAGGATGCTGACGTTGAGGGTCCCGTTGATGGCGGCCTTCATGCCGGAGGTTCCGCAGGCTTCGAAGGGCCGCCGCGGGGTGTTCAGCCACACGTCCGCGCCCTGCAGCAGGTGCCGCGCCAGGTGCATGTCATAGTTTTCAAGGAAGATGAATTTGTCCCGCACGGCCGGCCGGTTGGCGAACTGGAACAGCTGCTTGATCAGGTCCTTGCCCTCGTTGTCCCGGGGGTGGGCCTTGCCGGCGAAGATGAACTGGATCGGGTGGTTTTCGTTGTTGATCAGGGCCTCCAGGCGCTGGGGGTCCTGGATCAAAAGGAAAGCGCGCTTGTAGGTGGCAAAGCGCCGGGCGAACACGATGGTGAGAACGTCCGGGTCGAGGACTTTTTCGATCGACTCGAGCACCTGGCGCGGCGCATTGCGCCGCCGGTACTGGTAAACGAGATGCTCGCGGCAGGTGCGAACTAGGCGCGAGCGGTTCGTTTCGTGCGCCCGCCACAGCTCCTCGTTATAGATCTCGTCGATGAGCTTGATGTTTTCCGGACGCTGGGAGCCGAGGTACCAATCGGGCCCGATGTACCGGTCGAACAGGTTGCCGACCTCCTGGCTGACGAAGGTCGGGATGTGAATGCCGTTGGTGATGTGCGAAATCGGGATTTCGTCGACCGGCCGCCCCGGCCAGACATGGGCCCACATCCGGCGGGCGACACTGCCGTGCAGTTCACTCACCCCGTTGCAGGCGGCCGACAGGCGGACCCCCAGGATGAACATGGACAGCGGCCCGTTGTCGTGGGTCCCCTGCGGTTGGCCCCATGAGAGCAACTCCGCCTCGGAAGTGTCCAGCCGCTCGGCCAAGGGCTTGAGATAGGGCCTGACCATGTCGGCGGGGAACTCGTCGTGGCCGGCGGCCACAGGCGTGTGCGTGGTGAACACCGTCGTGCGCGGCACGATCTGCAGGGCTGTTTTGAGGTCGACCTTTTGGTCTTCCACGATTTGGACCAGGCGCTCGATGCCCGCGAACGCGCAGTGGCCCTCGTTCATGTGGACGATCTTGGGTTGGATCCCGAGGGCCTGAAGTGCCCGCATCCCGCCGACGCCCAGCAGAACCTCCTGGAGCAGGCGGATTTTGGATTCGGCGGCGTAAAGTCGTGCCGTGATTTCGCGGTGCTCCGGCGGGTTTTCCAGGATGTTGGTGTCGAGCAGGTACAGCGGCACCCGACCCACCAGCACTCTCCAGATGACGGCCTGCACCGGGCCGTCGGCGCCGCGAATGGCCACCCGAATCTCGTTGCCGGCGGTGTCCCGCATGCGCTGGATCGGCAGGCTATAAAAATCGGTCTCGGGGTAAGCTTCCTGTTGCCAGCCGTCGTGGTTGAGAAACTGTCGGAAATATCCCTGGCGGTACATCAGGCCGATGCCCACCAGGGGCAAGCCCAGGTTGGAGGAGGCCTTCAGGTGGTCCCCGGCCAGAATCCCGAGGCCTCCGGCAAACAGGGGCAGGCTTTCGTGCAGGCCGAATTCCATGGAAAAATAGGCGATGAACTCGCCGGGGGCCACCGGGAGATCGACCTCGATTTCCGGGTGGTTGATCCGCCTTTCATAATGGGCCTTCACCCGCTCGAGCTGGGACAGGTAGCTGGACTCTTTGGCGAGCTTTTCCAGGCGCGCCTGGGGGATGCGGGTCAGAAACGGGATGGGATTGCGACCGCATTCGGCCCATAGGCGCGGGTCGATGCGCCGGAACAACTCGACGGCCTCCCGCGTCCAGCACCACCACATGTTGCGGGAAACAGTCTCAAGAAAAGATAGTTTTGCAGGTATGTTCGGTTGTATCTGGTAGGACTTGAAATTTGGCATAAATTTTATTCTCATTCCCTCGATAATGGATGATAGTCGATCAGGGTTCAGAATATAGGGTAATTCTTAAAAAATCAACAATGTTGGGGCCCTATCGACGTCATCTTTCAGACAGCTTGACCCACACGCGCACCCACTCGCTCGCCCCCCAGGCCTGGGCATCGCAGCCGCGGGTCGTGTGGGGGTAGTCCCCGTCGAGGACTTCCGGCAGATGGCCGAGGCAGCCGGTCTCCACCAGCCGGATGCTGCTCGTGAGCCAGGCCAGAGCCGTTTGGCTTCCCGCCGCGCCGTAGGTCATGGCCCAGGCCTCGCAGTACGACGGGAACGGCCAGGTCCAGGCGGTGCCGTTGTGGTAAGCCGGCTTGCGACGGGTGTCCTCGTCTCCGGTGTACTGGCCCCAGTAGGGCCGGTGGGGGTCGTTGAGCAGGCTGCCGCGGAAATGCACCGGCAGCGGGTGGCTGACGGGTCTGTCGGCCAGGCTGCGGATCGCACCCGGGACGAGCAGTTCCCCGCAGGCGCTCAGGATCTGTCGGCGCTGCTCGTTTTCTTCGACCGCACCCAGGGTGATGGCGAACAACTGATTCGGGCGGACATGATCGTCCGCCGTCGCCGTCCCGGCCGGCTGCCCCGGGGCGGCGTGCAGGCAGTCGGTGAGACAGCCGAGCGACGGCAGCCAGAAGAGTGTCGCCAGCGACTGCCGGACCCGTGCGGCCAAGGCTGCCCACCGGCGGCTCTCTTTCTTGTCGATGCGGGAGAGGAAAGCGAGGGCCGCGTGCCAGAAGACCTGGATCTCGACCGGGTAGCCCTGACGCGGACTTCCGGCCGGGAAGTTCGTGTCCATCCATGTGAAGTGCGACGGGCTGAAGATCAGCCCCGAGTCCGGGTCCATTTTGACACCGTTCGGCGTGCCGGCCATGTAGGCATGGACGATGGAGCCGATCACCTGCCGGACCGTGCGGCCGCCGCAGTCGCTTTTCAAAAAGCCCTCGCCGCCTTCCGCGGCGGCAAGCTCCGCGCAGGCCACGGCAAACCACAAAGGCGCGTCCGAGGTGTCCCGGTTGCCGGCATCACTGCCGCGGATCATGTTGGGCAGGGTGCCCCGGTCCTCATACTGGCCGAAGAGTTTCAAGACCGCGCGGCTTTCTTCGAACCGGCGGGCCGCGATGAGGCCGCGCGCGAAGATGAGCGAGTCGCGCCCCCAGTCCAGGAACCACGGGTAGCCGGCGATTACCGTCTTCAGAGGGCCGCGGCAGACCACGTAGTGATCAAGGGCTTTTTCGAGCACCTCGACCGGCGTGAAGCCGGCGGGCGACGCGGCTTCGAGCGGCGAGCGCTCCGGGAGCAGGTCGACGGCACCGGGTGCCGGTGGTGGTGGCACCCGCTCCGGCCCGGCCTCAGCGCAAAGGCTTACGGTCGTGCCGCCCTCCAGTACGGCTTCGAAATAGCCCGGGCTGAACAGGTCCGAGTCGGCGTCCAGGCCGCGTTCGGCGTCCTGGGGACGGTGCACCATGTAATTCCACACCGGTTCCTGCACGAACCGGCCCCGGGTGATCTGCATGCGCAGGCGGTGAAGCGCGTCCGGCTGGAAGGCGAACCCGTCGGGGATGCCGCTGAGCGCGGTCCGGAAATGGTGCTCGGGGCCGGCGAAGGCCTTGGTGGTTTCGTGGTAACTCCGGCTTTCGATGTCGGGCCGCAAAACGAGGCGCACGGGTGTCGCATCCGCCAGCCGCGCGGCGTCGTTGCCGGCCCCGTGCCGGTGAAAGGCGATCCGGACGGCGTTGCGGTCCGGCACCATGTCGAGACCGATGGTGAGCATCACATGCTGCCCCTGGCCGCTCGGGATCTTGTAGCGCCAGAAAGCGCCGCCGCTGTTGCCCGCGGCAAAAGCCTGGAGGCAGTCGAGGTTGATGTCCTGGGAATAGCCCTGGTAGAGCAGCCAGGCCCGGCAGCGGGTGAGCATCATCCAACGGTCTTCGGGGTGGTCGGGGGCGAAATTGGCGGCGAGCAGGGCGTCGTAGCGACTGGCAAGGGTGCCCCAGGCGATCGGCGCGTACAGCATCGCTCCGCGGCCGTTGGTGGCGAGCATGCGCAGCGGCGCCTCGAGCAGCTCGGATCTTCCGAAGACCCGCTTCACCCGCGCCTCCTCCGGCTGGGGCAGCAGCAGCAGGGGTGCTTCGGCGTGGCGCGTGCCGCTCTCGGTCCGGACTGCCAACCGAAGGGATATGCGCTTGAGGGCCTTGGGGGTGGAGGGTGGCAGAAAAAGGCTGAAGAACGAGCCGTCGGTACCGCGCAGGCCCTCCTCGACGGCGAGGGTGCGGTCCTGGTCGGTGAGGTGTGCCCGGAAGCCCCGGTCGGATCGGATCAGAAGAAAGTGGCCGGGGGCCAGCATGACCTCGCGCGTGAGGTCACGCGGCCACTGCCAGGTGACCACCCGGCATTCCGCACTCGCCGGGTTGAGCCCGGCGCAGAAGGCGGCCGGGTCTTCCCCGAGGGCGACGGCGGCCCGGTCCGGGTCGAAGTCGCCGATGTCCTGCGTGCCGCGGTGGAAGGTGAACACCTGCAGGGCTTTCGCCCGCAGGCGCTGCTGCTCGATGCGCGGCGGCACCGCGAAGGGATCGGCCGGCGCAGAGTTCAGCAACGCAAGATCGGATGGCTCCGGGCTGAGGCAGAGCACCTGGCCGGGCGCGAGGGCGCAGGTGTAGACCCCGCCGGATGCGTGCACCGTGACCGGGGTTTCCGCCAGCAGGTCGGTGTACGTGTTTTGGCGCAGGCCGGCGGCCTCCGGGTTCCAGGCGGCCGTGGTCCCCTGGTCGCAGTCGAGGTTGACGAGCACGAGCAGCCGCCGGTCCGTCGGGAGATGGTGGCGCAGGATCACCACCTGGTTTCCGCCGCCCTGCTGAACGAGTGTCACCTTCGTCCGGTCGTGAAACGCCGGGTGCCGTTTGAGCAGCTGCGTCAGGCGCCGGATGGCGGCCACCTGGTTGACCGGGCAGCCCCAGTTCAGGGGCACCGCCTCGTGCACGTTGATCTTTTCCGTGGCAAGCCACTCCAGCCCGTTGGCGAACCCGAAGGCGCCCGACGGGGCGGCCAGGGCGCAGAGAGCGGTGCGCATGCGGGCATAGGTGTGGGACCGGGCGGCCAGGCGCAGGTTGTCGTGGGTTTCGGCGAAGTGCACCGTGAGACCGTCGGTTGCGGAAATGTCGATCGCCTCCGGCAGGTAGTGCTCGAGCTGGCTGCGGTCGTAGTTCTGGAACAGCTCCGAATAGGCCCAGTTGAGGTTGGCGGTGTTCAGCAGCTGCCGGGTGACCGAGATCTTGCCGCCCAGGCCCTCCAGCACGAACGTCGTGTCGGGGAACTGCTCACGGACGCGCGCGACGATGTACTTCCAGGCCGCGTGCGGGACCATGTAGCCGGCGTCGCAGCGAAAGCCGTCCACCCCGCGGCGGCACCAGGTGAGAAAGGCCTCCGCCATGAACTGCCAAAGCTCCCGGTGGCGGTAGTCGAGCTTGGTCAGGTCCTCCCACTGCACGCCCCAGGCGCCGGGCACCTCGATGCGGCCCTCGGGGGTGCGGCTGAGCCACTCCGGGTGGTTCGTGTGCAGGTTGGCGGCCCAGCCGGTGTGGTTGATGGCGATGTCGAGGAAGAGCCGGGCGTTGCGGCGGTGGACGGCGTCCACGAGCTCGACAAACTGCTCGGTCGGCGTCGCCTTGGGGTCGAAAACGGCCAGCGCCGGGTCGACGCTCCTGAAGCTCAAGGCGGCATACGGGCTTCCGAACCGGCCCATGCGGCCGTAGGTGGTGGGCGTGGGATGGATCGGCAGCAGCATGAGGATGCGGCAGCCCAGCTCGCCGATGATGAAGTCGAGCTCTGCGATGAGATCCCGGAACGTCCCCGACGGCGGGATCACGGTGAAGCGGGCGGCGTCGAGCAGGCGGATGCACTCCTCGCCGGGTGCGGGCAGGGCCTTCGCCCCGGACTTGTTCGGTCCGAACTGCCGCACGAAAGCGTTGTAAATGGTGTTGGCGCAGCAGGACTCGGCCGGCTCGACGTTCACGGACGTGTTGGCGCCGGGAGGCCAGGTGGGGGTCGTTTCGCCCTGCGTGAGAAAGAAGCACTTGGCCTCGAAGTGGCCCACCTCGCTCAGGGCCAGCCGTATCTCAAACCGGTTGGCGGCCACACGCGGCATGGGGGTGTCGAACCAGTCGCGGCCCAGCGGGGTCTCCTGGAAGTCGACTCCGCGAATGATCTCGGCGCGGGTGACCTCCGCATGGCCGATGTTGGTGCGGATCCAGGCGGCGCCTTGCATGTCGGCCGGGACCGTCAACGCGAAGGTGAGAACGTCGCCGCAAAAGCAGACCGTGCTATGGCCGGGCGCCGGCTCCTGGAGGATGGCAGTGGAATGCTGCATTCAAGGACTCCGCGTTGAATGTCAAAGGTTAAAGGGTGTTGAACACGCTCGAGAAAGCGATGGCGTGCGTTGCGCCGAACACCCTGCAAAATACCCAACGACCTATAGACCTATCCTTTGCATAGACTACCTTAAAACGCTTCAGGAAAAAAGTGCGAATGTCAGAGAGTTTTCCCTTGCAAATTCATGAAAGCGCGCTAAGCTAACCCACAGGCGCGCCGCCAGTTTGGCGGTATATCCCGGCGTTGCTGCCGTTTACCTGAACCCTGAAGGAAGACGTCCGGTGGTTCGAAAAAAAACAGTGATGATCGTTTGGATTCTCATTGCGGCTGTCGGCTGGCCATTGACGATTCATGCGCAGGGCCTCGCGCGCCCGGCCGCCGGCAGCCCGGCCGCAGCCTCAAAGGCAACCCTGATCCAGGCCATCGTGTGCGAAGAGGTCAAGGACGGAATCCCCGTCAACGCCTCGGTTGCCTTTTCGATTTCCGCCGGGAAAATATACTGCTTCACCATCTTCGACAACATCAGCGAGGACATGCCGATCTATCACCACTGGATCTTCCGGGACCGGCCCAGCGCCCGGATCCGGCTGAGCCTGAAGCATCCGCGGTGGGCCACCTACAGCAGCATCCAGCTGCGGGAGGCCGACAAGGGACCCTGGCGGGTGGAGATCACCGACGCGGGCGGGCGTGTCTTCAAAATTCTGCGTTTCAGCGTGACGGATTAGCGCCGCATGGAAAAACTGCTGTACATCGTTAACGGCCTCGGCTGGCAGGATATCGTCGACATCGGCTTGAACAGCTACATCCTGTTCCGGTTCTACGTGCTCTTCCGGGGGACGTACGTCTTCCGGGTCCTCATCGGGCTCACCATGCTGTGGTTTTTTCAGCAGATCGCGGCCTACCTGGGCCTGATCGTCACCAGCTGGGTGGTCCAGGGCATCGTGGCCGTGGCAGCCCTGATCATCGTCGTCGTTTTCCGCAACGAGATCCGCACGGTGCTGCAGGCCAAGAACTTGAAGACCATCCTGTGGGGGTTCACGACCAAGACCCGGTCCGCGCCCATTGACGTCATTGCCGACAGCGCCTTTGAACTGGCCCGCCGCAGGCACGGCGGCCTCATCGTCATTCCCGGCGAGGAAGACCTCGAGGAGCTGGTCCAGGGCGGAATCGCCTGGAACGGCGACATTTCCCGGGAAATGATTCTGAGCATCTTCTTCCCGGACAATCCCGTTCACGACGGGGCGGCCGTCATTGAAGGCGACCGCATCCCCCGCGTGGGGGTCATCCTGCCGCTGTCGCGGCGCGACGATCTGCCTTCCTACCTGGGCACCCGCCACCGCGCGGCGCTGGGCCTCACGGAGGCGAGCGACGCGGTCGTGGTCGTGGTCTCCGAGGAGCGGGGCGATGTCAGCCTGGCCCGGGGCTCGCGGCTGCGGCCGATCGGCAGCCGCCGCAAACTCGTCCAGAAGCTGGAGGAGCATTTCGGGCTCGCCGAATTTCAAGCGCCCGAGCAGCGGAAGCAGAACATCGAGATCGCCACGGCCGCGCTCGTCTCCCTGCTCTTCATCACCGGTTTCTGGTTCAGCATCTCCCGGGGGTTGGAGACGCTGGTGACCTTCGAGGTCCCGATCGAGTACATGAAACGGGACCCCAACATGGAGATCGTGCACGCCTCGGTGAACTCGGTGCGGCTGAACCTGAGCGGGTCGGGGACGCTGATCAAGTCGATGCGGCCCGACCAGGTGCGCGTCCGGCTGGATATCGGCAATGCCGCGGACGGTCCGAACACTTTCAGCATCACCAGCAGCAACATCACCCTGCCGCCCGGCATCATCCTGAAGGAGGTCGCACCGCAGAACGTCGTGGTGAATCTCGATGTGACCGTGAGGAAAGAGCTGCCGGTGCAGGTGGATTGGGTGGGCAAGCTCCCGGAAAACGCCCTTCTGGCGGAGGCGGCCGTCGAACCGGCGCGGGTGGAGGTCGTCGGTGGCAAACGCATTCTAGAGACCATTTCCACCATCTACACGGAGAAAGTCCCCTTGGACAAGCTCAGGGAGGGCGGCGGCACCATCGAGGCCGGGCTCGTCGTCCAGCCGGCCTCCCTCAAGCTGACCTCGGGCTCGGGCGACAAGGTCACCATCAAGTACGTCACCCGCCGGCGGGAGTAGGTGCAAAAACGAAAACGGGAAACGCACCGAGACCGGCAGGTTGTCCGCCAGATCCCGGATGGAAGCCGGCCTTGAGGGGCGCCTTACTTGTTCGACGACTTCCCGAATTCGCTGAACATGTCCTTGCGGGTCCAGAAGAGGTTCTGGGGGTCGAAGAAGATCTGGATGCCGATGCCTGCCGTCCATTCGGTGTAGTCGGCGCTGTTGTTGACGGAGGCGAAGCCGCCGGCAGCGAAATACGGGGTGATCAGCTTCATGCCTTGGAGCTGGAGGGTGAATCCAAGCTTGTTGTCGGTGTCGGAGTCGTACTTCCCGTTGGCGTCGGCCGCGGCTGCGGGAGTGAAGCCGGCGGTGTCGCCGTCGAAGAGGGGGTAGAACGGGCTGCTGTCGAGGCGCTGGTGGAGCCACCCAGCGGAGGCATGGACGTCGAACCAGTAGCCCCGGCAGACGGCGGTGCGATAACGCACG
>DATITS010000344.1:0-11235 GCA_035467535.1 Desulfobacterales bacterium
ACGATGCGACGAGGGATCCATGGCGTTGAATGACCAGTTGAAAGTGCGGTTGCAGCAGGCGGTGGAAAAACACTTGCCGGCGGTGATGGATTTCTATCGGCATCTCCACTCCCACCCGGAGCTCTCCGGCCAGGAGGTGAACACCGCGGCCGGGGCGGCTCAGGGGCTCCGCCGGGCCGGGTTGCAGGTGGTAACCGGCTTGGGAGGGCACGGCGTGGCCGGGCTGCTTCGCAACGGGTGCGGCCGGCGGCTGCTCATCCGCGGGGACATGGATGCCTTGCCGCTGCGCGAGGAGACCGGCCTGGAGTATGCATCCACCGTCAGCGGCCTGGGTCCTGCCGGCGAGCCGGTTCCGGTGATGCACGCCTGCGGCCACGACCTGCACACCTCCGTCGTGCTCGGTGCGGCCGCCATCCTGGCCGAGCTGCGGGCGGAATGGGCCGGCGAGCTGATCGTGGCCTGCCAGCCGGCCGAGGAGACCGTGGGCGGGGCCAAGTTCATGATTGCCGACGGCCTGTACGAGCGTTTCGGCCGGCCCGACTGGGGGGTGGCGCTGCATGTGCGGCCCGAACTTTCAGTAGGCTGCGTGGGGTTGGGGCAGGGCGTGCAGTCGTCCGGCTGTCGTTCCCTGGATGTCACCATCCGCGGCCGGGGCGGGCACGGCGCGGTTCCGCACAAGGCCATCGACCCCATTGTGCTGGCCGCCCAGTTCGTGCTGGCCGCCCAGACCGTCGTCAGCCGGCAGACCCATCCGGCCGAAATGGTTCTGGTGACTATCGGATCCATCCACGGGGGCAGCAAGCGCAACGTGATTCCGGAAAGCGTGGAGTTGAAGCTGACCGTGCGGGGCTACAAGGAGGAGGTCATCGCCGCCGCCGAAGCCGCACTCCGGCGCCACGCCAGAGGGCTTGCCCTGGCGGCGGGCTTGAGCGAAGCGGAGCTGCCGGTCTTCCACCAGGCCGAGCCGCCGTTCCGCCCCGTGGTCAATGACGCGCACGTCACGGGAGTCCTGAAGGATCTCTTCAGCGATCTGCTGGGAGCGGAGCGGGTCGCGTGGCTGGAGCCGTCGACCGGCAGTGAGGACTTTGCGGACTTCAGCCCGGCCGGAGCAGCGGTGCCCTTGTGCATGTTCAAGCTCGGCTGCACCGCATCCGAGCGCCTGGCGCGGGCGGAGCGCGGGGAAGAGACCCTGGGGCTGCTCCACACGCCCCGCTTCGCGCCGGATGCCGAGCCGACGCTGCGCACCGGGCTGACCTCTCTGGCGGCGGCCGCACTCGGTCTGCTCGGCCCGGATTGGCGCTGATATGTCGTATTGGATAGAAGTGGTTTCATAACCCTGTCTGACCCCCGATGGCGGCGCTGCAGGCCTCTCGAAATGCTCACATACTGGCGTGGTTGATGCGCTTTCGAATCGGCCTGCGCCTTGCCCTCAGGCGTGATCCGAGGTTGTGAAACTACTTGAAGAACCTGAGTTAAGCGATTTTAATTTCGATTATTACGGAGGGTGTGATGGCGCTGGCAATTCTTTCGGCAAATGTTTTCACGGGGGACCCGGAGCGTCCGCACGCGGAAGCGGTGGGGATCGAAGGCGGAAAGATCGTGGCGGTGGGCAGCAACGATGAGGTGCGGTCGACCCTGCGGGGCAAGGTGGAGGAGTTTAAGCGGCCGGGCCGGCTCGTGATCCCGGGGCTGGTGGACGGCCATTGCCATTTTCTGAGTTATGGGCTTTATCTGCAACGGGTGGACTTGCGGGACCTTCCCTCCCTGGCGGCCTGCCGAGAGAGGATCCGGGAGACGGTGCGGCGCAGCAGGCCCGGAGAGTGGATTTTGGGACGGGGATGGAACCATCACAATTGGGAGGAGAAGCGGGAGCCCCGACGGCAAGACCTGGACGACATCGCGCCGGAAAACCCCGTGATGATGGTCCGGGCCTGTGGACACAGCCAATGGGTCAACTCTCAGGCGCTCACTGCGGCCAACATCACCCGGGAGACACCGGACCCTGCCGGCGGACAGATCGATCGCGACCCGCGCAGCGGGGAGCCCACCGGGATGCTGCGGGAGCTTCGATACCTCATCGAGAGAGTCATGCCCGCTCCCAGCCTGGAGGCCCGGAAGCAGGCCGCCCTGCTGGCGCAGAAGGATGCGCTGCGCTTGGGCATCACCGGGGTGCACACCTGCGAAGGACTCCAGCAATGGGAAGCCTTCGAGGCGCTGGACAGAGCCGGGGCCCTCAAGGTGCGGGTGTATCACCTGCTGCCGCCGAACGACCTGGACGACGCGGCGGCCTGCGGAATTCGCCCGGCGCATGGCAGCGAGCACCTCTGGGCCGGGCACATGAAGCTCTTTGCGGATGGATCGTTGGGGGCGGGCACGGCCCTTCTCCACGAACCGTACACGGATGAGCCCGGCAACGCGGGGCTGGTGGTTATGGATCGGCCGCTCCTGCAGGAGAAGATCGAGCTCGCCTACCGCCGAGGCTTCCACGTAGCGATCCACGCGATCGGGGACAAGGCCGTGACCCATTGCCTGCTGGCCATCTCCGGGGCGCGGAAATCGCACCCCGGCCTCAAACGGGACCGCATCGAACACGTGCAGCTCTATCGGTCCGAGGATCTTGCCCTTTTCCGGGAATTGGGCGTGGTGGGCTCGGTGCAGCCCCGATTCGTATCCACGGATTGGTGTGTGGCCGAGAAGCGCTGGGGGGCGGCCCGGTGTCAAACCGGATATGCATGGCGGTCTCTCATGAATGCGGGGATTCCGCTCTTGTTCGGCTCCGACGCCCCGGTGGAACCTCTGGCGCCGATTTTAGGCCTCCAGGCGGCCGTGACCCGCCAGACCCCCGAGGGCCAACCGCCGGGCGGGTGGTTTCCGGGGCAGCGGCTCACTTTAGAGGAAAGCATCTCGGGCTTCACCGCAGCGCCCGCCTGGGTCTCCGGCCGGCCGGAGCAGTCGGGCAGCATTCGTGTGGGCAAATGGGCGGATCTGACGGTTTTTGCGCAGGACTTGTTCGTTGTGCCAGCGGGCGAGTGGCCGTCCGTGCCGGTCGAGATGACCATCGTGAACGGCGAGGTGTTGTATCGGAATGGATAAGAATGTGTTTGACCGGGTCGCGCGCGACTACGAGAAAATTCACAACCGCAGCCTGCCGCCCGGCGTTCACAGCGCCGACTTCATCAGCCAGCGGGTTGCAACCGTCACCCGCTGGATCTCCGACGGATACGCCGGCAGAGAGTTTTTTTATCTCGATTTCGGATGCGGCAACGGCCGGATGCTCAAGTCCCTGCTCGAATCAGAGGCGGCAAAGCCGCTGGTCGAGCAAGATCGGTTGCGGTTGTTCGGCTTTGATACGTCCGTGGAATCCATCAACGAGGCCAAAAGCCTCATGGGCGATGAGCGCGTCTGTCTGGTGAGCGATCTGAACAGCTTGCCCGGGGAGGTCCGCTTCGATTTCGTGATCAGCTGCCATGTGTTCCATCACATCCCTCCCGCCGAGAGGGCGGAAACGGTCGCGGCCTTGGCAAACCGGATGAAACCCTCGTCCCGGCTGGTCATCTGGGAGCACAACCCGTTTAACCCGATCACCCGCATGCTCGTCAAAATGTGCCCCTTTGACGACGACGCGCGCCTGCTGACCTTGAATGCAACGAAAAACCTGTTCGGGAAAAACGCGTTTCGTTGCCTCGAACATGCCTACGTCAACGTTTTCCCTCCCCGGTGGCTCCGGCTGAATGCGGCGGCCGCGACTGAAGTCAAGCTGTCGGGGCTGCCCATCGGAGCGCAATACTGGGTGATGTTTGAACGCGATGAATAGCCTGCTGACGGCCTGGAACGCTTACGAGGGGGAGCCGCTGGCGACGCGCGCGCATGTCGTTGCGCGCGCCCTGACCTGCCCGTTCGGGCCGCTCATCGACCGGTTTCCGACGAGGGGGGCGGTGCTGGATGTCGGCTGCGGCCACGGCCTGCTCATCAACCTCCTGGCCAGAGACCCGTCCCGTTGCGGCCTGCAATTGGTCGGCATCGACCACGATGCAGCCAAGATCGAGAGGGCGCGCCGAACCGCGCCTTCAGGGGTCGATTTCTCCACCCGGGCATTGCATGCCTTCTCCGAGGCGGCGTTTGACGCGCTCTGCATCGTTGACGTGTTGTATACCGTCAAGCGGCAGGCCTGGGATGAAATTCTGGGAGGCTGTTTTCGAGCCTTGCGGCCGGGAGGACGGTTGATCGTCAAGGAAGTGGTCGACCGGCCGCGGTGGAAATACTGGGCGATCATGGCCCAGGAGACGCTCTCGGTGAGCCTGTTCGGGATCACCAAGGGGGAACGGCCGCACTTCGAGGCACCTTCAACCTACCGCGATGCAATTGCCGGTGTCGGGTTCACCATCGTCGAAGAATGCCCGCTGGCATCCGCAAACTGGATCAGCCACTACCTGTTCGTTGCTCGCAAGATGTGATCCACGTCAAATCTTGATGATCTCGTAAGATGGTATCCGATGCGATGACTTTGTAAAAAGCCCAAGTTCAAGGCGCGCGAATCTCGCGGAGTGAGGCGTACTTCCTGTACGCCGCAGCGACAGCGAGATGAAGGGCAACGCGGAAATTGGGATTTTTACAAAGTCATCAAATCTTTGAAATTGCACAGGCGAATACCCCGCGCGGCGAGCTCGGACCGGATGGAGGGGCTTGTCAGGGCGCACAATTCCGCTTCATGGCGGTAGGCCCAGCTCTGCACGTCCGGTTCATCCGGCGTGAACCCGGGGTGGCACATGAGTTCATACACCTCACCCGGCCGGAGGCGGTCGAGCAGACACCGCAGGCGCGCCTGATCCAACCGCCCGCCATCCTGAAACCCCAGAAAGCGCAACGACCGCCGCTTGGCCGGCCCGGCTCCCCTCCGGCTCCCGATCATCCATAACACCCGCAGGATTGTTGACCCCATCACGCGGGCCATCCCGTGGAGGCTTGGCGGCCAGTCGGCCCGTATATTTTCGACCGGCGCGCGCACAAACGCGATATCATAACGCGCGGCGAGATCCTGGATCAGGCCATAAAACCCAGGCAAAACGTGTACATGCTGATGGCTGTCTATGTGGGTTACCCGAATCCCATGCTCCAGAATCCGCTCGATCTGAGCGGACCACTCCGCCCTCACATCGGCTTTGCGGATCCTGCCGGTCAACCAGCGGCAGGCCAGGGCGCTGGCGCTGGCGGGAAAACGCCCGTCCGTGCCGGATAGAGAGGAATTGCATCGCAGCAGGGGGGCTTCGGCGACCAGTGTCAGGTGCACACCCACGTCCAGCGCGGGCGCCGCACGCGCAAGGTGCACGGCCTGCTCAAAGGCGCGGCCGACCGCCATAAGGGAGGTCGCCGTGACGATCCCCGCCCGGTGGGCCTGGAGGATGCCTTCATTGACTCGCGCGGATATCCCGAAATCGTCGGCGTTGACGACCAGGCGGATGAACGGGTGCTGCCCGGGAAGTGGAATGCCGACAGCCGCGTCACTCATGGGGCGAAGGGCGGCGTTTGCCGAAGCCTGCGGTCTCGCAGACAATGAAGCGCGGCCGCCGCCGCACCTCGATGATGATGCGGCCGACGTATTCTCCGAGGATACCCAGATACACAAACAGCAGCGAGAACAGGAGCGAGATCACCATCAGGGTCGAGGCCCAGCCGGGAACTGTCCTTTTACCGAAAAAATGGCCGAAAAACGCATAGAGGACGCCGAGCACCGACAGCAGACTGCCGATCAGACCGATGAGGATGCCGATTCGCAGCGGCATGATCGAAAAAGAACTCACGCCTTTCCAGGCGAGGCTGACCATTTTTTTTAGGCTGTATTGGGACTGCCCGCAGGCGCGCTCACCGGCGTTGTAAGGGATCGCGCAGGACGAAAAGCCGATCCATTCGGTCAGTCCTCGCAGAAACAAGCCCTCTTCGTTGAAGCGCAGCATCTCGTGCAGGGCCTGCCGGTCCATCAGCCGGAAGTCCGCCACGCCGGGCTGCAATCGCACCCCGCTGAGGTAGGAAAACAGCCGGTAGAAGCTGCGCGAGGTCCACCCTTTGAACCATCCGATGTCGCAGCTATCCTGGCGCAGGGTTTTCACCACCTTGTAGCCCGCGCGCCATTTCTCGAACAGGAGGGGGAGCATTTCCACCGGGTGCTGCAGGTCGCAGTCCATGGTGATCGCCGCGTCCCCCTCGGCCATCTCCAGGCCGGCCACCAAGGCATACTGGTGGCCGAAATTCCGGGACAGGCGCACGCCCCTGACCTTGGGATCGTCCGCGGCCACCCCGCATATCACCGACCACGTGGCGTCGCGGCTGCCGTCGTCGACGAGGATCAATTCCCAGCGCTGGGAGACCATCTTTTGCAACACCTCGGCGATGCGCCGGTAGAGCAAGGGGATGTTCTCGGCCTCGTTGAAAGCGGGAACCACCACGCTGAGGACGGGCAAGACGTCGCGGGTGTCGGCGATCGTCATCCGCGGCAGCGTCGCAACTTCAGAAGGTGGGTTCATCATCAGCTGGTCCAATAGTGGTTCACGAAACGAATGATGTCGAGCGCCAGCAGCAACGTCGAGCCGAAAAACCAGGCGCCGCGGCCGACGGGCGAACGGATGCCGGCCGCGATGAAATAGATCGGAAACAGCACCATGCTGTACCGCGCAATCCCCAGGGTCGTTCCGCTGCTCAAGGCGATGCCGAGCGAGACCAGCATGTAGACACCGTAGGAAGGCCTGAGCCGTCTCAGCGCGACGACCCCTAAAAGAATCGCGACAGCGGTGTAGGCCAGGTCGAGCATTTTGTTGGCCAAATCAGGGCCGTTGCGGGCCAAAAAATCGCCGGCCTCCATCTCAAAGTCTCTGCCGAAGGCCCGCTGCACCTTGAAATAGAGGAAGAAATCGTCGAATGCGATCCAGTGGTACAGGCAAAAGGCGAGGGCGCCGAAAGGCGCCAATGCCAGGGGCCAGACACGGCGCGTCACCAACGCCCGCCAGCCGTTGGACTGCACGAATTCGACGAACAGTATCACGAAAAGGAACACGCCGGCAACGCGAGTGGCCGAAGCCAGGGCCGCAAAGATGCTTGCGATCATGAAATTGCGCCGCAGCGCCCAGAACACCGTCGCAAGCGACAGGAAGAGAAACAGCGATTCGGAATAGACCGCATTGAGAAAAAAGGCCGCGGGGTAGGCCAGGAGAAACGCGGCCGGAAGAGTGGGGTCGATGCCCGGATGAAACTCCTGGCTCAGCCGGGTCGCCATGGCGACCGTCAACAGCAAAAACAGGCTGCTCAACATCCAGCCGGCCAGCACCAGGTCACCGCCCGCGAAAGGCCCCGTCAGGCGCACCAGCAGCGGGTAGAGCGGGAAAAAAACGACGTTGGAAATGGCTTCTCCGCGCAGGTAGTAGCCGTTTTGGGCGATGTCGAGATACCAGTAGGAATCCCAACGGTTGTGGAGGCTGATGATATCCCAACTCTGCTTAACCTTGTAGGTTCCCGGAGACATCCACTCGAAGGCGGTATCGGGGGCGAGATTTAAACGGTTGAACGCCAGAAGAGCGAAGAGGTTGACGATGACCAGCCACACCGCGGCCATTGCCAGGCTGCGCCGGATGAGGGGGGTGAGCACCGACGAGGCAGCCGTCCATTTCGCATGCACCATGTCAAACAGAACAGCCATCAGCGCCTGAAGTGTCCTCTCACATGACCGTCCGGACAACCGCTGAGTTCCGAGCGTCCATCAGCAGCATCTGCCAGCGTGCAAAATCGTCATGTCGCCCAGATAGATACCTGATGAGACTGCGGGAATCAAGTGTTGTTTAATGGTAACTACTCAGGTAGAGGGGGGGCAGGGTTCGGGGTTCAGGAAAGAAGCAGTTGCCCGAATCCGATCGCTGCTGGACCCAATCGTCCGTGCGGGAGGGTGGCGAAAACGATGGTGTCAGCCATAGGGGATTTCCTGAACCCCGAGGCCAGAGCGGTTACGAGGTGTTCATGATTCCGTGGAAACTCATCGACCGTGCGCAGGTGCCCGGTCACGGTGGAGAAATGTGCCTGTACCAGCGGGGTGGGGAGTTCACGATTCGGTTGCATGCGGGCGAACTCATGAACAGCCGCGCCCATGGCTCAGAGGATGCTCTGGCCGAACTCGCGTGCGCCGGGATCGCCGACCGTGCCTGTCCGCGGGTGCTGATCGGGGGGTTGGGCATGGGCTACACCACGGCGGCGGCACTGCACCGGCTTGGAGCCGATGCGCAGGTGCTGGTGGCCGAGCTGGTGCCGGCGGTGGTGAAATGGAACCGGGGGGTCCTGGGGGAGTTTGCCGGCCACCCCCTTAAAGATGCCCGGGTCATTGTTTGCGAGGCCGATGTCGCCCAGGTCCTGCAGGCGGAGCAGCGGGCCTACGACGCCATCCTGCTGGACGTGGATAACGGCCCCGAGGGGTTCTCCCGAAAGGGCAACGACTGGCTCTATAGCCGGGCCGGGCTGGCGGCTGCCTTTGCGGCGCTGCGGCCGGCCGGCGTGTTGGCCGTATGGTCGGCCGGTCCGGACCGGGCCTTCGTCAAGCGCCTTAAGCAGACAGGCTTCGACGTGAACGAGGTCCGCGTGCGGGCGCGAGCTTCCGGCAAGGGCGGCCGGCACACGATTTGGATCGCTGTTCGCGGCGCATGACCGGCGCAAGGATCTTCGCGTTTTTCCAGGAAAACGAAATTGCGGTGGTTCATGTCAATGAGGAGGCCGGGGGCAACACCGAGCCGTCATTGACTTTTTTATATGGGCATGAAATAAAAGCGCACTTAAGTCCCTTTTTCACGGAGAAAAATTGCAGCCATGACACAGGAATTGCACCCGAGCCATCCCGATATCGACCCGGGGATGTGGAAGCGCATCGACGCCATCGTTTCCGCCGGCAGCGGCGTTCCCGGTTCGGTCATTGCCGTTCTGCGCGAGTGCCAGGATGTCGCGGGATATCTTCCGGTGGAGCTCATCGATTACATTGCCGTCGGGCTCAACCTCTCGCGCAGTGAAGTTTTTGGAGTGGCTTCCTTCTATGCCCTTTTTTCCCTGCAGCCCAAGGGCCGGAATCTGGTGAAAGTGTGCATGGGGACGGCTTGCTACGTCAAGGGCATCAAAGAGGTCATCAACCGGGTCGAGAATCATTACGGGATGAAACAGGGCGGCACCTCGACGGATCGGCGGTTTTCGCTCGAAGCCGTGCGGTGCCTGGGCGCCTGTGGCCTCGCACCCGTGATGGTGGTGAACTCCGACACGTACGGGGATGTCAAAGCGGACAAGGTCGTCCAGATCCTCGACAAATACGAATAGAAGTGGCTGTTTCGATCTTTAACAGGCGGTATGTCCCATGAAGATAGCCGAGATACGCGACACTCTGAAAGCGGAAGTGCTGGTCGGCCACGACCAGATGGAGACCACCGTGGTGGCGGGCGGCGGCGCCGACCTGATGGCCGATGTTCTCTCGGCGGTCGCGCAGGGGGCTGTCCTGTTGACAGGCCTGACGACGGAGCAGGTCTTGCGAACGGCCAAGGTGGCCGGCGTTTTGGTGGTGGTGTTCGTGCGCGGCAAACGGCCGGATGAACCGGTGATCGAACTGGCGCGCTCATACAACATGCCGGTGCTGCTGACCCGCTATTCCTTGTTTGTGGCGAGCGGCCGACTCTATATGAACGGATTGCGCGGCCTGGATGGGTCCTGGTAGGCCCGCACATGCATGTGTGCCGGGGTTGGCCGCGGATACACGCGGCACGATGGCGGCGACTGCCCCGGATCGAGATGCTTCCGGCCGCGGTGAGATTCTCGCGTGAACGATCGGTGACGTCACGACCTGCTGGAGAGAAGGATGAGTAACGTCAGGACTCAGTTGATGTTGTGCAGCGGCACGGGATGCCAGGCGTCCCGCAGCATACCGTTCCGGGACGCCCTCCAGAAGGAGTTGGAGCGGCAGGGCCTGTCGGAAGAAATCAAAATCGTCGAAACCGGCTGCAACGGATTTTGCGCCGTAGGCCCGGTGATGCTGGTCCAACCCGAGGGGATCTTTTACCAGCGACTCACCCCGGAGGTCGTGCCGCTCCTTGTGGAAGAGCATTTCCTCAAGGGCCGGCCGGTGCAGAAGCTATTCTACGTGGAGCCGGCCTCCAAGAAAACCATCCCGAAAATGAATGAGATCCCCTTTTTTGCCAACCAGATGTTCTGGGTCATGCGCAACAAGGGAGTGATCGACCCCGAGGTGATCGACGAGTACATCGCCCGGGGCGGGTATTTCGGAGCGGCCAAAGCCTTGCGGGATATGACCCCGGAGCAGATCGTCGAGGAGGTCAAACTTTCGGGCCTGCGGGGACGCGGCGGAGCCGGTTTCCCCACCGGTCTGAAATGGGAGTTCGCCCGCAAGAGCGCCGGCGACGTGAAATACGTGCTCTGCAATGCCGACGAGGGCGACCCTGGGGCCTTCATGGATCGCAGCGTGCTCGAATCCGACCCGCATGCCGTGCTCGAGGGCATGATCATCGCCGCCAGGGCCATTGCCGCCCGCCATGGCTACATCTATGCCAGGACCGAGTACCCGCTGGCCGTCAAACGTCTGGGCATCGCCATCCACCAGGCCAGGGAGTACGGCCTGCTCGGCAAGAACATCCTCGGGAGCGGGTTCGATTTCGATGTCGACATCTACCAGGGCGCCGGCGCCTTCGTGTGCGGCGAGGAGACGGCCCTGATGCGCTCGATCGAAGGCAAGCGCGGCATGCCGCGTCCCCGTCCGCCGTTTCCGGCCCTCCAAGGCCTGTGGGATAAACCGACCATCCTGAACAACGTCGAAACCCTCGCCAACATCTCCCAGATCATGCTGAACGGCGGCCGCTGGTACGCCGGCGTCGGAACCGAGGGCAGCAAGGGCACGAAAGTGTTTGCGCTCTCCGGGGACGTGAACAACATCGGCCTGGTTGAAATTCCCATGGGCACTCCCCTGCGCAAGCTGATCTTCGACATCGGCGGCGGGGTTCCCGACAAGAAGAAGTTCAAGGCCGTTCAGCTCGGCGGCCCCTCCGGTGGCTGCGTGCCGGAGCAGCATCTCGACATCCTCGTGGATTACGAGGCCATTGCCAAGGTCGGGGCCATCATGGGCTCCGGCGGTGCCATCGTCATGGACGAGGACACCTGCATGGTGGACATGGCCCGCTTTTTCATGGACTTCGTTCAGGACGAGTCCTGCGGCAAGTG
>DATITS010000345.1:0-27271 GCA_035467535.1 Desulfobacterales bacterium
CGCTGTCTTCCGGGGCTTTCCGGCACTATCTGAGCGGCCCTGCTGCCGTTGCGACGGCCGGCGAAGAGATTGCGGCGGCCCGTGCGGACGGCAGACCCCAGCGGGACTCGATGTGAATCGACGCAATCGCTCGATTTAGGATTTAATTCTATTCGATCCGAGTTTTGATTTTCAGCGCATGCAATCTGCGGGGCATCGCACGCATCAGGGCTCAACGAACCTCGACACGGCTTTTTTCCGGCCCGTCAGCCGCTGATAGGCCACTGCCGGGTGGCCGAGGGCGATCACGGCGTGCACGGTTTCTTCGCGCGGGATTTTCAGCAGATCCTTTATCCGGCCGTCTTTCTGCATGGCGCTGACGGCGAACCCGATCAGGCAGGTGCCCAGCCCCAGCGCGTGGGCCGCGAGCAGGATGTTCTGGGTGGCGAGCAGGGCGTCTTCGGCCGGACAGCTCCCGCCGGGCAGCGATCCGACGATGATGACGGCCGGCGCCCCGTGGAGCAGCCGGTCGCGCCCGCGCTCTTCCCAATCGGCCAGGCCTTCCGCGACACTCTGATGGTAATCCCGGTAATAACCCGCAAGCTCCGGCCGGCCGATGAGGCGCAGGCCATGGCGCAGCAGCGGGTTTTCGGCCATGCGGTTGATGCGTTTGAAAAAAGCACCGACGGCGTTGCCGAGCTTTATCACCGCCGCGCGGCCGGCAAGGGTCGTAAAGGTCCAACCTTGGCTGTTCGTGCCGGACGGGGCCGTCGAGCCGATCTTGACCAGGTCCTCCAGCACCGGGCGCGGCACCGGCTCTCCCGTAAAGTTGCGGCAGGAGCGGCGCGAGGCCATCAGCCGCACCAGTTCGCCCGCGTCGCAGGCGCCCCAGGGCATCCAGTCCGTACGGCACGCGAAGGTGTGAAACCGGAAACTGTGCGGATCGAGAGCCTCCACCCGGACCGCTTCCACCGGGCAGACGGCAACGCAGTGGCCGCAGGCAAGCGAGCGGGCGCCGGTAACGACGGCTTTGCCGTCCTGCATCTCAAGGGTCTGCGACGGGCAGACCCGCACGCACTCCCCGCAGCCGATGCATTTGTCGCGGTCGATGACGGTCGTAACGGCGCGCTGGATCATGGGCTATGCCGCTTTGATTTCGGCGCGGAGAAGTTTTTTCAAACCCGCCAGCGTCCCTTTCCAGGCCGCACCCTCGCCGGCCGCGATCGCCACGATCACCTCTTTTTCCACACTGACCTCGAGGAGAATCTCCTCGCCGTCGATCTTGAATACGGCCTCGGCCCAACGCTCCGCGGGCATCCCGGTGGCCTCGCAGTCGTAATCCGTCCGAAGTTCTCCGGTCATCCTGATCTCAGTCATGGCGTCGGCCCTTCCCTGCCAATGGCGGTTGCGGGTAGTCGGAACAATTCCCTTTACCAGGGTGTAGAGAAACAAGCATCCGACCGTCAGCCAAGGCAGCTATAAGCTTGAGGCAAGAGGCTTGAGGCCCGAAGCTAAAAATATTCAGCCGCCGTCATCCAGGCTTCCAGCTTCGAGCTTCCAGCTTTCAGCCGATTGCATGTGAGCAGTTACAAAAGCCACACAACGCCGGCTCACGGCCTCGGGCGCAGTTTTTCAACACCCTGTTAAGCGTTGAGCCCGCTTCAGATCGCCTGATGCAGCTGCCGAATCAGCGTATCCATGTCGCCGCCCTCGAAGCAGTAGCGCATGTCCAGAAAGCGCCGGCGCAGCTGGCAGACTTTTTCTTTCACCGGCTGATCCCGCAGGATGCAGTCGGCCATGAGCTGGGCTGCCTCCGCGAAATCAGCGCTCTCCATCCCGAAGCGCGTCATCTCCTGCACCCCCAGGCGCAGCGCGCCGGCGGCCGTGAAGCCCTCCTCGTCCGGTGCGGCCTGGTAGTTGAGGATGATGTTGTTTTCCTCCAGGCGCCTGGCGATCTCGGCCCCCTTGGCGTAGCCGACCTTCACGATCACCTGGTGCGTTTCGGTGTAGGCAATGGCGGGGTCCCCGGCCACCACGAGCCCGCACTCCTTCAGGGCGCAGGCGAAGGCCTTGGCGTTGGCGATGACCCGCGGCTGGTACTCCTCCTTGAAATGGTTCATTTCATAGGCGGCCATCAACAGACCGAGAAGGGTGCCGAGGTGATGGTTGCTGAGGCTGCCCGGAAAAGTCCGGCGCTGGATGGCCTCCCACAGCTCGTAGCGCGGCTCCTGCGGGGTGAACCCGACCGCCGCAATACCGCGCTGCGTCCCGAAAAACGTCTTGTGCGTCGAGCCGGTCACGATGTCCGCACCCTCGCTAAACGGCTGCTGGAAATGGGGCCCCACGAGCCCCAGCACATGGGCCATATCGTACATCAGGACCGCGTCGACCTGCAGCTCGTCCAGCATGGCCCGGATTTCCCGGACCGGCTCACGGTGGAGGATCATGCTCTTGCCCAGGATGAAGAGCTCCGGCCGGTGCTCGGCCACGAGCTGCCGGGTCGCCTCGATGTCGATCCGGTAGGGGTTGTCGGGGAGCACCGGGAAGTTCACAACGGCCGGCTTCTCCGAGCGCGCATCGCGGATTACGTAGTCCCGCAGGGCGCCCATGGGCTGGGCGCTGAGATGCCCGCCCTTGATGATGTGATGGTTCATGACCTTGCGCATCCGGCGCTGCTCGCTCTTGCGGTCGGCCCGGTTGATGTGATCCAACATCGCGCTGAAGACGGCCATGTTGGCCATCTGGCCGGACACCGGGCGGACCTCGACCTCGGTGCATCCCAGGAACTGCTGCAACTGCGCCACCAACAGGTGCTCCACCTCGGAGATGAAATCCGTCCCCTGGTAGTAGAACACCTCGACTTCCTTGAAGGCTTTGACCGACTTGTGCTCGGCGTAACGCCCGGCCGGGTCCATCACCGAAAGCAGCCGCGCCATGGGCGAGGGGGTCTGCTCGGAAGGGATCAGGTTGACGCACTCCTTCTGACGCCAGGCGGTGTTGGCGACGGCTTTTTGCACCAACGCGCGGGCGTCCCGCCGGGCCGGAGGCTCGGTGGGTGCGGCGCTTTTCACCTGGCGCAACTCGTTCCAGGCGATGGCCCAGGCCTTGGGCGGGGCCTCGGTGCGCATGTGATAGGGGGCGATCACCGCCTTCGTCATCCGGCCGCGGATGTCGATGTCGATCTCGTCCTCCGGCACGAGATTGCTGTCCACCAGTGCGAGCCCGATGGCGCGCATGCCTTTCTCAACGGTTTGAACCGAGGCGATCCCGGCGCCGGCGCTCTGCCAATAGGGGACCATGGTGCCGCTGGTGACGAACCCCGCCTCTTTACCCTGCCGCAGGACCCGCGCCCCCGCCCGGGCAATGCCCTTGTCCACGAGGGCAACGGGTCGGATCATGCGGGGCAGGTCACGCATGCGGCTGTAGTCCCGGTCGACGATACGCCGGTAGGCCTTGAACTGCCGGGTGAGGGCGGCCCGGCCCACGAAATCGCCCTTGAGCGGCGAGAAGCTTACCGCAAACCTGGCCAGGTTGCAGGCGAAGATGGGAATTTCGCGCCCCTCGGGGTCCAGCCCCAGTTCGTGGCCGTAAAGGGGCAGCGCCGCCTCGAGCCGCAAAGTGTCCCGGGCCCCCAGGCCGACGGGCTGGCCGCCCTCCGCCATCAGCCGGTCCCAGAGGGCCGCGGCCCGGTGGCTGTCGATGAACAGCTCGAAGCCGATCGGCTCGCCCGTGTACCCGGTTCGGGCGAGCAGGAGCCGCCCCTCGTCGAAGGCGGCAAGCCCGAGCCGGTTGCGGGTGGGCTCCGGCAGCAGGTGTTCGCCCACGATCGCCGAGAGAATGTCCCGGGCGGTCGGCCCCTGGAGGCTCACCATGGCCATCGCGACAGTGAGGTCCTCGATCGCGAGAGCTGCAAAGCGTTTGCGCAGCGACTGCAGGTGTTCCCAATCCTTCATGCGGTTGGAGGCGTTGACCACCAGCAGGTATTCGTTCGGAAAAAACCGGTACAGGTAGGCGTCGTCCAAGGCGCCTCCGGCCTCGTTGGGGATCATGGTGTACTGTGCCTCCCCGACCTCCAGGGCCGCCGCGTTGTTGGTGAGCGCGTGCTGGAGGAAGGCCAGCGCGTCGTCGCCGCGCACCTGGAACCGGCCCATGTGGGAGACGTCGAAGATGCCGGCGCGGGCGCGGGTCGCCAGGTGCTCCTGAACGATCCCGCCGGGATATTGAATCGGCATGTTCCAGCCGCCGAAATCCACCAGGGTGGCCCCCAGCCCGAGGTGGCGTCCATACAAGGGGGTTCGAAGCAAGTCTGCCATGGCACCCTCCTGATCCAGAGAAATGGTGAGTCGATCGTTCGTGGTTCTGCCGCCCGCTCTTTCCGGACCGCACCTCCCCAGAATTCACAATCCGATTTCGTTAAACTGTGTCCATCCAGAAATGGTGGATTTCGGTTCAGGCCAAGGCCGCAGCGATTTCGCAACCGCAGGCGTAGTCCGTCTACGCCGAGGATTGCGAAGAGCGAGAACGCCGGCATGGGCCGAAAGATGCCGTTTATGGATGGACACTAAACTAGAAAAACATACTCCTGTCAATCCGGCCGCGAGGCTATCGACATGCGCGCTGTTTTGGGATAAAAAAGTTTCCGAGGCGCAGCGGTCCGCAACGCAATATCCCAGGTGAACTGAAACGATCCCATCAACCCTCAACCCCTATAGACAGGAGGCAACATGGCCGTCACAACGAAACTCACGTGGATCGGCGACCAGCATTTCGTCGGTATCGATTCCGGCAATCACTCGGTGGTGCTCTCCGGGCAGGCGGACGGGATCGGTGTCAAGCCCTCCGAGATGCTCCTGATCGCCTTGGCCGCCTGCTCGTCGGTGGATGTGGTGGAGATTCTCGCGAAAAAGCGGATGAAACTCTCGCTGCTGGAGGTCGTCACCACTGGCGAGCGCAACCCGGATCCGCCCTGGGCCTACCGCAAAATCCACGTCAAATACCGGCTGGGCGGCGGCGACCTGACGGATAAGGCCGTTGCGCAGGCGATCGAACTATCCCAGGAGAAGTATTGTTCGGTGGCCGCGACGGTCCGTGGAGTGGCCCAGATCACGACCGAGTACGAAATTATCTCCGAGAAATGACCCACAAAAAACATCAACATAACCATCTAATTTAAATGTGAATATTGACTATATCGGCCCGGACGTGTATAATGGTCAAAAAATGGGGAGCCCCATCGTGTCGTCACCCGCCCGATGGATACCCGACGCCAACGCGGAGGAACCATGCTCAATTCCGAGCCGCAGGCAGGAAAGTACGCCGTCACTGCCAAGCTCTTAGGGATCATCCACACCTTACCGAAGGACCAGCAGGTGATCCTCCTGAAACAGCTGGTGGGAGAACGGGTCACCAAGCACCTCTTCAAGCTGATCGTCGAGATGTCGGAGGACCAGCAGCTGCTGCTGTTGGATCAGCTGAGCAGCCCGCTGGAAACAGATCCGCCGGAAAGGACTCTGAGCCTGGAAGAGACCGAACCGTCCATGCGGGAGAACCCCCGCCGGCCTTGTCTGATCAACGCGGACTGCCGCATCCAGGGCAACAGTTTTCGAAGCTATATCCTCGACATCAGCATCGGCGGTGTCTTCATTGAAACCAACGAGCAGGTCCCGGTGGGAGAAAACATCCTGCTCAACTTCACGCTGCCGGCCTTCGCGCGTCCCGTGGCACTTCCCGGAAAGATCGCCTGGAGCGGTCCCACAGGGTTCGGGGTGAAATTCGAGTCCATACCCTCTCCGGAGGGCCGGGCCATCAAAAGCTATGTCGACAAGGAGCGATGACACCGCCGTCTACGCTGACACCCTGTCACGTTAGGCTGCCCATTGCCTGACGTCACGTCAAGAATGTGAGGTTACCAAAAAAGAAATGAAACTTCGAGTTCTGATGGTCGCCCTGTGTTTCATCCTGCCCGGCCTGTCCTACCTCAGTGCGGATATCTACCGGTGGACTGACAATCAGGGCACGGTCCACTTCGGAAACAGCCTCCCGTCCGATGCCCAGAACGTGAAAGTGGTTTCCAAGGAGATCAGATCCGATCCCGCCGCCAGCAGCGCGCCCGACGCGAAAAGCACCGAAAGCATCATCCAGGAAAACGAGGCCGACCTGCAGCGCGAGCGGGAGGCCCGCAAGCAGGCCGAGGAGGTGAAAAAAAACGCCCCCCCGACCCGCGCGGAAATCATCTCGCGCGAAAAAGAGCACCTCGAAAAGAAGATCCTGGAACTCGACCAGAAGCCGATAGAGTATTTCGGCGGCTCCCCGAAGATCAAGGCTGCGCAGATAGGCTACTACCAATCCCGGCTGCAGGCGCTGATGGCAAACCCGGACAATTACTTCAAGAACCCGGAGCCCGAACCCAACTTCCCTGCTTACAATAAGGGCCCTTCCAACTGATCCGCCTGGAACAAGGGTGCTGCTGCACAAGCATCCGGCCCTTACGCCAAGGCAACACCAGTTCAAAGAAAAAGGCCCATCCGCTTTGCTTCGAGATTCCTGGGGAAGCCTACCGTTTAGTTTTTTATTGCGTTTAACGAAAAACGTATCTATATATAGACAGTTTCTAAAATGCCGACGCCGCATTTTGTGGAACTGGAAATAGCTACCATAAGGGGAAACGTTATGCCGGACCGTGAAGACACCAATAAAGATGATTTTGTCATGAGCAGCAAGTATGCCGGCGGTGAAGAGCGGGAAAGACCATACGAGTATACCGCGAATGACGACTCCGCCGCCAAACGATCCTTGAAACCCGTCCTGATTGCAGGTGGCGGACTGCTGGTGGCCGTCATCGTCGTGTTGATGTTCCTCTCCTCCCCCAAGTCGGCCGAAAAAGACCAGCTCAAGGGCATTGAAAGCCGCCTGAAGCAGATCGAAGAAAAGCTTGCCAAGCTCGAGTGGATCGACGCCGGCATGGCGCGCCTGGATCGCAAGGAAAAAGATTTTGCCATCCTCGCGGAGCGGATGACCCAGATGGAGTCTTCCATGACCCGCAGAATCGATCAACTCGGCAAAGAGACCGTGAAACCTGCTGCCAAACCGGAACCTGCGACGGCGAAAACCGAAACCGCTCAGCCCCGGCCGGAGGCCGCACCGGCCAAATCCGCACCCGCCTCCCCGAAAGCCGAGAAAGATTCCAAAGCGAAAGTTCACGTGGTTGAAAAAGGGGAGACCATCTACGGAATCAGCCGGCGCTACGGCATCCCGGCCGAACAGATCCTCAAGTTAAACCACCTGTCGCCTAAAACCCCGATCCGGCCCGGTCAAAAACTCGTCTTGGGCCCCGCGAAAGCGAACTGAGCCGCCCCCCCCGTCCCACCTGACCGACCCCCTGGGGCGGGGCCACTCCCGCCGCGAGTCTTACCTACCCCATAAGCCATCCGCACGCTTTTATCGCGCGGGTCGCACACGCTTCTTCAGTGGCGCAAATCTGCTATTTTTATTTGCATTACTTTTTAATGATATAATAATACGTAAATTTTATTTTTTAATTAAATACCACCTTGACATGAACTGATTCGATTTTAATTTTTGCCCAAATAAACGCTTACCCTATCCAATCACACAGAAAGGAGGCCAATTCATGATCTACCGACGCATCTTTGGAGTACCGGGTTGGGAGGCAAGGAATCAATTTTCGGAGCTCGACAACATGCGGCGCCAGGTGGACCGTCTCTACCAGGGGCTTTTCAGTCCCTCAGCCCGCACGGGCGCCGGCGTTTTCCCGCTCATCAACCTGACGGAAGGCAAGGATCGCTACACGATCCGCGCCGAGCTGCCGGGGGTCAACTCCACCGAGATAGATATCCAGGCGACCGCGAACGCCCTGTCCTTATCCGGAGAGCGCAAGATCCCGGAGGAGGACGGCGGGGCCAGGTACCATCGCCGCGAACGGGAGTCGGGCCGGTTTTCGAGGGTCGTCAGCCTGCCCGGGGAAATCAATCCGGACAAGGTGGAGGCGAGCCTGGTCAACGGCGTCCTGACGGTCGTCGTGTCCAAGGCCGAAGCGTCCAGGCCGCGACAGATCAGCGTGCGTTAGCCCGAGCAAAGGAGGGATGAGCCATGACGGACAGCAAGGAGATCAAAGTCAAAGAGAAGCAGGAAGTGACGACGCCGGCGGAGCAAACCATCCCGGGTCTGGTGTTCACGCCGGAAGTGGACATCTTCGAGACCGAGAAGGCCATCACGCTGCTGGCCGATATCCCCGGCGTGAAGCCGGAGAAGTTGAACATCGACCTGAGGGACAATATCCTTACCATCACGGGGGACGTCGAGCGCCCGGAAGGAGGCGACGAGGAAGTTCTCGTCATGGAGTACGAGACGGGACGCTACTACCGGCAGTTCACGCTTTCGGAAGTGATCGACCAGGCCAAAATAGACGCCAAGCTCAATCTGGGAGTGCTGCGGCTGAGGCTGCCGAAGGTTGCCAAGGCGACCCCCCGAAAGATCGCCATCACGGCCGGCTGACAGGGTGCGCGACGGCCGAAAGCCCGGGAACCCGGATCCAGTAAGGGCTTCCGGGCTTTCGCGCTGCCGCCCCGGCAGGCCGGGATGGCGGAAGGCCCGCCCGCGAGCCCATCCTCCCGAAAGCCCGCCGAGCGCGGATCCGCTGCCTCAGAATTGAAACCGTCAACTCATCCGGTGGATCTCGCCCGCCGTGCGGATTTCCGCGGGGAGGTCATCGATCTGGATGACCAGCTCCACGCCCAAGGCAAAGGCCCGCTCGATCACGTTTTCCAACTGGATGACGTTTCCCGGCCAGTGGTAGCCCATCAGGTAGTCCATGGCCTCCGGGGCGACGGCAAACACCTTCTGGGGGCTGCGGGCGTTGAACTGGTGCAGGAAGTGGTTGATGAGCAGGCAGATGTCCTCCTTGCGGTCTTTGAGCGGGGGCATCTGTATGAAGACCTGGTGCAAGCCGGGGCCAAAGTCCTTCGCGAGGACGCCCTTGGCGACGGCCTCTTTGAGCACCCGGTTGGTGGAAGCGATGATCCGCACGGGCGGGCGGTGGCCGCCCCCCGGGAGCAGAGTCTGCTCGCGCAGGACGGCCGCCAACTCGGCCTGGGCCTCGGCCGGCAGCTCGCAGACCTCGTCCAGGAAAAGGGCGCCCTCCCGGGCCGATCCCAAAAGCTCGCGAATCCTCTCGCCATAGCGGTCGGGCGCCACGTGCTTGAAGATGCTCTGGCAGGTGACGGTCACGAACGGCTTCTCCCTGCGATCGCTGGTGCGGTGGATCACGTGGGCGGCGAGCTCCTTGCCCGTGCCGCTCTCGCCCTCGATCAGGACGTTCGGGCTGGCGTCCCGCATGCGCTCGATGGTGTCGTAAATCTCCTGCATCCGGAGGCTCAACCCCACCAGCGCGTCGTAGCGATGCCGGTCCTTGACCCGGGTCTTCAGGACGATCCTCGCCTGCTTGAGCTGCTTCTCGCCGAGGATCCGGTCGATGATGACCTTCAGCACGTTCAGCTTGAACGGTTTTTGAAGGTAGTCGTAGCTGCCGTACTTCATGGCTTGGATGGCCGACTCCATGGACCCATGGCCGGTCACGATGATCACCTCGGTCTCGGGGCGGTGTTCCTTGATGGCCGAGAGCAGCTCCAGACCGTCGATGTCCGGCATCTTGATGTCGGTGAAAACGATGTGGTAGGGCTTCTCCTTGATCCGCTCCAGGGCCGTCAGCCCGTTGTCCACGACGTCGACGTGGTAGCCGCTCTCCGTGAGGTACTCCCGGACGATCTCCAGTATGGCGCGATCGTCGTCCACGAAGAGAATGTCCGCAATGTTCATCGAAAACCTCCGCTTGCCGCGTTCACGAATCACCGTCCGGCTTTTCCAGACTGTAGCGCTTGATCTTCTCGACCAGGGTGGTGCGCTTGATTTTGAGCAGGTCGGCCGCGCGGTTTTTCACCCAGCTGGTTTTTTCCAAGGCGTTCAAAATCAGGCTTTTTTCAAACTCGGACACCGCCGTCTGAAAGGAGATGCCGGGATCATCCGGCGCCGGCGCCGCGCGGCGGCCCTCCTCGCCTTCCAGAACCCGCATTTTCAGCGGCAGGTCTTCCGGTACCAGGATTTGCCCGTCCTTCAAAACAACGATGCGTTCAACCAGGTTCCTGAGCTCGCGCACGTTTCCGCGCCAGGGGTGGTTCAGCATCCGTTGCAGGGCTTCCGGCGCCACCGTCATCACCGGCTTGTGGTTCTTGTGCGCGAACTCCTCGAGAAAGTGTGACAATAGAAAAGGGATGTCGGCCTGGCGCTCCCGCAGGGGGGGCAGCAGAATGGGAATCACATGCAACCGGTAGAACAGGTCTTCCCGGAAGTGGCCCTTCTGGACCTCCTCCTCGAGGTCCCGGTGGGTGGCGGCGATGAAGCGCGCATCGGCCTTGATGGTCTCGTGGCCGCCGATCCGCTCGAACTCGCCCTCCTCCAGCACCCGCAGCACCTTCACCTGGAGATCCGCGCTCATGTCCCCGATCTCGTCCAGGAAAATGGTGCCGCCGTTGGCCATTTCGAATTTTCCCTGCTTGTCCGCAACCGCACCGGTGAACGCCCCGCGGCGGTAGCCGAAAAATTCGCTCTCCAGCAGACCCTCCGGCGTCGCGCCGCAGTTGATCTGGATGAACGGCTTGCTGCGGCGGGGCGAGCAATCGTGAATGGCCCTGGCAACCACGCCCTTGCCGGTCCCGGTCTCGCCGTTCAACATGATCGTCGTGCTGCTGGCCGCCACTTTTTCCACGATGCGAAAGATCTTCTTCATGGAGGGGCTCTGGCCGATGATCTCCTTGAACGCGGTCTGGGAGGGGGAGCTGATGGGGATGATCTTGCTCGGCGTGCCGTTCGAACTGCTCATCGGATTCTTTCCCGGGTTAACGTCGCAGTGGCTTTACGGACAGATTTCTGATACCAGCTTTAATTGCAAATCGCAAATACTTATTTTAGATATAGTGGTCGCCCACCCATGAAAACACAATTAGCAGTCGGCGTGCGCGAACTGGTCGAGCATGTGCTGCGCAGCGGGGACCTGGTGATGGAGTTTACCGGCTCCTCGCGCGCCGCGGAGGCCATCCGCATCCACCAGAGGATCCAGTATTCGCGGCCGGACGGGTACGTGCCGGAGGTCTCGGTGTCGCGCCGGGTCGAGACCGAAGATTTCGTTCTTGAGATCGGCGGCCGGATCGACGGCGTCTTCGCCGGCCCCGGGACACCGGTGATCGAGGAGATCAAGACCACCCGCCGCAGCCTGGAGGAAAGTGTCAGCAGCGACAACCCGCTGCACTGGGGCCAGGCCAAGGCCTATGCGTTTCTGTACGGCGTTGACCGCGGCATCGGCGACATCGGGGTCCAGCTCACCTACGCGCGGCTCGACACCGGCGCCACCCGCGAGGTTCGGCGCCGGTTCACGCTTGCCGAACTGACGGCGTTCTTCGACGAACTGGTGGCGTGCTATCTCAGCTGGGCCGCCACCATCACCGGCTGGCGCCGTGAGCGCGATGCCTCCCTGGGCAATCTCTCTTTTCCGTACGCGACCTACCGCCCGGGCCAGGAAGATATGGTGGAAACGGTCGATCGCACGATCCGGGCGGGAGGCCGCACGTTCATCCAGGCCGCCACCGGCATCGGCAAAACCATGGCGGTGCTCTTTCCGGCGGTCAAGACCATCGCCGACGGCGGCAGCGACAAGGTTTTTTATCTAACGGCCCGCACCACCGGCCGGCGGGCGGCCGAAAAGGCCCTGGACGAGTTGCGCACCTGCGGACTGCGCCTGAAAAGCCTGACGTTGACCGCCAAGGAGAAGATTTGCTTCACGCCGGACGGTGCCTGCAACCCCGAGGAGTGCGACTACGCCCGCGGCCATTTCGACCGTCTCCCGGAGGCCCGCCGCGCCATGTTCCAGGACGACGTCTGGACGCGGGAAGCCGTTTCCGCGGCCGCGCGCCGCTTCCGGGTCTGCCCGTTCGAATTCTCCCTGGACCTGTCGCTGTGGGCGGATGCGGTGATCGGCGACTACAACTACGCTTTCGACCCTCAGGCGTATCTGCGGCGCTTCTTCCTGGAAGAGACCGCGGCGTACACCTTCCTGGTCGACGAGGCCCATAACCTCGTCGAACGCGCGCGCGAGATGTTCTCGGCCGAACTCTTCAAGCTGCCGCTCCTCGGTCTGCGCCGGGCCGTCAAAGACGCCCTGCCCGCTCTTTATCGACGCCTGGGTCGGATCAACCGCTGGATGCTCGCCGCCCGCAAGCGCTGCGAGGAGGCCGCGGCCCCGATCGCCGACCGCGCCCCGCCCGAGGAACTCCTGCCCCTGCTGCGGGAGTTCCTGCAGACGGCCGAGCAGTGGCTCGAAAAAAACGTGAAATCCCCGTTCCGGGAGCCGCTCCTGGAGTTCTATTTCGCGTCCGGGACCTTTCTGAGGGTGGCCGACCAGTTCGACGAGGCCTACGCCACCTGCACCGAGACGCTCCCGCACGACCTGCGGCTCAGGCTCTTCTGCATCGACCCCTCCCGGCAGATCGGCGAGGCGATCAACCGCTGCCGATCGGCCGTGTTCTTCTCGGCAACCCTCGCACCGATGGATTACTTCAAGACGATGCTCGGCTGCGACCACGCCGACGACCTCGTCCTGCCGTCGCCGTTTCCGGCTGAAAACCTGGAGGTGTTCGTCTGCGACCGCGTCTCGACCCTCTACCGCCACCGCGAGCGGACCAAGAGCGAAATCGCCGCAATCCTGCAGACGTTCGTGGATCACACGCGCGGCAATACCCTGCTCTTCTTCCCCTCCTACGCCTACCTGCGACTGGTGTTGGACGCCTTTCGCGCCGCGCAGCCCGGCGCGACGACCCTTGTTCAGGAACCGGGGATGTCCGAAACCCGCAGGGACGCGTTTCTCGCGCAGTTCGAAACCGACACCCCGCGCCCGCTCGTTGGCTTCGCCGTCATGGGCGGTATTTTCGGGGAGGGGATCGATCTCGTCGGCACGCGGCTTTCGGCAGCCGCCGTCGTCGGGGTCGGGCTTCCAGCCGTCTGCCTGGAGCGCGAGCTGATCCGCGAGTACTTCGCCTCCCGCCTGGAGCAGGGCTTCGAGTACGCCTACATGTACCCGGGCATCAACCGCGTGCTCCAGGCCGCCGGCCGCGTCATCCGCACCGAGACCGACCGGGGCGCGGTGCTGCTGATCGACCAGCGCTACGGCACCCGCCCCTACCACTCGCTGCTGCCGGACCATTGGAACCCTGTTTCGATGCGGGATCAAGCGGAGTTCGGCCGGGAGCTGCAGTCGTTTTGGGGCAATCGATAGCGCCGCCGCAACCGCCCGGCCGGGAAATTGACAGTCCCTCGCTTTTTCCATATAATTTTAGATTATACCCATGGGTTTCACGGAGGACTGAAATGAAACACCTTCTGTCTGCCGCTGTGATCGCGTGCCTGCTCAGCACCCTATCGCCGCTGAACGCCCAGACCACCCTCTACACCTGGACGGACGCCAAGGGCCGTGTGCACATCACGGACACGCCGCCGCCGCCGGATGCGAAGATCAAGGACGTCATCGAGCAAACGGAGCCATCGCCGGCCGAAGTCCGGCAACTTCAGGATGCGCAGCGGCGGCGGGTCGAAACCCGCCAGGACGAGCAGCGGCGCACCGAGACGGAAGAAGCGCTGCGCCGGGCGCGCGAGGCCGACGACCAGGCCCGGGCGGCCGTACAGCGCGCCGAAGAGCAGACGCAGCAGGCGATAGACTACCGCAAACGCTTCGGCAACACACCCTCCCGCCGTCAGGAGTTCAAATACAAGATCCGCGCGGAAGAGGAGAAGGCAATCCAGGCCCAGGCGGAGGCGCGGCGCGCCGTTGACCAGGCCCAGGCCCTGTCCGAGGCGGCCCGGCAGGCGGTCGGCCCGGTGCCGCCGCCCAAGCCCTGATCCGCTGCCGTCCGCCGGCGGACCCATCCCTGCCCGGATCAAACGCCCCGCGGGCCCAGCGGCTTACAAGAATAATGCTGGAAGCTGAAAGCCGGACGGAATTCGATTCTATCCTTCGAGCATCCAGCTTCAAGCTCCGAGCCTCAAGCTTTGTTTGGTGACACGCATGCATGTCTATCGTGACTGGTTCCTGGCCAGCCGGCCGTGGTCGTTTTCCATGACGGCCATCTCGGTGAGCGTCGGCAGCGCCCTGGCGGCCCTGGACGGCGCATTCTCCTGGCCGCTGTATTTCCTGGCGCTCATCGGCACCGTGCTGATGCACGCGGCGAGCAACTTCATCAACGACTATGACGATGTGCGCCACGGGGTGGACAGCCCGGAAGTGCCCACGGCGCGCTACCGGCCGCACCCGCTGATGAACGGCAGGCTGGCGCCCGCGCATGTGCGCACGACCGCTTATGTCCTCTATGGTCTCGCCGCCGTGATCGGCCTCTTCCTGACGGCAACCCGCGGCTGGCCGGTGTTCTGGATCGGCCTGGTCGGCACCGCTGCCGGCATCACCTACACCGCCGATCCGTTCAAGTACAAATACCGGGCGCTCGGGGAGATCTCGGTGTTCCTGATGTGGGGGCCGCTCATGGTGGCCGGCGCCTATTTCGTCCAGCGCCAATCCATCAGCGCGAGCGCCGTGCTCGTCTCCGTGCCCTTCGGGGTGCTGGTGGCGCTCGTGCTGCTCGCCAACAACATCCGCGATGTCAGCTACGACCGCGGCAAGGGCATCTTCACCCTGCCGATCGTGCTCGGGCAGCGCCGGGGTCTCGCCCTTTACCTGGCGCTCGTCGTGGCGGCCTACGTCGCCGTCGTGGGAATGGCCCTGTTCGGGCCGCTCGCCCCGTGGTCCCTGATCGTGCTGCTGTCGACGCCGCTGGCGGTGAAGCTCCTGCGCCAGATGGCCTCCGACATCCCGCTGGATGCCGACGCCCAGACCGCCAAGCTCGACACGGCCTTCGGCCTGCTGCTGGTGATCTCCCTCGTCCTGGAGGTCCTGGTGTGAAAGAGAGTCCTTTCCGCCCCGCACCGCTGATCGGCATGGTGCTGCTGGCGGCCCTGCTGTGGTTTGTCACCTTTGCCCTCGGGGGGATCTCCTTCTGGGTCAAGATATCCGTTTCCGCCGCGACCCTGGCGGGGTTGTCTTTTTTGCTCCAGCCTCCGCGCCGGGAGGAGTTCCGATTCGACGCCCGCGCGATCGCACTCGGCCTGACCGCCGCGGCCGCGCTGTATCTGGTCTTCTGGGTGGGCAAAGCCGTTTCCACCACCCTGTTCGATTTTGCCGGCCGGCAGATCGGGGGGATCTACACCAAGGCAGCGGAAATGCCCATGGGGGGCATTGCGCTGCTGTTGTTCTTCGTGACGGGCCCGAGCGAGGAGATTTTCTGGCGAGGGTATCTGCAGCGCCAGCTGATGAAACGCTTCGGCCGCTGGCCGGGCTGGGCCCTGGCGACCGCCGTTTATGCCGGCGTGCACGTCTGCTCCCTCAACTTCATGCTCGTCGGCGCCGCGGCCGTGGCCGGCGCCTTCTGGGGCGCCATGTACGCGCGCTGCGGAAACCTCGCGCCCGTGATCGTCTCGCACTCCGTCTGGAGCGCGGTGATCTTCGCGGTGCTTCCGATGCACTGACAAGGCAGTTGAACGTTCGGATCGTTTAGAACGTTACGGGCGCTGAAAAACCGGTCGAACCAATAGAACCGCAGTTCCGGTTGAAGGTTCCCATCGCTCATAGCCTACTCAAAGGAGGTACTCCCCATGACTACTTTTTTCATGTTCGGCAAGTACACCCCAGAGTCCGTGCGCCAGGTCAGCATCGATAGAACCCAGCAGGCCGTGGCCGCCATCAAGGGACTGGGCGGCGAAATCACGGCCATGCACGTGCTGCTCGGTGAATTCGACCTGTTGTTCTGCGTAAACCTGCCCGGAATCGAGCAGGCCGTGCAGGCGTCAGTAACGCTGAGCCGACTGACCGGGATCGGCTTCACCACCTGCCCCGCGGTGGCGGTGGAGACCTTCGATCGGCTGGTGACCGGCAAAGGGCTCTGAAGCGTTGAGGTGCAGATAGGGTCATCCGATCCCTTCGGGGCAGCCCCCCGGAGCCTCAGCCGTCCTGCGGCGGCGAAGCCGCTCCGATCAGCAGCTTGATCGCATCCAGCAGCGGCGGCTGCAGCGTCCGCCACTTGGGCTGGATCGCACCGCCCTCGGTCCAGGTAAAGTCGACCGCCTCGTACCTTTCCGGGATGACGTGGTCCTGGTGCTCGCCGTAAACGCTCTCGGGGTAGTACTCGATGAACAGCATGCGCAGGGGGTCGATCTTGAAGTCCCGCGCCACCGAGGTGGCGACGTGCCCGGCACAACTGCGCACGGATATGCGGCGGCCGGGCACATCGGAGACGATCACGACCAAGGGCCGCAGGTGCGCCAGGGCCCGCGATGCGCGCCGGGTCAGGTCGTATACCCGCAGCCGGCACTGGCCGCTCGCCAGCCTGAGCTTGCCGCCAAAGCCTTCCCAGCTGTAAATGCCGTCGTGGATGAGCATGGGTATCTCCAAACAAAGCTTGAGGCTCGAAGCTTGAAGCTGGATGCTCGAAGGAAAAGATAGAATTCCGTATAGCTTTCAGTATTCAGCTTCCAGCTTTATTCCTGTACGCCGCAGCGAACGCGAGACGAAGCGCAACGCCGAAATCGGGCTTTCGGCGAAGCTATCGACGGCTTCGCCCAAAGCCCAGCTTCAAGGCGCGCAAGCCTCGCGGACCGAGGCGTACTTCCTGTACGCCGCAGGGCCCGCGGGGCGTAGCGCAACGCCGAAGATGGGCTTTCGGCGAAGCCGTCTATCGCGTCAACGCGCTATATACCCGCAGCAGCCGTCCCGGCAGCTCGGTCACCTCCGAGATCACGTGGTGCCGGGCCTTGCCATAAAGCTCGTCCAACCGGGGGTCGGCGGGCAGGTTCACCGTCAGGGCGTGGAAACGGATGTGCCGCGCGCTCAACTCCGAGACCGCCTTGCGCGTATCCGCGACGGCGTATTGCCGCCGGTAGTCGGCATCGTTGGGGAACCCGTCGCTCAGCACCATCAGCAGCCGAACCCGTGCCGCTGTCTCCTCCAGATCCCGCGCGGCGTGCCGGATGGCGGCCCCCATGCGCGTGTTGCGCTGGGGCTGCATTGCGCCGATCCGCCCCTTGACCTCGTCCGAAAGGGGCTCCTCGAAGCCTTTGATCCGAAAATAGTCCGCCCCCAGCCGACCGGCCCCGGAGAAGCCGGCCACGGCGAACCCGTCGCCGAGCGCGGCCAGGGCCTCGCACAGGATGACGATCGCCTCTTTTTCGATTTCCAGCACCGCAGCCCCGGCACCGGGCACGCCGTTCGCGGTCGACCGCGAAATGTCCACGAGCAGCAGGGCGGCCACCTCACGCCGGTCCTTCACACGCTTAATGTAAATGCGCTCGGAGGGGACCTCCCCGGCCCTGCGGTCGACGGCCAGCTCGACCAGCTTGCGGGTGTCGAACTCGTCGCCGTCCACCCACTGTCCCAGCCGTTTGAGGCTCTCCGGCCGCAGACGCTCGAATGCCCGGCGGGTCTGCACGACCAGCGCATAATGCCGCCGCAACACATCGGTATAGAACCCGGCCCCATCGGCGGCGACGGCTCTTTCCCGCACGCGCACGTGCTGGGGGAGGTAGTCCCCGAGCGCCGCATCCCATTCCGGGTACCAGAACACCGGGTCGCTCTCCGGGGGCTCGTCCGGACTCGCCGGGGCAAACCGGCCTTCGGCAAGGAGTTCGTCCACTCCGACCCCGGCCAGGTCGGCCGCACCGCAGAGCTCGCGCACATCCTGGGACGACAGCCCCCCGCCGTTTGCCGCCAGGCGCCGGCGGATGTCCGCGGCGTAGGCCTTGAGCCCCTTCTGCGCAAGGGCTGCCCGGATCGATTGGGCCAGGGGCGCAAACGGCAGACTGCCGGACATTACCGGGTTCGGCCAGGGGCGCCAACCGAAAGGGGTCGGCCAGCAGGGTCCGGCGGCGGACTCACGGCCCCCACCCCCCATCCGGCACGACTTCAGGACCGTATCGAAAAACCGGGCGGTCAGCTCGGCGCACACCTCCACCGGGCTGTCGGCGTCGAGGGCGGCCGAAAAAGCTGCCGTGATGGTGGTGAGTGCCGAGGTGCCGACCCCACCTGCGCCGAGACCGTCTTTCTCCGGCAGGCCCAGGGCGAGGCGTAAAAAGAGGCCCGCCAGAAAACCGCTTCCCGGCCCTGGATCGGCCTGGGCCTCCCGCCGCAGCAGCGGGTAATGCCGCCGCACCAGTCCCGGGTAATAGCGGACGAGACGCTGGCGGATCCGCCCCAACTCGAACACGGTGAAGAGATCCGCCGCCAGCGGCTTGTCCGGGAACATCCCCAGAAAGCGGTCCAGATCACCCGCCTGCCCCTCCGGGGGGATGACCCCTCCCATGTAAGGCCGGCAGCGTTCCAGGGCCTTTTCCAGATCGAAATCGACGGTGCCGAACTCGTGGAAGCAGGCCTCCAGGCGGACCAGCAGCGCGTAGAGCGCGAGGTTCTCCTGCCGGCGGGCGAACCGGCCGATCTCCACGGGCAGATAGATGGCGTGCGCGTCAGAGCAGACCAGCGCGCCGGGCGCAAAACCGGGTGCTGCCGCAACCTCGGGCAACGGCCGCAGCGCCAGGGTGAGCCCGGTGCGCGCCCGGAGGTAGCGCTGCAGGCGGTCGCGCACCTGGGAAAAACCGACGCTCACCTGCAGGCTCGCGCAGTGCTCCTGCCCGGCCCGCGATTCCAAGGCCAGGTGGCGCTCGCCGAGACCGGGGTTGCGCCGGTAGCGCGCAAGCGCCCCGGAGACGAAGTCCTTCAGGGCGGTCTCCGACAAAAGCGCAAGCCCTTTGTCCAGGCCCGTCAGGAAGGGCTCGGCCAGACGGTGGTCCGTGCGGATCACGCGGATGAGCTCGGCCAGCTGCCACACCCGCCGCTCCCGGCTGAGCCCGAGCGCCGCCCGGGGAAGGGCGCGGCTGAGACGCCGGCCCACCTCATAGGTGAGATCGCGCGTGAAGGCTTCCCGGAGAAGCCCGAGGTAGACCGCTGCGCCGGGCCGGTCGCCCGCGGCCAACAGGCGACCGAGCGCCCGCAGCGGATCGCCCAGCGTGTGGCTGCCCTTCTGCGCCATGGCGCGCCAGGCCTCGAGGAGCCCGTCCAGCACGTTCGCCGCACCGCATTGCAGGACGGCGGGCAGGCTCTCGGCCATGATCCGGCCCTGGGCGGGCCCGGCATGGGCGGCCGCCCGGACATGGCGGCAGAACACATCCAGGCGCTCGGGCGTAACCGTCCCGATGAGCTCGGTCAAGCCCGCCGCCACCGCCTGCCCGAAGGAGATCTCCACCCCCAGGGCCCAGATGGTCTCAGATGCAAGCCGTTCGAGCAGCGCCGGGTCGGGCCCCCAGGCCTTGCGCGCCAGCCGCTCCGCCACGCGGGCCGCCAGCTCCGGGTCGGCTCTGGACAAGGGTTCCAAGGCATGTGGGATGACGGGATTCATCTAAAACCTAACTTGAGCGATTTTGTCGATTCACAAAGAGGCCCGCTGGGGTCTGCCGTCCGCATGGGCCGCCGCAACGTGGATCAAAAGACATCCTCGATCAGATCGTCAAGCGTCTCCAGCAGCCGCTCATCATCGGTCAGCGGCAGACATATGGCGGTACGCAGGGCTTGCCTTTCGGGGACACCTTGCGCGAGCAGCCGGGCGGCGTGGATGAGCAGCCGGGTGCTGGCCCCTTCGGTCAGCCCCTGTTCCCGGATGTTGCGGATCTTCTCGGCCAGCCGCACCAGTTTCAGGGCGGATCCGGTCTCGAGGCGGCCCTCATGGGCGACGATTTCCGCCTCCCGCTCCCGGGCCGGGTAATCGAACTCGAGCGCGACGAACCGCTGGCGGGTGCTCGGCTTGAGGTCTTTGAGAATGGATTGGTACCCGGGGTTGTAGGAGATCACCATCATGAAATCGGGGTGCGCCGGGATGCACTCGCCGGTTTTGTCGATGGAAAGCCGGCGGCGGTTGTCCGTCAGGGGGTGGATCACCACGGTGGTGTCCTTGCGGGCCTCGACGATCTCGTCGAGGTAGCAGATCGCCCCACCGCGCACCGCCTGGGTCAACGGGCCGTCCATCCAGACGGTCTCGTCGTCTTTGAGCAGGTAACGGCCGACCAGATCGGATGCGAACAGGTCCTCGTGGCAGGCCACGGTGATGAGCGGCCTTTTCAGCCGCCAGGCCATGTGCTCCACGAAGCGGGTCTTGCCGCAGCCGGTGGGGCCCTTGAGCATCACCGACAGCCGGGTGTGGCAGGCGGCTTCAAAAACGACCGACTCCCCGCCGGTCTCCAGATAGTATGGCTCGTCCAGAATGCGCAAGCCGCCAAGATCTCCCACTGTCGTCATGATTGCACCTTCCCGTTCACCTTGCCATGGCTGGCCGGATGTAATATGCTTTATACAACTTTATGACACACGACAACAACATGATTCACCGGCTCGCCGCCGAGGACAAGGAAATCATCCTGATCGGTACGGCCCACGTTTCCCGCGAAAGCGTCCAACTGGTCGAGGCAGTGATCGCAGACGAAAAGCCCGACACCGTCTGCATCGAGCTGTGCGCCTCCCGCTACCAGGCGCTCCGCCAGAAGGACCGCTGGCGGGACATGGACATCGTCAAGGTCATCAAGGACAAGAAGGCCTTCCTGCTGCTGTCCAACCTCCTGCTCGCCTCCTTTCAAAAGCGGATCGCCCGGAAAATGGACGTGCAGCCGGGGGCGGAGATGCTCAAGGCGGTGGAGTGCGCCGATGCCGTGGGCGCCGGCATCTGCCTGGCGGACCGGGACATCCGCACCACCCTGTCGCGTGCCTGGCACTCCATGGGGTGGTGGAGCCGGATCAAACTGCTCTCCCAGCTGCTGCTCGCCATGGGCCAGACCGATGACATCACGGAGGCGGAGATCGAGCGCATGAAGCAACAGGACGTGCTGGAAGCGCTGCTGTCCGAGGTCGGCAAATCAATGCCGGCACTCAAGAGCATCCTGATCGACGAGCGCGACCAGTACCTGGCCGAAAAAATCCGCCACTCCCCCGGCCGGAAGACCGTGGCCGTGGTGGGCGCAGGCCACGTTCCGGGAATCAAGGCCCACTGGGGTGCGACGGTCGACCTGCCCGCCCTGGAGCAACTGCCGCCGCCGGGCCGCGGGGCCGCCATTTTGAAGTGGGGCATCCCCGGAAGCATCGTGGCCCTCTTTGCGGCCGGGTTCTTTTACGGCGGCAGCCAGGCCGGAAAGGACATGATCCTGCTCTGGAGCCTGTGCACCGGGGTTCTGGCAGGGCTGGGGGCCGCGCTGGCGCTCGCCCATCCGGCCACCATCATTTCATCGGCCCTGGTCGCACCGTTTACGACCCTGCACCCCTTGATCGCCGCGGGATGGATCTCCGGGCTGGTGGAGTCCTTCTCCCGCAAGCCCAAGGTGAAGGATCTGGAGAGCCTGCCGGAGGACATCCTCTCGTTCCGCGGTTTCTGGCGCAACAACGTGACCCGCATCCTGCTGGTCATCGCCTTCGTCAATCTCGGGGCCTCCATCGGAACATTGGTCGCCTTCCCGGTCATCGTGCGGGTGCTATTGGGCGGGACGCAGTAAAGATGGCCCCGTAAATAGTCCAATTTCGGCGTTGCGCTTCAGCGCGTGGTCGCTGCGGCGTACAGGAAGTACGCCTCACTCCACGCGGTTGTTTGCTATCGCAAACGTAACGCTGCCAGCACGGACGTGCTTTTGTCTTTTCGGCCGCTGGCCGAAAATCCAAGCCACCCGCGCGGCGGGTGGTCGTTAGGCCGCGCGCCTTGAACTTGGCCTCTTTACAAAGCCATCGATTCGGACGACTTTTTACGAGTTCATCAATAACAAGGACAGTAATATTCCTCTTTTAGTATTCGGCTTGTGATCTGATCGTGCCATGATCTTCGTGCGAGTCTCGACGAAAGCCTGCCCCTTGAAATCGGTCCTGGCGGCAGTCGGCATGCTGCTGCTGATTGCCGGCTGCGGGGGCCAGGGCCGGGCGCCCGAGGGGCGGCCGGCACCGCGGGCCGCGTCGATGCTCCCGCACATGCGCTACACGGTCCAGGCCGGCGCCTTCAAAGAGATCACCAACGCGGTCCGCCTCACCCAGAAACTGCTCAGCCAGAAACTTTTCGCCTACCACTTCATCGACGACTCGGGGTTCTACAAGGTCCGCATCGGCAACTTCCCCACCCGGGAGGAGGCCATGGGGCGGGCCGAGCACTTGCTGGCCGCTCGGATCATCGACGAATACTTCATCGTTGCGCCGGGCGATTATGCCGCTGCCAAATCCGACCCCGCCCACGAAAGCCTGCTGCGCCAGGAGATCGCCCGGACCGCCGAGCGCTTCATCGGGGTGTCCTACCAGTGGGGCGGGGAGTCCAGCGTATCGGGGTTTGACTGCAGCGGCCTGGCGATGGTGGTTTACCAGCTGAACGGCCTGGACCTGCCCCGCACCTCCGGGGAGCAGTGGCAGGCGGGCCAGCCCATCCCCTCCCAGGATCTCAGGGTCGGCGACCTGGTGTTTTTCGCCACCCGCGGCGGCAACAAGGTCTCCCACGTGGGGATCTACACGGGCGGCGACACCTTCCTGCATGCGCCCGGCCGCGGGAATACGATCCAGACGGCCTCCCTGTCGAGCGACTATTTCAAAACGCGCTACCTGGGCGCCCGCTCCTATTTCTGAGATGAAAATCGTTAGGGCGTGAACCAAAAACCGTAAAGCCGGTCACCAGGTGAGGCTTTACCAGGAATGTTTCAAATAACATAAGGAATAAACATTTTGGTTTTCAGAGTGTAATGCCGGTATCTTTCACCGAAATACGCTATGTTTTCTTTTTCTTCCATCAATGCGGCAAAAATACCTGAACATGTTGCAATCAATGCGACTATAAGCAAAGCGACTTCGATATTTCTTAACAAAAACCCCCACGCGAGAAATATTAGAGAGCTGTACATGGGGTGCCGGACATACTTGAAAATACCGGTCTCTATCAATACCGTCGTTTTCTCAAAGCCAAACAGAGTCTGATCACGTCGCTGCTTGCTCACTTTGCCTTTTTTCCGCATGGTAAGTACAGCTGAAAGAACAAACACCAAGGAAGCAATCATAAGTGCCGATGAAATCAATTGCTGAAGGTCAAATTCTTCCACTATCAAATACCGGTGATTTTGAATCGCAAGCCATAAAATACACTCCCACACAACCAATCGATACAAGCCAGGTTTTTTCAGTTTAAACAGGACCCGCCGGGAAAGGGCTACTAGAGGAAGTGAAAGAATGCAAAAAAGAATGGCTTTCATCCCTGCCTAATGGTCATCCGCCTTGGTTGAATTAAATGTTTTCATGCCAGGTCCGGAGAATTTGGAAGAGAGAACAATTATAATCAAAAATACCTATTCAACAAAGATGAATCAAGTCAGATTTAAGCAGAAGATTAATATGAAATCACAAGGTCTCATCATATTGGGATATGTCGGATGGTATTTAAGATACTCAAAACGGTGGTACCAGCCTTCAGCTTGAACTTTGATCATCTCGATTTTGCTAAGCGCGACAGGGGCCTTGGTCTGCCGGAGCAGGATGGGCAACACCTTTTTGCCAGCTTGCAGGAAGAACTTCCCTTCCTGTTTGACCCACTTCGACGCGATCGAATCTGGCGACACGAATAGACGCAATATGTCAGTCTCGCTTAGGCCTTTAATCATCTCTTCGTGCCAATGAAGTTCCTTCGTAATGCTTTCAGTGTTCAGCCAGGCAAAATGTCCGGATTCCTTAAGTCGAGCAAAGAGTTGGTCCACAAAGACTTCATCTTTGGCCGCAGCGGCCGACTGACCGTTAATGAACCATCGGGTTCATCCTTTCTCCGGCCGTATTTTAACCACGGTCCGTTCGTAGACGTTTCCGCCGGCAAGTTCGTGGCGCATGCGCACCGTTTCGAGGCGCCCCTCGGCGAAGAGCCGGATGCACTCCGGGTAGAGCTGCCACTCCTGCTCCAGTCCCCGCTTGCGGACAGCGTCGATGGTGTCATCGGCGTGGATCGCAAAGGCGCGCTGGCCGATGACCGGACCCGAATCCTCGCCGTAGTCGACGAAGTGCACGGTGCAGCCGCCGATTTTGCAGCCGTAGCGGAAGGTGTCTCCATAGCCGTCGGTGCCCGGAAAGGCAGGCAGCAGCGCCGGGTGGATGTTCATGATCCGCGGCTGCGTGCGGTCCGGGCTCACCCGGTCGATGAAATACGGGGTCAGGTTGCGCATGAAACCCGCCAGGATCAGCAGGTCGAAGGGGTACGGGCGCATCGCCTCGATCAGGCCGGCCTCGGCGATCGCCCTCGTTTTTAGAAAAAGGGCCAATTTTCCGGGATTGCCGTCCTTGGGCAGAATCCCCTGCTTCGCAGCCACCTCCTCGATTCGGAAACCCGGCGGCAGCCTTGCCCCCTGCGGGTTGGCCCGGAATGCGCGGATGACCGCCCGGTAATCGACGACGAAGGTCGCAATACCGCGTTCGGCAGCCCGCTTCAGGCCGAACGCATCCGGGTTGTCGGAGCCGACGAACGCTATCTCGGCTGCGAGCCCCCCGCTTTCACAGGCGTCCATAATGGCCTGCAAGTTCGTGCCGCCGCCCGAAACGAGCGCTCCCAGACGGATTTTCCTGACCATCGCGACCTCCTTGGGCTATTGAATCCGGTGATCATCACCCACCGGTTGTGGTTGACATCTATAGGCTTTGAATCTATTATCACAGATCACTTCATCCAAGAAAGGATTGGCATCATGGCAGATGGGATCATTGAAGTCGACGATGGCAGTTTTGAGGCCGAGGTATTGAAGTCCGACACACCCGTCCTCGTGGATTTCTGGGCCCCCTGGTGCGGGCCCTGCAAGGCGATCGCCCCCCTCGTCGAAGACCTGGCGAAAAACTTCAGCGGCAAAATCAAGTTCGCCAAGTGCAACGTGGACAACAGCCCCGTCACCCCCAGCAAATACGGCATCAAGGCCATTCCGACGCTCATTTTCTTCAAGTCCGGCGGCGTTGTCAACCAGATCACCGGCATGGTCGCCAAATCCAAGCTGGAGGAAGCCCTCAACAAGCTCCTGTAAGTTCGAACGGATGCGGGTCATGAGTGTGAAATCGATGCGGGGCCTTTCGCTCTGCTTGGCGGCGTGGCTGCTGGTTTCCGGCTGCACGACCATCAAGGAAACGGCGACCGACCTGAAAACCTCCATCAGCCGCTTGTTCGGGGGGGCGGACGAAAACCAGACCGCCGAGGATCTGGCGATGGCGGGCATGGATTATTACGCCGACGGCGAATACAAGAAAGCGGTCGATCATTTCCAGCGGTTGAAGGATATTTACCCGTTCTCCAAATACGCCATGCTGGCCGAGTTGAAGCTGGGCGATGCCCATTACCGCCTCGAGCAGTATGACGACGCCATTTTCGCCTACGAGGAATTCGAAAAGCTTCACCCCCGCAACGAGGCGATCCCGTACGTGATCTACCAGATCGGCCGGTGCTATTTCGACCGCGTCACCACCCCGGACCGGGACCCGAACAACGCCCGCAAGGCGCTGGAGACCTTCCAACGGCTCCTCAAGCAGTATCCCCGGGACCCTTACGCGCGCAGCGCCGCCGACCATGTCGTGGCATGCTACAAGAGCCTGTCCGGCCACGACTTCGGCATCGGGACGTTTTACTACAAATCCAAGCACTACAAGGCAGCCCTCAACCGGTTCCGCTCCGTCGTGACGGACTACCCCGATGTCGGCTACCATCAGCCGGCGCTGGAATACATTGTCCGCAGCGAGAAAAAATTGGCCGAAGAGCTCGTCCCGGTCAAGGAAGCCCCGGACGCACCCGCGCGGGAGGCGCCGGTCTTCTAGAAGTGGTTTCACAACCTCGGGTGGCAACGAAAACGCCCGGGCGACGCATCCCTGTTCAGAAATTGCTTGATTTTTCCCATGCAGATGGTGTATAGAAAGTAGTTTTTGAATTCTGATAAATAAGGAGTGTGCCACCGTGTCCAAGATGTGTGCCATCTGCGGGAAAAAACCGATGGTGGGCAGCCGCGTCAGCCATGCCCACAACGTGACCAAACGCCGCTTCAACCCCAACCTAAAGCGCGTCCGGGCACTGCGCGACGGCCAGCCCAAGACCCTGGTGGTCTGTTGCGCCTGCATCAAGTCCGGCCGCATCCAAAAGGCGCCCTAACAGAGGGTTGAAAAACCGCGCCTCGCGCCCTGATCCGCCGTTGTGCGGCTTTTACAAATGCTCACAGGCGATCGGCTGGAAGCCTGGCGGACGGCGGCTTATTTTTTTGTAAAGCCTCAAGCCTCTTGCCTCAAGCTTCTATCTGCCTTGGCTGACGGCCTGACGCTTGTTTTTCTGATCACCCCACCCGTCGCGCATCCTGGACGTGCTTTACCTTCTTGACGGCGGAGAGGATTTTTTCGAGGTGCTCCTTGTCCGCGACGTTGATGGTGAAAAAGCTTTCGACCATTTGAGTTTCCTTGGTTTCGGAGCTGGCGTTCAGGATATTGGCGCCGAACTTGCTGATGCTGCTCACCACGTCGGCCAGTAACCCCACCCGGTCGTAAGACAAAATCTGAATCTTCACCGGATACCTGTCGGCGGCCTCGGTGCTCCATTCGACCTCGATCTGTCGTTCCGGGCTCGTGCGCAAGGCGTTCACGCAGCTCGCGCGGTGGACCGTGACCCCGTAGCCTTGCGTGATGTAGCCGATGATCGCATCCCCCGGCACCGGCTGGCAGCACTTGCCGAACTTGATGAGGATGTCCTCCAGCCCCTTGACGAGAACGCCGGCCCGCGGTTTCTTCTTGCGGACCCGGCTGATCAGCTTTTCCAGCAACGACGCCCGGCTTCCCTCCGCCTGGGACTTGGCCATGAACGGTCGCAGCACCTGCAGGGGCGTCACCTTCCCGTAGCCCACGTTGGCAACGAGATCGTCAAACGTCTTCACCCCCAGCGATTCCACTACCGCGTTCATCGGGTCGGTTTTGGACAGCGTGATGAAATTCAGCTTCTCCTTGCGGAACGCCTTCTCCAGCATCTCCCGGCCGAGGCTGATGCTGCGCTCCTTCTCCTGGGCCTTGATCCACTGCCGGATCTTGGAGCGCGCCTTGATGGTCTTGACGAACTTGAGCCAGTCCTTGCTGGGGGTGTGGTTCTTGGCG
>DATITS010000346.1:0-17463 GCA_035467535.1 Desulfobacterales bacterium
GCCGGTGCAGCTCGAACAGTCCGTGACGACGAGATCGGCGCCCGCGGCCTCGATCAGCGGCAGGTGTTTCCCCGCCAGCCGGCGGGCCGCGTCCAGATCCCCGTAGGACCACGCGGGCAGACCGCAGCAGTTGTTCTCCAGCACCCGGACACTCCGGCTGAAGTGCCGCAGCAGGCCGAGCGTGGCCTCCCCGACCGCGTGGCTGACCACGTCGACCCCGCAGCCCACGAAATAGGCCACCGGCCGGCCGCGGCCCTGCCCGTCGTACACCCCGGGCGTGAAGCGCTCCCGGAACGGCCGGGCCGGCAGCCGGTCGACGATCGCCTCGGCCCGCGACAGGTCGCGGCCGAAAATGCGCAGCAGCCCCAGCGCGCGGGCCAGCTCGCTTGCGCCGCTGTTCTTGCCCAGCGCCGCAACCCGGGCGGCCAGGTGCAGCCGCCGGGGGTACGGCAGCAGCGTGTCGAACAGCAGGCGGTGGATGGATTTGCGGCCGACCTTTTCGAGGTACTCGGAACGCGCCGTGGTGACCAGCTCCGCGGTCGGGATCGCCGGGAAGCAGTTGCTGGTGCAGGCCCCGCAGAGCAGGCAGCTGTAAAGGGGCTCCTCGAGCTCCGGGCTCCACTGGAGCCGGTCTTCGATGACGGCCCGCAGCAATGCCAGCCGGCCCCGCGCGACCCCCCCTTCATAACCGGTGGAGCGGAAGATCGGGCAGGCCGTCTGGCAGAAGCCGCAGTGGTTGCAGTGGGCGATTTCGTCGTAGTGTGCGGATATGCTCATTTTTTTCGATCCGGATCTAAGGTGCAATCCGATTAGTCCCTCATTGATGCTGAATACGCGATACTGGATTCTGTGGGAGCGGCTTCCAGCCGCGATCGACCATCGAAATCTTCTTGTTCCCCTGGTCTCCCGTCCACTGCCATGCTCTTTCTTGATCGGGCATCCAGCATCACGCATCCAACAGCTGAAAGTTCTTTAAACGGGACCCGGCATCCTGCCCGGCGCGAATATAAGCTTCGGATCGAGAATGGCCTTGACCCGGTGCATAAGGTTCCATTCCGGCCGCGGGGGGCCGAACACGTCGTTGCGCATTTTGAATTCATCCGGGCTTTTTTCCAGAACGGCATGCCCGGTGAGTTCGCGCAGCCGCTGCCCGATCGTGTGCCAGGATGCGTCCCCCATGTCGCTGCTGCCGGCCAGAACCCGCCCGCTGCCGAAATCGACCAGCAAGGCCTCAACCCGGGTCAGCTGCTGCAGAATGGCGGCGGCGGCGCCGGCCCGGTCCGGCGGCGCCCCCATGCGCAGGACGAAGGGGCAGCCGGCGATGCGCTCGTACAGCCCGGAGAAGGGCCCGGTGAGGACATCGTAGTCCTCGGCGCGCACGGACCTGAAATCGGCTTTTTCGAAAAGGGCTTCGGCCCGGCCGAGCTGGGCGGCGACGGTCTCGCCGAAACCTTCGAAACCGACCCGAAGCCGCCAGCGTTCACCGTCGTCATCGGGTGCGGCCGCCGCAAACACGGCCCCGAGGCTGGAGCCGAGCAGCTGGGCCGCCAGGCTGGCGCAGGCGTCGGGAGCACCGCAGGCCGAGACCATTGCACAGCGCTCCGGCCGGGTGGCCGTTTTCATGGTCACCCGGGTGATCAGGCCCAGGCTTCCGGCCGACCCGGCAATGAGGCGGGTCATGTCGTAGCCGGCGACGTTCTTCACGACTTTGCCACCGGCGTTGATCAGGCGGCCGCGACCGTCGACGAAACGCAGGCCGAGCAAAAGTTCGCGCGGTGCGCCGTAGGCAATTCTCTCCGGGCCGAGGGCGCCGGTGGCCGTAATGCCGCCGATGGTGCGCCGCAGCACGCCAAAGGCCGGACGCAGGGGCAGCCACTGGTTGTGCGGCGAAAGCGCCTCCTGGATGGCACCCAGCGTCATCCCGGCGCCGGCCGTGAAGTACTGATTGGCCGGGTCGAGCGCGACCATCCCGTCGAGCGCTGCCGTGCGCAGCAAGGTCGTGGGCCGCGCCGGAAGGTTTCCCGCGCCGGAAAGCGAGCCGCCGCCGAGCGGCAGGAGCGCCCGGTCGGCGGCATAAGCGTTTTTCACCTCCTCGGCCAGGCGCTTTTCGATACCGCTCAGCGCGTCATCGGCGCAGGCCCAGGCCGCCTGCTCCTTGAAGGCAAAGGGGCGGCTCGTGTCCGGGAACATTTTCCCCGGGTTCAGGACGCGGGCCGGATCGAAAGCCTCCTGGAGCGAGCGCTGGGCGTCGATGTCCGCATCCGAAAACACCATGCGCATGGCTTCCATTTTTTCGAGGCCGATCCCGTGCTCACCCGAGATGGTGCCACCCAGCGCGACACAGGCCTGCATGATCTCCCAGCCGGCCGCGTGCACCCGCTTGAGCTGGTCCGGGTCGCGCGAGTCGAACAGAATCAAGGGGTGCAGATTCCCGTCGCCGGCGTGAAAGACGTTACCGTGCTCGAAGCCGTGGCGCTTCACGATCTCGGAAACCTGCGCCAGGGCATTGGGCAACAGGGTGCGCGGCACCGTACAGTCGTTGACCAGGTAGTTCGGCGCCAGCCGCGCCACCGCTCCGAAGGCGCCGCGCCGTCCTTCCCATAGACGGGCGCGCTCCTCGGCGCCGGCGGCATCCCGAACCTCGCGGCATCCGTTGGCCGTGCAGATTTCGCGGATGCGGCCGGCCTGCTTTTCCAAGCCCTCGACCGGCCCCTCCACTTCGATGATCAGGACCGCCGCGGCGTCCCTGGGGTAGCCGCAGGCGATGCTGTCCTCCACCGCCCGGATGATCGGGGAGTCCATCATCTCGAGGGTCGCCGGCACGATCCCGGCGGCAATGATATCGGCAACCGAACGGGCCGCGTCGTCGACGTCGTCGTAGACCACGAGCTGCGTCATCACTTTTTCCGGCTTGGGCATGATGCGCACGGTGACCTCGGTCACCACGGCCAGGGTGCCCTCGCTGCCGATGAGCAGCGCCCGCAGGTCGTATCCGAGCGGGTCGACGTCTGCTCCGCCCAACCGCAAGAGCTCACCGGAGGTCAGCACGACCTCCAGGCCGAGCACATGGTTGGTGGTAACCCCGTACTTGAGGCAGCGCGGCCCGCCGGAATTTTCGCCGACATTGCCCCCCAGGGTCGCAACTTTCTGACTGGCGGGATCAGGGGCATAGAAAAACCCCAAGGGAGAGAGCGCGTTCTGGAGTTCCAGGTTCGTGACTCCGGGTTGGACGACGGCGGTGCGGCTTTGTGGAAAAATTCCGATAATGCGGTTGAGGCGCGAGAGGCAGACCGTCAAGCCTCCATGAGGCAGCACCGTTCCGCCGGACAGGTTTGTCCCGAAGCCGCGGGGCACGAAGGCAACGCCGGACCGGGCAGCCGCCTTGACCACCCGGGAGGTCTCACGGGCATCGGCCGGGAACACCACTGCGCCGGGTGATCCCTTGGCGAGAGAGGCGTCGTAGGAATAGAGTTCGCCGGCGGTGCGGGACTCGGACACGTGCCGGTCGCCCACGATCCGGCGCAATTCGTTGATAAGCTCTTTCGGGACCATACGACCTCTTAAACCGCAAAAGCGAGCGTATCCTAAAAAAGACCGCATTCCTTAGCCGCACAACGCCGGATCACGGCTTCAGGCGCAGTTTTTCAACACTGTTAAGCCGTCGCGCAAACGATAGATGAATCAGACTATAAAAAAGACCACATGGTGTCAATGATGAGGATTGCAGATGACAGCGGCCGATTGCCGTATTTGCTTTGACATCCACCCAAGGCGGGGATAGACACAGAGAGATGTTGTCTTCTCGATGCTGGATGTCCGCCAACCGAAAGATCCATCTGAACACTGCTGATAATAACTTCGAGCGAACAAATGGCCCGCGCCTGGCTCATATTCATACTGTGCTCGCTGCAGCTTTTCATCTCGCAGCTCTACCGGACGACCAACGCCGTCCTCGCCCCGTGGCTGATCACCGACCTCCGTCTTGACACCGAAGGCCTGGGGCTCTTGTCCGCAGGTTTTTTTTACGCCTTTGCGTTGACCCAGATCCCGATCAGCATTTTCCTCGACAAGGTCGGGGCGAAGCGGCTGATGATCGCGCTTTCGTTTGTGGGGATGGCCGGCGCCATCATGTTCTCCCTGGCCCAAAGTTTGGGAATGGGCCTGGCCGGCCGCGTGCTGCTCGGGGTGGGGATGGCCTGCAATCTGATGGGGCCCCTGAAGCTGCTCACGGAATGGTTTCCCCCGCGCACCTTCGCGACGCTCTCGGGGCTGCTGTATGCGATCGGGACCCTCGGCAACATCGTTGCCGCCACCCCGCTGGTTTTGCTGGCCGAGCAATTCGGCTGGCGCCTGAGCTTCCAGGCCATCATCGCCGTCCACCTCCTGCTGACGCTCGCGCTCTTCTGGGTGGTTCAGGACCGGCCGGCTGAGGAGGCGTCGAACCCGCTGTCGCCCGCCGGAGGCCTCAGGCCGGTCTCGCTGTTCGGCAATCTTGGGATCTTGATGCGCAGCAAAGACTACTGGATCATCTCTGCGGGCACGTTTGTCCGCTACGGCACCCACGCCGCGCTGCAGACCTTGTGGGCGGGCCCTCTTCTGATGGAAGCCTTACGGTTTTCGCCCGTGCAGGCCGGAAACATTCTCATGGCGATGAATATCGGTCTGATCGTGGGGGGCCCGGTGTGGGGTGCGCTTTCCGACCGCGTTTTCAAGACGCCCAAATGGGCCGTTGCCGGCGGATTGCTGTTGCTGGCGCTGGTCACGTTCGGATTGAGGGCGCTCCCGCCGGGGACAAGCTCCCTGCTCGCGGCCGCCATTTTCTTTGCGTTCGGGCTTGCCTCGGCCAGCGGCATGCACGTCTATGCCCACATCAAGACTCTCGTTCCGAAGGAGATGACGGGTGCGGCCATGAGCGGGACCAATTTCTTCACCATGATGGGCCCGGCGGTGTTCCTGCAGGGTCTCGGCATTGCCATGCAGGGCCTTTACCCGGAGGCCTCCCGCGGCCCGCAGGCGTTCGGCGCAGCACTGCTGATCTGCGTGGTCAGCCAGGCGGCGATCGGGGTGCTGTACCTCTTCACTCGGAGCAAGTGACATTTAACCCCTCCCGCAAGGGGAGGGGAATCGCGTTGGGGCGTTAATTCATCCACATGCGTCGCGCTACTGCCGCTCTAACATGGACATTGCACGAGTCGAGGTGGCTGCCGCCGCAAGGCGTCGGGCCATGAAGCTGTACATGTGGTACAGCCAATGGACCGCAACGCAGCGGATGCGGCCGGATCGGCTCGCCCGAAGGGTGAACATTTTTCACTTGTCCGCCAGCAGCTTCTTGAGCACGTCCGGACGGTTCGTCGTGATCGCATCCACCTTCATCTCGATCAGCTTCTTCAAATCTTCTGAGCTGTCGGGCGTCCAGACGGACACGAGCAGCCCCAGTTGATGGGCTTCCGCAAGCGTCTCCGGAGTCAGGTTCTTGAAAAACGGCGACCAGACCCGGCCGCCGGCCGCCTTGACCGCCCGGGGCGCCGAGCCGTTGAAGTCGTCGATGTCGAGTCCGGCCATCCAAGGCGAGGCCCCGGGCTGGTTCGGCTTGAGGTTGTTCAGCCCCGGGCCGACGATGGTGAGATAAACGGTCGCCAGTTCCGGCGCGGTCTTCTGGATGTGCACGAGGTTGCGCCAATCGAACGACAGGATCCACGTGCGCTCGGCAACTCCTTCATCCCTCAGCATCTGAACGACCCTTTCGGATACCAACTCGGGCGGCGGGGTCAGGTTCGGCTCCTCCGGCGTGGTCTTGATTTCCACAAAAAGCCGGGTGGATGGGCTGCATGATTTTTTGAAGAGGTCGATCGTCTCCTTGAACGTCGGGATGCGCTCGCCGTCCACCGGGACTTGCTCGGGAAACCGTGCCGCATAGGATGTTTTCGGCTGCAGACGGCCGATATCGTACGTCTTGAGCTGGGCCAGGCTCAGGTCTTTGATGGCCGGCGGCGACCCGGAGGCGATCCAGGCACCGTCGGCTGTGCGGGCGATTTCGGGCCTCAGCTTGAAATCGTGATGCACCACCAGCTCCCCGTCAGCTGAAACCAGGACATCCAGTTCGATGGCGTCGACCCCCAGCGTACAGGCCCGTTTGAACGCAGCCAGGGTGTTTTCCGGGGCGAGCCCGGCCGCCCCGCGGTGACCGATGATCTGAACCCGGGCCTGCGCTCCGGCAGCCGACTGGGCCATGGCGGCCCCCGGAATCACTAACATCAGTGCCGTCACCAGCGCCGCCAGCTCCCGCAGATTTTGTTTGACTAATTTCCGGCTCATGGCATATCCTTTCACCCTTAGATCGTTATCAACCGTTGCCTCATCCTATTTTCGCAGATTTTGGGTTTCCATCGCAACTGAATTCTTTGAACCAGGCGTTTAACTGCAAACGGAAAAGGAGAAGCCCATGAAAAACGTGCGAAGAACCTGGATTGCGTTCGCGGCCATCGCCCTGCTCGCCGTCCCGGCCCTGGTCCTGGCAGCCCCGGTCACCGTCAACTGGTGGCACGCCCACGGCGGTGCCCTCGGGGAGAAGGTGAACGAAATCTGCGACGGGTTCAACAAATCCCAGACCCAGTACCAGGTGGTGCCAACGTACAAAGGCAATTACTCGGATACCATGAACGCCGGAATCGCAGCCTTTCGCGCCAAAGCCCCGCCCCACATCCTGCAGGTGTTCGAAGTGGGCACGGCGACCATGATGGCGGCCAAGGGTGCCATCAAACCGGTTTACCAGGTCATGAAGGAGTCCGGCCTGCCGTTCGACCCCGGCGCCTACCTGCCCACGGTCACCGGCTACTACACGACCCGCGACGGCAAGATGCTCTCCATGCCCTTCAACAGCTCGACCCCCGTCCTCTATTACAACAAGGACATGTTCAGAAAGGCCGGCCTCGACCCTGAAAAGCCGCCGATTTCCTGGCCCGTGCTGGCCGAGATTGCCAAGAAGCTGGTGGCGGCCGGCGTGTGCCAGGCCGGTTTTTCATCCGCCTGGAACGGCTGGATTCACATTGAAAACCTGAGCGCGTGGCACAACGTGCCCATCGGCACCAAAGAAAACGGGTTCGGCGGCCTGGATGCCGTTTACACGTTCAACGGCCCGCTGCAGGTGAAACACATTCAGCAACTGGCCGACTGGCAGAAGGACAAGATTTTTGTCTATGGCGGCCGGACCAACGTGGGCAATGCCAAGTTCTCCTCGGGGGAAGTGGCCATGTACACCGAGTCTTCGGCCGGGTATGCCGGGTTCAAGAAAACCTGCCAGTTCGAGTTCGGGGTCGCCATGCTGCCCTACTGGCCGGACGTGAAGGGCGCCCCCCAGAACACCATCATCGGAGGCGCCAGCCTATGGGTGCTCCAAGGCCACAAAGCCGCCGATTACAAGGGGGTGGCCGCCTTCTTCAACTACCTGTCCAAGCCCGAGGTGATGGCCGACTGGCATCAGGCCACGGGCTACCTGCCCATCACCCTGGCGGCCTATGAGCTGACCAAGAAGCAGGGGTTTTATGCAAAGAATCCGGGCACCGAGACTTCGCTCAAGCAGATGACCCTGCACAAGCCGACCGAGAACTCCAAGGGGCTGCGTTTCGGCGATCACGCCAAGACCCGGGACATCATGGACAACGAGTTTGAGGCTATTTTCGCCGGCAAGAAGACCGCCAAGCAGGGGCTGGATGATGCCGTCAAGGCCGGCAACGAGTCGCTGCGTAAATTCGAAAAGGCGAATAAATAGCGGCGTTCAAAACTCTATTTCTCGGTGGACATAGTGGAGCGTTCTGCCCCCCTCCCCCCCTTTTGCTAAAGGAGGGAGGGGGGATTTCAAGCCGGTGCATGGAAAATCTGATCGCTTATGGAAAAGCGCGTCGTTTTCAAAAACCGGGTGCTGCCCTACTTTCTCGTCGCCCCCCAGATCATTATCACGCTGGTGTTCTTTATCTGGCCCGCCTCCCAGGCGCTGGTGCAGTCCTTTCTGCAGGAGGACGCCTTCGGGACTTCATCCGCCTTTATCTGGTTTGACAACTTTGCGGACCTCTTCGCCAGCACAGAGTACCTCGACTCGTTCCGCGTGACACTTACCTTCAGCGCCGCAGTTGCCGGGACCGCGCTCTCCGTGGCGCTGCTGCTCGCCGTCATGGCCGACCGCGCCCTGCGCAGCGCCACCGTTTACAAGACGCTGATCATCTGGCCCTATGCGGTGGCACCGGTCGTGGCCGGCGTCCTGTGGTTCTTCCTGTTCAACCCGACCGTGGGCATGGTGGCCTTTTTCATGAAAAAGGCCGGGGTGGACTGGAACCACACCCTCAACGGGGCGCAGGCCATGACCCTCGTCATCATTGCGGCGGCCTGGCGCGAGATCTCCTACAACTTCCTGTTCTTCCTGGCCGGGCTGCAGGCCATCCCGCACTCCTTTATCGAAGCGGCCGCCATCGACGGCGCCGGACCCTGGCGGCGCTTCTGGACCATCGTGTTTCCGCTGCTGTCGCCGACCCTTTTTTTCCTGATCGTGGTCAACATCGTCTACGCCTTTTTCGACACCTTCGGCGTGATTCATGCCATCACCCGCGGCGGGCCCAACTACGCCACGAACATCCTGGTGTACAAGGTGTTCAACGACGGTTTCATCAACCTGGACCTCGGGGGCTCGGCGGCCCAGTCGGTGATTCTGATGATCGTGGTGATCACGCTCACCGTGGTCCAGTTCCGCTTCATCGAACGCAAGGTCCATTACTGATCGAGACGCGAACATGATGGTCGAACACCGCCCGGTTCTGACGTTTGTCACGCACGCGACCCTCATTCTGGGTGCGCTGGTCCTGGCCTTCCCGATCTATGTCACCTTTGTCGCCTCGACCCACACCCTCGAGGTGGTCAGCAAGTCCTTTCCGCTCTTGCCCGGAAGCCACCTGGTGGAGAACTACCTGCGGGCCCTCACCGTCGGTCCGCGGGACGTGGGAGCGACCGTCGGCACGATGATGCTGAACAGCCTGATCATGGCGCTCGGGATCACCTTCGGAAAGATCAGCATCTCGCTGCTGGCGGCCTTCGCCATCGTGTACTTCCGCTTCCGGCTGCGCATGGTTTTTTTCTGGATGATCTTCATCACGCTCATGCTGCCGGTCGAAGTCCGCATCCTGCCGACGTACAAGGTGGCGGCGGACCTGAAAATGCTCGATTCCTATGCCGGGCTCATCTTCCCCCTGATCGCCTCGGCCACTGCCACCTTCCTGTTCCGGCAGTTTTTCATGACGGTTCCCGACGAGCTGTGCGAAGCGCACCGCATCGACGGCGGCGGGCCCATGCGCTTCTTTTTCGACATCCTGCTGCCGATGTCGCGCACATCGATCGCCGCCCTGTTCGTGATTCTGTTCATCTACGGCTGGAACCAGTACCTGTGGCCGCTTCTGATCACGAGCGATCAGAGCTATTACACGCTCCTGATCGGCATCAAGCGCATGCTCGACGTGGGCGAAGGGCAGGCCGAGTGGCAGATCATCATGGCCTCCACCATCCTGGCGATGCTGCCGCCGGTCCTGGTGGTGATCTTCATGCAGAAGCAGTTCGTGCGCGGGATGACGGAAACCGAGAAGTAACGACTTCGTAGAAGACCAAACTTCTGCGTTGCGCTTCAGCTCGCGGTCGCTGCGGCGTACAGGCAGTACGCCTCGCTCCGCGAGATTCGCGCGCCTTGAATTTTGGCCTTTTACAAAGTCGTCCGGTTCCAAAGTTTATAGGGGAGCAGCCTTAAGCCGCGATGATGGACATGCAAGTGGGACAGCGGGCCGATAGGTGAACCGATCGGGAGTTTGAGGAGTTTCAATGGCGGACGTCAGCATTCGAAATGTGACCAAGAAATTCGGCAAATCCGAAGTCATTCACGGCATCAGCTGCGATATCCGGGACGGCGAGTTCATCGTCATCCTCGGGCCGTCGGGCTGCGGCAAGTCCACCCTGCTGCGCATGATTGCCGGGCTCGAGGAGATCAGCTCCGGCGAGATCGCCATCTCCGGGCGGGTGGTGAACCGGCTGGAGCCGGCCGAGCGCGACATCGCCATGGTGTTTCAAAACTACGCGCTCTATCCCCACATGACAGTTTACAAGAACATGGCCTACGGGTTGAAGATGCGCCGCATGGCGAAGGAGGAGATCGACCAGCGGGTGCGCAACGCCGCAAAAATCCTCGAGCTGAGCGCGCTTTTGGACCGCAAGCCCCGGCAGCTTTCGGGCGGCCAGCGCCAGCGCGTGGCCATGGGCCGCTGCATCGTGCGCGAGCCCAAGGTCTTCCTGTTCGACGAGCCGCTCAGCAACCTGGATGCGAAGCTGCGGGTGCAGATGCGGCTCGAGATCCGCAAGCTGCACGAGGATCTCAAAATTACCAGCGTCTACGTAACCCACGACCAGGTGGAGGCCATGACCCTGGGCGACCGCCTCGTCGTGATGGACAACGGCTATGCTGCGCAAATCGGCTCGCCGCTCGAGGTCTACGAACGCCCGGCCACCGTGTTTGTGGCCGGGTTCATCGGGTCGCCGGCCATGAACTTCATGGAGGTGATGGTTCAGGAGGGGGAACAGGCCTTGAGGCTCCCCGGCGACATCCTGATCCCTTTAAACGGATCGGCCCTTCCGGGTTGGGCCGGAAGAAAGGCGATCCTCGGAATCCGGCCCGAACACATGGAACTCGATGCGAAGGGCGCCCGCACGATTCTGTTTACGGTGGGCCAGGTAGAGCTGCTCGGGGCCGATACCCTTGTGTACGGTCACATCGGCGCGGAAAAAGTACCTTTGACGGTCCGCCTGCCCGACGTGCACCGGTTTGAAAAACATGCTGCGATCCGGCTTTCCATCCCGCAGGAGAAACTGCACCTGTTCGATCCGGAAACGAGAACGCGGATAGTGTAGGTGGTGTTTGGGTGTATGGGTATTTGGGTGTTTGGTATTGAACCGCCCTGAACACCTAAACACCCAAACACCCAAACACCTCCCCGCAGATTGGATTGAAAAACATGCGCCCATCGCTCGACCTGGCCCGATTCACTCGTCCTCTCCTCATCGGCCACCGCGGCTACCCGGCGCGGTACCCTGAAAACACCCTGGCCTCCTTCGAAGGGGCCATCAAGGCCGGCTGCGACATGATCGAGCTGGACGTCACCCTGACGAAGGACCGCAAGGTGGTGGTGATCCACGACGACACGCTCGACCGCACCACGGACGGAAAGGGACCGGTTCTCGGGCAGACCTTCGAGGAGCTCAAGCGGCTGGATGCCGGGAGCTGGTTTGCCCCGCGATTTTCTGCGGAGCGCATCCCGGAACTTTTAGAAGTGATGGAGCTGACCGCCGGCCGGTGCATGCTGAACATCGAAATCAAGGAGAGCGCCTTTGAGGCAGACTACCCCGCCGACGCCGTCGAACTCCAGGTGGTTAAACTCGTGAAAACTAGCGGAGCCATGGACCGCGTGATTATCTCGAGCTTCGATGCGCGCATTCTCGAGCGCATTGCCGCCATGGACGCCCCGCCGGCCATAGCCTACATCTCCGATCACGGGGCGGACAAGAGCGTTCTGGAAATGCTTCTCAAGATGAGGGCTTTTTCCTGGCACCCCCGGTTCACTGTTCTCACCCGCGACCAGGTGGGCCTGATGCACGCTGCGGGCCTCAAGATTTTCCCCTGGACCATCAACACTCGATCAGAGGCGGAAAAGGTCCTCGCCCTGGGTGTCGACGGCCTTATCTGCAACGAGTTGCAGGTCATGCGCAACGCTTCGGCCGAAGTGCGCCCATAGGCCATAAGACGGTGAGGTCAAACATGTACAAATATGGCGGGTTACAGCGTGTTCGGTATTTTGCAGGGCAGCTCTTAACCGCAGATGATTTCGCCACGGAGCAGGCTTACTGGATAGAAAGGCAACGCAGGCATAACCGGCGCCTTCACGGATGGGGGGTTGTTGAAGGATTGGGGGTCTCAATCGACGGGCCCAAAGTGTTCGTGGAACCCGGAATGGCAATCGACTGCGCTGGAAATGAAATCTTTCTGGGAACACGGGCAGAGCTTGTTACGCCGAGAAAGACACGCGAACTCTATGTCGTTGTGGAATATTGTGAAGCCGAGAGAAATCCCCTCCCCATAAGTTGCGGTCCCGAATGCAGCGACTCGGCGAAGGTCGTCAATACGAGAATCCAGGAGGAATGTCGTGTCTGTCTTTTGGATTCCAATCCAAATGCGAACCACGATGGAACCGGACCCGGGACGTCGGGCTGCGGCGCTGCTCACCCGATAGCAATCGCTCGTCTCCAGAGGGCGGCAAAAGGTTTTCTGTTGATTAAATGCGGGCAAAGAATAGCCTGACACCGGTGATCACTGCCGGAGCTTTGCAGCGACCATTTCCCATGCCTTTCTCCCCCATTATTCGGTAAAAAATAATAGCCGGCCCTGGCGCATGAAGCGTCAGGCAGGGCAAACGCCCCGCGGTTCGGTTGGAGCGAGCCGGACATAGAGCCGTTTGTTCAGCTGGCCCTTGTTTTCGGTGCGGAAGTCGGATTCAAAGCAGTGGCTGTCCTGCAGTTAAAGACGCGTGGTGGGCGGGGTTCGCATGCGCGGGCTTTCGCTGCCGGTTTGAAGTGTGTTCATGCGTCACGTGGCCTGTGCCGCTGCGCGCCAGCCCGAAAGCACCTCCGGCAGTTCGCGGATCGAGGCGATGACGCGCCGGGCCCCCGTGAAGTCATGCGCGTCTGCGAAGAAATGGTTCCGTATGATGATGCACTCGATGCCGGCGGCCCGCGCGGCCTTCAGCCCCTGCGCGGAGTCTTCCACGACGACCGCCTCTTCCGGCACAGCACCGAAGCGCCTCAGGGCGGAAAGATAGGGTTCCGGGGATGGCTTTTCCTTTTCGTAATCTTCGACCGTGAGCACGAACTCCATGTGTTTCACGATGCAGCGCGATCGATGAATGAGATCGAAATCGGCTCTTTTCGAGGTCGTGACGATGGCCATTTTATAGCGGTCTTTGAGGAGCCCCAGCACCTCCTCAACCCCCGGTATCGCGATCTCCTCTCGACGCAGGTACTCCTGATAGTAAGTGTCCCGGTGCGCCCTGTGGTGCGCAATGACCGGTTCGGCGACTCCGGCCTGCCGGGCCATGCCCCAGGCCGTCTCGCCGCGGGCCCGAAATTCATGGTAATCGGCTCTCTGGAGATCCACCCCGACTTCGGCCAGCGCGCGCCGCGTGGCCTGGAAGTACCACTCCTCGGTGTCGACCAGCACGCCGTCATGATCCCATAAAATGTATCGAAGTTGCGCCACGGACGCCCGAACCGCCCTGCGGGTCACTTGACCCAGTTGATGTCGGTGCCCGGCGGCAGGTGCGGGGTGAAGATCGAGAGGTACTGCAAATTCTCCGTGAGCGCCCGGGTGTCGTGGATGATTCCACGCGGGCAGACATGGACCTCGCCCTGTTTCACCGGCTTCCATTCGCCGTTGACCAGGATTTCGCCGCACCCGCCCACCACGATGACAACCTCGTCGGACACGGTGTGGAAGTGGGCGCCGATCTGCGTGCCCTTCACGGCGGTCCGGACCATCACCTGGCTGCGCGGGCAATCGTAGACGACCTCGCTGTCCACGCCCTTCTCCGGCAGCTGGCGCTTCGCGTAAAACCCGGCGAGATTGATCAGAAGGGACTTGTCGGGCGTCGAGTCGACCAAACCTTTGAGTTCCAGCGGATTCAAGGACATACAAACCTCCATGTGTTCACTATCAGGGCGTTGAAAAACTGCGCCTCGCACCGTGATCCGGCGTTGTGCGGCTATTGTAAATGCTCACATATACCGCATATGCTGCGCTTTCCAAAACGCCGCACGCCTTGGCTGACGGCCCGATGCTTGTTTCTCAACACCCTGCCAAGGGGTGAAAAAGCTGCTCTATACGTTATAGCCCAAACGCTCTTTAACCATGGCGATCGTTCGAATTCTTCAAGACTTCATCGCGTTGCTGCCAGCTCGCGCAGCTGCGCGATGATCGACAGCCCGACCGTCAGCGGGAACCCGTCCTCGGTGCATTCCGCGACCCCGGTTGTGCCGTCCACGGCCCCGCGGTCGACGAGATGCCGGACGATCGCCACCGGGTCGAACAGGCTGAAGAGGTCCTGGCGGAGCTCGCGGTTCATCGCCGCGATGATCCCGTAAACACCCCAGTTGCTCACGGTGGCGATGACCAGCTCATCGCAAGGTGTCACCGAGGGGATGATGTGCAGCTTTGCCAGTTCCGCGAGGACGTTGCCCATCCCGATTTCATTGCCGCCGTCCCCGACGCCGATGGTCGGGCAGCTGCAGAGATTGAAAAACAGGTCGAACTTGGCCAGGAAGTCGCTGATGTCCTTGCCGCGCATGTTGTAGTAGCGGCCGTCCTTGGCCACCCCGGGCCGTTCGATGGAGACGATCACAGACGGCCGGGTGTCGGCCAGTGCCGATTCCACAATCGGACGTGTCGCTTCCCAGCTCAGGATCGGGACTTCCATGGTCCGAAAGTCGCCGGCCAGGACCTTCGATATCGGCGGCGCGCAGACCAAAATCGCTTCATGCCCCAGTCGCTCAAGGACGCGGTACAGTGCAATCGCGCCGATCGGCCCATCGGTCTCGAAGCTGCCGCCGACGGGAAAGCCCGTGCCGATGAGGACGCGGCCCTTGTTTTCAAGGATCAGCTTCGCGGCGCGGGTGCAGTAGCCCGCCGGGACGGCGCCCCGGATCCGTTCCATGCCCCGCGTGCCGTGGGACAGGATGATCTCCTCGATCTGGCTGTTCAGTGTTGCCATGGTGTTGCCTACCGCCGACCGCCTCGACGGTGTTTGCCGTTCATGCCGCAGCTATGCAACGGTGTAGGCCCCTGTCCCCACAGCGATGAGCTGCCGCTCGTTGTTGTGCAGCTCCATGCGGGTCACGGCGACCTTGTTCCCGGTGCGCAAGGCGTAGCCCGTGGCGATAAAGTGGTCGCCGATCCCCGGCCGCAGGTAGTCGATCCGCATGTCGATGGTGCCGATCTTGGCAAATCGCTCGGCCATCGCCTGCACGGACTGCCCCTGCATGGTCTTCAGCACACTGAGAAATGCGACCAGGCCCCCCATAAAGTCCAAGGTGCTCGAGATGACGCCGCCGTGCAGCGAGCCGCGGATAAAATTTCCGATCAGCTCCTGCCGCATCGGGAGTCTCACGGAAGCCTGATCGAGATTGAGCGACTCCACCGTGAGGCCCAGGACTTTGTTGAAGGGTATTTTTTCGATAATGAGGTCATGAATGATTTCCAGTATTTCATCGATCTCGCGCCGGCTGCTCATGCGTGACCTCTCAGAGGTTCCTTCCCGAATCAGATCAGAAACTCAGCACGGTACTGCCACAGGCAAGGTCGATCATCTCGTCCCCCTTGGCCATGCGCGCACCCTTGACGAGGTCGGCCTCGGTGATCTGGCGTGTGACGGCGCACGGCGTGCAAACGAGCAGGGGCACTTCGTACTCCTGCAGAAACGTCAGGTGGTCGTCGGCCGAGTCCCCGGTGGCGGCCTGCATGTGCTGGAGGATGCCGCGCTTGGCGAGGTAGACGCCCTCGTCCAGCAGGAAAACGGCCACTTTTTTGCCCTTCTTCTTGGCCACCATGGCGAAGAACAGGGCGCGGGTGGCGCGGTTGGGGTTGTCGGTGCCGCAGGATAAGATGACCAGAACACTGTCGCTCATGGCGTGTTTCTCCTTCTGTTTGGGGTCTTCAAGGCAAACCTGTTTTTCGACCCGTTATCTGAGCAGAAAACGAATGGCGGTGCAAGGACAGAATATGGCGCTTGGATCGACTCTTGGTTGATCGCAGCAGGATGCCGCTGCCACGCGTCACGGCATCCGATCCGAACCTCATCACACGGCGACAGCCGTCTTCAGACCGACTCGTTTCTTTTGCAGATAATACACAAGAGCAAAGCCGGCCAGGCCCAGGAAGTCGCTGATGATTTCGGGCCATACCAGGCAGATGGCGACGGCGATGAGAATGATTCGTTCGTACCAGGTGTCCTCGTCAATGAAAAATCCCTGCATGCCGCCCGCCAGGGCGTACATGCCGAGGGAGGCGGTGATGAAAATCCAGACCGCCTCGAGTACGCCTGCGATGCCGGGAGTAAGCCCGATCAGGAGCATCTGCGGGGCCGTGATGAACATGTAGGGCAGCAGAAAGGTCCGCATGTCGAGCTTGAAGGACTCGATGCCGGTTTTGAAGGGGTCGGCCCCGGCAATGCCGGCCGCCGCATACGCGGCCAGGCACACCGGCGGGGTCCCGTCTGCCAGAATGCCGAAATAAAACACAAAGAGATGCGCGGCGATCAGGGGCGTCTCGGGTCTCAAGGCGATGAGGGCCGGCGCCATGATGGTTGCCATGATGACGTAGTTGGGGGTCGTGGGAACCCCCATGCCCAGGAGCAGGCAGGCCACCATCGTGAGGAACATGGCCAGGTAGACATTGCCGAACGACAGCTCCACGAGCATGTTGGTCATATTGAGCCCGGCACCCGTCAGGCTTACCATGCCCACCACCATGCCGGCGCAGGCGCAGGTCACACCGATGGCCGACATGGACTTGGCCGCGTTGAACATGGCATCGATCATTTTGCGCAGGCTGTCCTTGAACGGCTCCCAGGACTGCGCCGGGGCAGACCCCTCAACCGCCTTCTTCTCCAACCGGATCCAGCCCATGCTGATCATCGCTCCCCGGATGATGAAGATGGTTGCGGCGGCGCCGATCGCCATGGCCGCCGACGTGAGCGGGGTCAGCCGCTGGATGACCAGCGCATAAAGGAGCACGAAAACGGGCACGAGAAAGTGCAGCCCACTCGCCAGCGTGGGGAAAAACTTGGGCAGCTGCGCCCGCGGCACCCCCTTGAAGCCGTATTTAACGGACAGCAGATGCACGGCACCCAGCAGCGCCAGTTGGTCGATCACCGCCGGCAGTGCGGCGGCGACGCAGACATCCAGATAGGGGATGCCCAGGAACTCGGCCATGACAAAGGCGGCCGCCCCCATGACCGGCGGCATGATCTGGCCGTTGCCGCCGGCGGCCGTGTCGATGCCGCCGGCGAGTTCGGGCTTGAAACCCACCTTTTTCATGAGGGGAATGGTGAGTGTTCCGATGGTAGCCGTGTTGGCGATACCGCTGCCGGAGATGGTGCCCATGAAGGCGCTGGCCACCACCGAGACCTTCGCCGGTCCGCCCTTGGTGTGCCCCACGAGGGACATGGCCAACTTCATGAGATACTCCCCGGCTCCGGTCCTTTCAAAAATAGCCCCGAAGAGCACGAAGGCAAACACGAAGGTGGAGGAGACCCACAGCGGAATCCCGAAGATGCCCTCCCCGGTCAGGTAGAGGTGGTCGACGATGCGGCGGAACGAGTAGCCGCGGTGGGCGAGAAC
>DATITS010000347.1:0-2234 GCA_035467535.1 Desulfobacterales bacterium
ACCCTCCGTGCCGGGCGTGATCGGGACCCACTGGTCGGCCTTGGCCGCGGTCTTGGACAGCCGCGGTTCGACCTGACCGATGCGGCCGCCGTGCTGCCGCATGGCGTTGCGGGCCCGGAACATGTAGACCGGAGAGCCCCAACCCTCGATCAGTCCGCTGCTGAAACTCAGAACGAAATCGGCCTGGGCCACGTCGAATCCGGCCATGGCGCGCTGGCCCTGGGTGAGGTAGAGGGCGGTCTCGTAGGCGTCCTGGAGGGAGGGGGTACGGAAGTAGTTCGGGGAGCCGTAGACCGTGAGGAACCGCTTGCAGAGCTCGGCTACGGTCCCGCGGTCGGACTCGGAGATCCAGGCCACCGACTGGGGCTGTCCCTTGGCGCGCAGCTCCGCGAGCGTGGCGGCGATCTCCTGGATGGCGTCGGCCCAGGAAATCTCCCGCCAGGCGCCGTCGACCTTCTTCAACGGCCCGCGCACGCGGGTCGACGCGTAGAGCAGCTGGACGGCGGCCAGCCCCAGAATACAGAGCCCGCCGTCGTTGACCGGGTGCCCCTTCAGACCCTCGACCTTGACCGCCCGCTCGTCGACCTTGCGGACACGGATGCCGCACCCGCCGGGGCACAGCGTGCACGTGGACGTAACGAAGCTCGTCTCGCCCCTCGATGGGACCGGTGTCCACGGCCAGTTCTGGCTCCAGATGGAGAGGTCATCGGTGATCTTCCAGGGCAGCGGGGAAAGCGCCGTCCCGGCTGCGCCGCCGACGATGAATGACAAAAAACATCTTCGGTCGATTTTCATCTATTCTTCCCCTCGTGCATCCAACAGGTTGAATACGAATGCGAACGCAACACAGCCGGCTACTTGTGGCAGACGAAACAGCCGTCTTTTTGAGTTTGAACGCTGCCCGGGTTCACATGGGCCCCGGCATGGCATTCCGCGCAGACGTCCATTTTCATGCGGTCCCAGGAATTGCGTCTGAGCCCAAGCGGGTTCTTCCCCCAGATGTCGCGGCTGTAACCGGAGATCCGGTTTTCCTGGTAGGGTCTGAGGTTTTCGGACTCGCCGATGTGGCCATGGCAGATCACGCAGTCCATTTGGGCCATCTTGACGTGGGCGGCATGGGAGAAGAACACGCAGGCCGGCTGACGGGAATAGACCAGCCAGGGCACCTCGCGCCCCTTCTTGACGAACTCCTCCACGAACTTGACTTCCTCCGGGTCTTCGCCATTGGGCTCCTCGTGGCATTGAATGCACTGGGCCAGTTGGGGCACGCCGGAGTAGGTGCCGTCTGGCCGGAAGAAATGGCAGCTTTCGCACCCGTCGCTGACCAGTTCCATGTGCTTGACGTGGTTGAAGTCAACCGGCTGCCGCTTCGTGGAGTAGACAAGCGGCGGAAAAAAAATCCAACCAATCACGAGGCTGGCCACCAACCCCAGAATGAAAAAAAGGACGATGGCCGCTCCAGCCCCGTCCTCTTTTTCATCATGCTCCGCCGCCGATGTGACGTTTTCTTGCGGTTTCTCCATGGAAACTCCTTCAGGCTGAAGGTTTTGAGGTCACCTTAACGCACACATCCACCGGCCCGCGTGCGCTTGATCCATACCCCACGAGCGTCCGGCTACTGTTGAATGTGATGGATTCTGCTATGAAATGTGGTCGATTCTGTACATTATCGCCTCCGAACTTGTCAAGGGGAAATAGGGGCGGCTTCGGCCGCCCCTACTGATGGGTTCGAAAAAGTCGGTTACAGACGAATTTGTAAAAAGTCCAAGTTCAAGGCGCGCGCACTAACGACCACCCGCCGCGCGGGTGGCTTGGATTTTCGGCCAGCGGCCGAAAAGGCAAAAGCACGTCCGTGCTGGCAGCGTTATGTTTGCGATAGCAAACACTCTCGCTGTCGCTGCGGCGTACTGCCGGGTCGCTGTAAAGCCGCGCCTCAGTCCGTGATCCGGCGTTGCCCTCCGTTTGGAACTGCTCACATACGAAAAGTATGCTGCGCTTCCCAAAGCGCCGGGCGCCTTGGCTGACGGCCTGATGTTTGCTTTAAAGCGACCCGCGACGCCTCACTCGGCGGGATTCGCGCGCCTTGAACTCGGGCTTTTTCCAAAGTCATCGCTTAAAATTATTACTGTTTTCGAGATCATCAGTTCTGTTTGCGGCGCTCGCGGAGCAGCCGCTTACGCCGCCTTGCTCGCCAGCTCCTGGATGCCGGAGACGATTTCCGCGAAGGAGGCACC
>DATITS010000348.1:0-50045 GCA_035467535.1 Desulfobacterales bacterium
CCCGAAAATGCCTCCAACCCTCCCGAGCACCGATTGAAAATCATAGCCTTGAGATTGCAGCGCATAGCGGTGTTCGAGACGTTCATTCTGTTCAAGCAGCACCGACTCCACGAAATCGCTGTCCCCCAGAATGCGTTCATCACCCTTGACATGCTCGCGCAACCGGCGCAAAGACGTTACCGCACCCCACCCGCCCATGCTGCGAATCAGGCCGCCTCCGGTTAACTCCGGCCGCTTGCCCAGCGAAATCCCCTCTTCCACGAAGGCGCGGTAGCCCTTGCGCGCCGAAGAAGTGCGTTTCCCGAATAACTTGAGCACCGTATTCCCATCCTGCCATGCGTTATCCTGGTGCCCCATCAACATGCTGTGACCGCTGAAACGGTATCGGTCCAATGCCTCCATTGTTGCTGCCAACTCGGATCGTAACGGATTTAGATGGATATAACGCACCAGTGCCAATAAATAGGTGTCTTCTTGACACAGGATTGATTTATAGCGGTTTTGAAACAAGTGACCCGATCGACGATGCCGCCGGTTGAAACTGCCCGCGTAACCACTCAATAGTCGACTCATCACCTTGAATATCGGTGCATTTCCTGTCCTCAGCAGCAAATGAAAATGGTTGGGCATCAGCGCCCATGCGTAACAGGGCGTCTCGGATTCAACCAGAACCGTCTCAAGCCGCTCGAGAAAATCAACCCTGTCGAAATCAGTCCAAAAAAGTTTCCGCCGCTCTATTCCCCGGCAAATGATATGGTGCAGCGCACCAGCGGCATCAATGCGAGCTTTGCGTGGCATGTCGCTTCGATATCATTCAATCCCCAAACATGCAATTCATATTTTCATACCCGTCCCCATATAGGGTTCGTGCACTTTTCAATAACAGCCGTATAGGTACGCATCGATTTTGTCCTTCAGCGGGTTGAATAACGACTCGATCTGTAATCTGAAGTATAGGGCACCGAGCCAAATGCCGTCAAGCAGGAGGGTTGGGTCTTGTCTTCGCCGGCCGTTTTGGTACTGCTGAATGGGTGCGGCAGCAGGACTAAATCCGTCCAGCGGCCTCAGCCACCGGGGCTGGCGCAGTTGACGGCCGCTACGGAAGCTCATCTCCGAACAGCAGCTTCCAGGCCGCCTTGTAGGCGACGATCTGCCGCGCGGGCTCCGGAATCTGGTTCAGGAATTTACGTAGGTTCGTATTGTATTCGGGAAGCTGGTCCTGCCGATCGCCCCCCAGGTCGAAGGCCGCCAGAAACCGCCACGGCTGCTGCGCGATCAGCTCCACCCACTCTTTCCTGACCGAGTCGCCGCTCCAGACGCGCGCATGGTACTCGCTGCTTCCAGGGTACTTGGAATACCCGTTTCCGAACGCTACGTCGATGTACAGGTTGGGGTATTTCTCGAGCAGGCCGCGCACATAGGCGGGTCCGTAGACCGAGCTGCGGCTGCTGTAACGGATCTGGGCCAGGTGGCACCAGATCACCTTCGCCTGGGGATACCGCCCGAGCATCTCTTCCAGGGGCGGCAGCAGGGCGTCCTCGATCTCGTAGTGGATCTCGAAGGGGAGCCCCGTCTTTTCCGCAAAAGCGAAGAGCTCCTGTCCCAGCAGGCCGTTGATCGGAACGACGACATCCCTGAACAGCTCGCCCCGCTTGAGCTGCCGCGGGGATGGGTAGTGGCGGAACTCGAATTCGCCCAGCAGCGGATAGCCGTCGGATACGGCGTGTTTCAGTGTCTCGGCCAGAAACTCCTTCGGATTTTCCGTCCAGGCCGGGTGAACGCCGCCGTTGGTGGCGGGGATGAACCGCCACGGATCGGCACCGACGACCCGCGCGGCCATGTCGGACCACCTGGTGTTGTTCGCATCATGGGAATAGGCGATCAGGGCGACGCCCGCCTCATCCATGGCCTGGGCCAACCGCCGCAGATTCAGTTTATTCGAATTGAAGCTCGATTCGATATCGATGACGGGCAGCATCCCTTTGGCCCGGATGGCCGTGATCCGCTCCCGCCAGTTCTTCTTGAGCGCCGCAAGGTCGAACGGAATGGCCTTGGGGGCGTCGATGTGCGCATTGTCGCTCGCCGGCAGCGGCCCGAGTTCCGCGCCGGACGATGTCCTTGCCAAAATAAGAAAAAGCATCAGTGTCAGTAGCGCAAACCTACGAGTCCCTTTCACGGCCACCTTTCCAGTCGAGATGAAATCAATTTTCACGCCTTTCTATCGGGGGCGGGAACGTGTCGTCGGGGTGCGATGTCATTCGCATGCAAATGTCTCCTCGAACATCTCCGGTTCCGGTTCGGTGGGCTGCTTGACCAGGAGGAAACTCGAATCGGTCCGGGCCATCACCTTGAGGGGCAAGGTTCCCAGGGTACGCCGCCGGACGTCGTGCATGTGGCTTTCGCCCATGACGATGACCGCGTCGCTGCCGGCCGCCTCCAGGATCAGTTCGAAGCGCTTTTTTCCTTCCGGCTGCAGCACCCGCACCGATTTGCCGCAGCGGCTCAACCACGCGCGGGCCTGCGCCAGAAAGTGCTCGGCCTTCGCGCGGTCGGCCTCAGGCTCATCCGGCCGGCGCGCGCAGATCAGTTCGACCGGGCCCGTGATGGCCGGCTGGATTTTCTGTAAAAACGTAAATATGCGGCGCGAGGACGGGGATCCGTCGGCGCACACCATGAAGCGGCTGGCCGGTGTCCCGCCCCGCACGATCAGGAAAGAGCAGTGCAGGTCGAGCGCCATCTGCCGCGGCACGTTCATGGGCGCAAACCGGCCGAAGGCTCCGCGGCGCAGGGCCGCGATGACCACCAGGTTGTATTGATGCGTGGCGATCTCTTCGTTCAACTCCGCGATCAGCCCCCCGAAGCGCTCGCAGAAGGGCAGGCGCTCCCCGTTTGCCTTCAAGCCGAAAAAGAGGTGTCCGTGGGGCACGTCCCGCAGCTTGATGGTCTTAAACGGGGCGAGCACACCGGAGGCCACCAGCACATCGGCCGCTTCCATGAGGTTCCGGATGCCCGGGGGCATTGTCGGGCGCGCGCCGGTGGGGATGTCCACGCCGACCGGCGCGGGGTCCTCCATGGCGTGGGTGCCGGAGCGGATCGAGATGACTCCCAGTTCCGCCCGCAAGCGCTCTGCGAACTCCATGGCAGTTTTCAGCGCCGAGACCGATGCGGGTTTCCCGTCGACGACTGCAAGAATTTTCAAGTTCAGCCCCCTTTTGGGTGTCTGAAGACCGCGGCTGGAGTCGCTCCCACGCTCACGCTGCTGGGTGTACCGCATTGCGCCCGCAACGCGGGCGCAGCCCCTGCCCCAGTACTTCCCAGTTTCCCATTTTCAACTCACGGCATTCGACGAACACTGCGTACTCGCACTGGGCGCAGATAAACGGGCAGAAGCTCTCCCGCATGGCTTGGCGGATGGCCGAGCCCGTGGTGCTGCGGAAGTGGGTCTCTCCGACCTCCTTGAGAAGTCCTGAGTTTTTGAACACCTGGAAGACCCGGGTGTTGACCCCCGAAAAATAAAGGCCCCCGCCCCGGGAACGGACTTCCTCCGCGATGAGATCCAGCACCTGCACGCCGCTGGCGTCGAAATTGTTGACCCGATGCATGCGGATAAGGATGCTGGACAGCTCCGGGTGGCTCTTCAAACGCCGCTGCAGGTCCTCCTGGACGAAAGCGGCGGAGCCGAAGAAGATGGAGCCTTCGATGCGGATGATGTCCATCTGGCAGCACATGCGGCCGCCGGCGGCCCCGGCCATCTGGCCGGTCTCGAAGTCCGGCACGGTCGAGTAGATCCGCGGGTGGGAGGTGGTCGCCATGTGCAGGCCGATCGAAAGCAGGACCCCCACGTAAATGGCAAATTCGATATTGAGAATAAGAGTGGATAGAAAAGTGACGACCAGCACGGCAGCGTCGTTGCGGGTGGAGCGGATGGTGCGATGGATGTCTTCGAAGCGGATCATTTCGGCGGCCACCACCAGCAGAACTCCGGCCAGCGCTGCCACCGGGAGGCTTGCGGCGAGGGGCGCGACCAGCAGCACCGCGACGGCCACGGCAGCCCCCGAGATGATTCCGCTCATCGGTGTTCGGGCGCCCGCCCGGTAGTTGACGGCCGAACGAGTGAAGGACCCGCTGCCGGGATAACCGCTGAAAAACGCCGCGGCCAGGTTGGAAATCCCCTGGCCCAGGAACTCCTGGTTGATGTTGAGCCGCTGGCGGGTCTGGCCGGCGATGGCCTTGGAAATCGACACCGCTTCGACCAGCCCCAGCAGGGCGATCGCCAGGGCGCCGGGAACCAGGCGGCCCGCGTGGGCCTCCCATCCCGGCCAGGGGATCTGAAAAGGCGGCAGGCTTTGGGGGATCGCCCCCACCACGGCGACACCATGGGCATTCAGGTCGAAACCGGCTACCAGCATACCTGCGGCCACCATGGCGATAAGAGTCCCCGGCCACGTCGGCCGCAGCTTTTTCACTGCGATAGTGACGGCGATAGTGAGCACCCCCAGCCCCAAGGTGGTCAGATGGGCCGTGTGCAGATGCGAGGCCATGTCCAGCAGCGAGGTCAGGAACGAGCCGCCCGGGGCGGGCTTCAGTCCGAGGAAACTCGGGATCTGCTTGAACCCGATCAGGACCGCCGCCCCCGCGCTGAAGCCCAGGATCACCGAGTGCGACACGAAGTTGAGGAACACCCCGAGACGGGCCAGGCCCATTCCGATCTGAATCGCCCCCACGACCAGCGCCAACAGAAAGGCCAGCTGAAGGTAATGGGCGGTTCCCGGCTGGGCCAGTTCGGCCAGGGTGGTGAACACGACGAGCGAGACAGCCGTGGTGGGCCCGGTGATGAGCTGTGCCGAGCTTCCCCATAGGCTGGCAGCGATGGTGGGGATGATGGAGGCATAGAGTCCGTATTGCACCGGCACCCCGGCAATCAGGGCATAGGCCATGGACTGGGGCACCGCCACCACCGCTACGGTCAGACCGGCCACCAGGTCCGCGCGCATGTGGCGGCCGCGGTAGTTGCGCATCCAGGCGACGAACGGCACGAGTTCTGCAAAAACGGATTGCACGCGGGAATCGCCCTTCCTCTCTGCTACTGCATGAAAGCTCCCGCCGACATGCATCGGAAGGAATGCACGCAGCAGCTGCCCCCACATTACGACGTTGGTCTATGACAGTCAATCCAAGAAAAACGGGCGGGCGCCTACGCCCCCAAACGTCACTTCTGCTTCTCAAAGAGACTCAAGTACTCCCCGTACCCCTGCTGTTCCATGTACTCCCTGGGGATGAATCGGAGCGAGGCGGAGTTGATGCAATACCGCAGGCCGGTCGGGGGCGGGCCATCCGGGAAAAGGTGGCCCAGATGCGAGTCGGCGAACCGGCTGCGCACTTCGATGCGCACCATTCCATAGCGGTCGTCCACCTTTTCCACGACGAAGCTGGCATCAACGGGGCGGGTGAAGCTAGGCCATCCAGTGCCGGAGTCGAATTTATCAGTCGAATGGTAGGTTTTACCTGTCATTAACCTGCTGATCTTCTCCCATTGCAAAAGCATGAATCATGAAAATTTTTCAAAGTAACATAAACGGTCGGCATGAGCCCACCCACCCAACGAAATAGACCGGGAGGTCCTGATATGAAAAACAACGACAAAGAGCAGTCTTACGTCGAATCCGATGAGGAACGCGAACGTGGCCATGAGGACACTCGCTACAAGAACTTTGAATGCGAAAACAAGACCAATCTCGGCTGCGACCCCGGCATAGACGTTGCCGGTTGACCCACTGGAGATGAATGAATCCCCACCGCCTGGATTGACACGGGGCAGGGCCTGACGAGGCTCCGCCCCTTTTTATTTCAGCGAGAGCATATAGGTTCGGAGATTCACCGGGGAATTGCCGATGCCCAGTTTCTTTCTCAGGTTCTTGCGGTGGAAATTCACCGTGACCACCGCGACACCGAGCATCTCGGCGATTTGCTTGCTGCTCCGGCCTTCGCGCACGAGCAGGGCCACCTGGATCTCCTGGGGCGTCAGGATCAGGTTGGCGGCGCTGAGTCGACCGAGCAGGGGCGAGACGATTTCGTTCAACTGCCGCTCGATGACCTCCAGCACGTTTTTTTCTTTGGGCTTGAGGGCGGCCGTTTTCAGCTTTTCCACGTAGGGCAGCACCAGCTCGCGCACGTTCCGCAGGACGCTTTGCTCGAGATCCCCGCGGTCATCCTCGCGCTGTCTGAGCAGCACCTTCAGGGCCGTATTGGCCTCCTTGAGATCCCGGGTCTTTTTCTTCAAGGCCTCCTGGTTGGCCTTTAAAGCCTCTTCGGCCAGCTTGAGCGGGGTGATATCCTCGTGGCTCACCACTGCGCGCATGGCCCCACGGCCGGGGATGCGTGTCACGCGCATGTAGAACCAGCGCCGCTCTCCGGGGCAGTGGCACGGGTAGTCCAGGAGAAACTCGTCGCGCTCACCGCCCAGAACGGCACGGATGCCGTCCGCCACCTGCTGCGCCTCTCTGGAAAACTCCCCCTCGGTCACGTCGCACACGTTCAAGTAGTTGACCCTCGTCGCGGCGGGGTCCGTACGCACGCCGTTGGCCTTGGCAAACTCCCTCCAGGCGCGGTTGGTCTTGAGAATGACCCCGCTGCGGTCGAGGATCGCGATGTGCGCCGACATGGCGTTAAGGATCGTCTCGGCGAAACCTTCCGGCAGGCACGCCGTCACAACGGAAGGGGTCTTGCCGCGCGCGGGGCCGCGGCGGGGGCGTGCCGTATGCCCGGTTCTCACCATGGCTGATTCTCCCGTTCAGCAGGGTGTTGAAAAACAAGCATCCGGCAGTCAACCAAGGCGGATATTCGCTTGAGGCAAGAGGCTTGAGGCTCAAGGCTCAAAACAAATCCAGACCCGGTCAGCCAGGCTTCCAGCTTCGAGCTTCCAGCTTCCAGCCGATTCCATGTGAGCATTTACAATAGCCGCACAACGCCGGCTCACGGCGCGAAGCGCATTGCTTCAACACCCTGTTAGGGTGTCGTGTCGAATGGCATACCATGGGGCTGGCCGAAAAACAATTTCCGACTCACCCCTCTGAGACGTCTGCGACCAGGCACCCCAGGCCGGAGCAGATATCCGCCGGCGACATTTTGAGCATGGTGCCTCTCTGGCCCGCGTTGATCAGAATTGTTGCGTGGGACAAAATGATCGCATCCATCAGGACCGGCAGCGCCTGCCGGACCCCGAACGGACTGATGCCGCCAACGTGATACCCGGTCAGACGCTCGGCTGTCGCGGCGTCGACCATCTCCGCCCGTTTGGCCGCATACGCCCGCGCCACACGCTTCATGTCCGCCTGCCGGTCGCCGGGAACAAGCACCAGGCCATGGCGACCGGCTCCGAGATCAACCACCAGCGTCTTCACCGTCTGTTCCAGGGGAACGCCGGTCGCCTGCGCGGCGAACTCGGCACCCTTCTGCAGATGCTCGTATTGAACAACTTCGAAATAAACCTTGCGTTGCTTCAGGTATTGGATCGCACGGGTGGACATGGCATCTCGAATCCAGTTGGCCGATTAGGCCAGGCAATTGTAAAAATTTATACAATATTTCGCCGGGCACTGTGCATGCACCGGTTTGATCTTGTAGCTATCGATACAATAAACAGCGATGCAATACAACGAATCCACCGCACTGATGAGTCCGGGGTCGCTCTACGTCGTTTTACGCCTTATCATTCAGCCGCTGATGTGCTATTGAGAATCCTTACCCCTTCTAATATAGTGTCCATTCAAAAATGGTAGATTTCGGTTCAGGCCAAGGCCGCAGCGATTTCGCACGCCGCAGGCGTAGTCTATCTACGCCGAGGAGTGCGAAGAGCGAGAACGCCGGCATGGGCCGAAAGATGCCGTTTATGGATGGACAATCGATAACCCAAACCGTTCACGGAAGAATCGCATCATGAAAACGCGATCCCTGGAAAACGGCAAGGTGGCGGATTCGATGATCCTGTCCGTGGTGCTGGTGGCCACGGTCTACTGGGTCCTGGATTCGATCCTGAACATCTTCTTCTCGAACAAGTTCAACCTCATCGCTCAGCTCATCGGCCCGGACCTCTACGACATTTACATCCGCGTGGTGGTGCTCTGCCTGCTGGTCATATTGGGCTCGCACGCCCAATCGATCATCAACCGCCTGAACCAGGCCAAGCAGAAGCTGAACGCGTCCGAAGAGCTGTGGCGTTCGCTGGTTGAAACGGCGCCGGACACCATCATGACGGTGGACCACGCCGGCGTCGTCCGGTTCATCAACCATGCGTTTTCCGGCAAGCCGCCGGAAGCTGTCGTCGGCCGCCGGCTCTACGAGCTGCTGCCGGCCGCGTCCCGGGAAGGCGCCGAGCAGATCGTCAAGAGCGTCTTCCGCACCGGTCAGACCGACACCTTCGAAATCTGCATGGGGGAACAGCGCAACCCGACCTGGCACACCTTCCGGGTGGGCCCCCTGCGGCTGGAAGACCGCGTGATCGCTGCCACGATCATTTCAACCGACACCACCGAGTTCAAACACGCCGAAGAACTCGTCCGCTACAAGGAGCTATTCGACAATGTCGGCGATGGGGTCTTCATCCTCAGCCACACCGGAAAATTCATAGAGTCCAACGACCGTATCGAGGAGCGCTCCGGGTTCGCCAAGCCCGAACTGGCAGCGCGGCCCCTCATCGACCTGGTGGTCCCCGATCAGGCCGGCCTGGTCGCAACACTGATGGAGACGGCCCGGCGCAAGAATGAGGCCCGTTGCGAGATCAGCCTGAAGACCAAAGCCGGCCCCGCCATACCTTTCGAAATCAACTGCCGCTACGTGGTCTACCTGGGCAAGCCCTGTTTCCTGTGCGTGGCCCGTGAGACCACTCAGACCAAATTGCTGCAAGAACAGCTCGTCCGCTCCGCGCGCCTGGCGGCCACCGGGCAACTGGCCGCCTCCATCGCTCACGAGATCAACTCGCCGCTGCAGGGGATCAGCGCGCTGCTCAACGTCATGCGCACCACCTACGACAGCGACGAGTACATGAAGCGCAAGCTCGACTTGGTCAAAAGCGCCTTCAACAGCATCCGGGACACGGTCAAGAACCTCATCGATCTCAACCGCCCCGGCAAGGAGCAGAAGCAACCGACCGATGTGAACCAAGTCGTCGAAAACACCGTCGCCTTGGTTCGCAGCCTGCTCATGAAAAACATGATCACCGCGGAGGTGGAGCTTGCGGCCAAAAATTCGACCCTCATGGCCTCCCCCCAGCAGCTGGGCCAGGTACTCATGAACCTCATCAACAACTCGGTGGAGGCCATCACAGGGGTTGCCGGGTATTGCGAGCGCGCTCAGCACTCCCCGGAGGCCAGGGGGCGGATTGCGATCAGAACGTTTAACCGGGACAATGAATTCGTGGTGGAGCTGAAAGACAGCGGTCCGGGAATTGCCGACGCGGATCTCAACCGCATCTTCGACCCCTACTTCACGAGTAAGAAACCTATGGGCATGGGGGTCGGCCTATCCATCTGCCACAGCGTCATCGAGGATCATCACGGGAGGATTACGGCCGCAAATGCGCCTAAGAAAGGGGCAGTATTCACCATCACGCTGCCGATACGCCCGGAGCAACGTAACAATTGGAAAGCAGAAAGCTGAAAGGCAACGCTCGCGCAGACGTCGACGCGGTCTTCAATCGACAGACACTTCACTTCTTGGCTTTCCGTCCCGAGTCGTTCCCTCCGTAGACGGCGCGGCCACTCCGGGCGGCCTCAACCGGAATAGGGTCTGCCGCACTCCTTGCAGCGGCCGTCCGGACCGATCACCCCGATGCAGTTCCCGTCGCCGCACAGGCGGCGGCTTTCCCAGTCGTCATCGGCTTCGCCGGCCACGACCGTCGCTTCGAAGCGAGTGCCGGGTGCAGCGGCGGGTGCGGCGAGAACCGGTGCCGGCGGCACGTCGCCCGTATCCTCGGAACAACGCTTGCCGCACTCCTTGCAGCGGCCGTCCGGGCCGATCACCCCGATGCAATTCCCGTCGCTGCACAGACGGCGGTTATCCCAGTCCGAGGCCGGGTCGGCTGCATGCCGCGTGCCGGCCGCCTTCACATCAGATTCCATCATCACACCCCTCCCTACGGGCGCCTCACGCCGTGCCTGAGCCCTGCAGGAACCCTTTGATCTCCTCCAGGCTTTCGATATGCCAGTTCGCCGCCAACGCCGGGTTGCGGTAGGCGATGAATGGGACCCCGGCGGCCCGGGCCGTCGCTTCATCCACCTCCGAATCCCCTACGAACACCGCCTGGCGGGGTTCGACCCCAAAACGCGAGAGGATTTTGAACAGGGGGTCCGGGAACGGTTTCGGGCGCTCGACATCCAGCGAGGTGACCACCAGATCGAATTGGTCCGCCAGCCCGAATTCGCGCAGGAGACGGCCCATGGTGTCGGTGCGGTTGGTGGCGATGGCGGTCTTGTATCGGTTGCGCATCCAGTCCAGCAGCACCTTCAGGTGCGGCTCAATCGTGAGGTATTTTAGAAATTGACCGTAGTCGATGGAGGCCCGGAAGGCCATGGCCGCCTGCCGGTCTGCATCGTCGGCGAACAGGTGCGCCACGCACTGCTGGACGGTGTGGATGTGGACGTAGCGCAGTTGGGACTCGTCCATGGCCGGATGCCCAAAATGGGCCAGAATGTGGTTGTAGTAGGCGCGGTTGGCTTCCACCGTGTCGAACAGGACCCCATCGCAGTCGAAGGCCACCACGCGGATATCGTTCATTTTCAGTTGGCTTTCTTCTCGGCCGGCGGCTGCGACCGCAGGTAAGTGTAAACCCGCACGTCGAGCTCCGGCTGGAGCTTGCTGTCGGTTTTCAGGACCACGGTGTCGGAATAGGAGCCGGCCTCCGTCTTGAGGTTCTTCACGACGAGCGCATAGGCGGCTCTCCCACCCTCCCTGGTTTCGCTCAGGGCAACCCGGATATGCTTGCCCTCCTTGGCCGCGACGCTCACCACTTTGAAGGGGTATTTTTCATCGGGCACGATGACCACGGTGCCCTCCAGCGCTTCCCCGACGTTCCCGCGCAGGTTCAGCATGCGCGGGTTGATGGTCGCGAACTTGTCGACGGGGCCTTTCACCATCAGTTGCACCACCGGTTCTTTCGGGTCGTTGGTGAGGACCTCGGCGGACTTGTCCATGGATCTCCCGCCGTAGCCGGCGGTATCAACCTTGATCGAAATTAGTCCCTCGCCCCCGGGAGGGATCTGTCTCGGAAAGGAGACAGCCGCGCACCCTCAGCCGGTTCGGACGTTTTCGATGAGCAGCGGGGCAGTCCCCCTGTTCATCACCACGAAGTCGTGCACCACCTTGACGCCGTCGACCACGGGCTGGAACTCATAAACCTTTTCCGGAAAAAAGATGGCCGGGGAACCGGCACTGCCCGCAACCGGCGCCGGTTGATCCGAAGCCGAAAGCGGCACGCTGAATCCCACGCACAGCGCAATTGCGCTAAAAAAGACCAACATTCGTTTCGTTATCACGCCATTTTCTCCTCTACCTTGTTGTCGTGCCTTGAATTTTTGATTTTAGGTGGCCCGAGGGTCAAAGTCAAGTCGCCCGACCATGACACACGGGCGATTCGAAGAACGAGCCCTGGGGCCATGGAAGTGGTTTCACAACCTCGGATCACACCCGCGGGCAAGGCGAGAGGCCGATCCGAAAACGCAGCAACCGCGGCCGTATGTGCGTATTTCTAAACATCCGCACGATGCTCACATCAGGAAGAGCGGATCCACGTCGACCACCACCCGCACCTGGCGGCTGTTGAAACTCTCCGGGTGCTCGGCCAAGAGCCTCTCCACAAACCGGTGCAGCGGCCCGTTGTCGGTCGATTTCAGCAGGATTTGCCAGCGGTGAAGTCCGGCGATTCGCGCCAGCGCGGCCGCAGCCGGCCCCATGACGGTGACGGCCCGCGCAAATCCGGGGTCCGCCGCCAGCAGCGCCCGGCATTGCCGACCCAGGCCCTCCGCCCCGGCCTTCGCCTGGCGAGGGTCTTGCGCGGAGATGCGCAGCTGGACCAACCGCGTAACGGGCGGGTAACCGAGCGCCCGGCGGAACTCGATCTCCTGCCCGTAAAAGGCGTCGTAATCCTGGTCCCGGGCCGTGCGGATGCTGAAATGCTCGGGGTTGTAGGTCTGGAGAATCACCTGACCCGGTCGCTCGCCGCGTCCGGCCCGGCCGGCCACCTGCGCTATCAGCTGAAAGGTGTGTTCTCCGGCCCGGAAGTCCGGAAAGCTCAGGGACAGATCGGCACACAGAATCCCCACCAGAGTGATGCCCGGAAAGTCGTGGCCCTTGGCGATCATCTGCGTGCCCACCAGGACGTCGATCTCGCCTGCGCGCAGGCGCTTGAGCATGCCGACAATGGCCCCCTTGCGCTGGGTCGTGTCGCGGTCCATCCGCGCGATGCGGGCCTGCGGGAAAAGGGCGGCCACCGCTTCCTCCACCTTTTCGGTTCCGAGCCCCAGGCGTTTGATCTTGTCGGACCCGCAGGCCTCGCAGGTCGCCGCCGCCGCCGGCCGGCTGAAGCCGCAGTAGTGGCACTGGTAGGCGTTGGCCGACTGGTGCAGCGTGAGGGAAATGTCGCAGTTGCGGCAGCGCAGCGCGCTGCCGCAGGCGGCACAGACGGGAAAGCTCGCAAACCCCCGCCGGTTGAGAAAGAGCAGAACCTGCTCGCCGCGTCCGAGGGCATCCACCATGGCCTGCCTCAGCTCGCCGCTGATGAACCGCCCCGGGCCGCGCAGGTCCTTGCACTGCCGCAGGTCCACCACCCGGATCTCGGGCAGCGGGCGCGCCTCGACCCGGCAGGTAAGTCTGAGCTCGGTGTATTTCCCGGTCCGGACGTTGAAGGTGGACTGCAGCGAAGGCGTGGCGGAGCCCAGCAGCGCCGGGCAGCCGCTCTGTTGCGCCCGAACCACGGCCAAGTCTCGCGCGCTGTAGTTAAGCCCCCCTTCCTGCTTGTAGGACGCATCGTGCTCTTCGTCGACGATGATGAGGCCGATATCGGAAAGCGGCGCAAAAACCGCCGAGCGTGCGCCGATGGCGATGCGGGCCTCCCCCTGCAGGATGCGGCTCCACTGGTCGTACCGCTCCCCCTCCGAAAGGCCGCTGTGAAGCACGGCGACACAGTCCCCGAAGCGCGCGCGAAATCGTCGCTCGGTCTGGGTGATCAGGGCGATTTCCGGCACGAGCACCAACACGGACCGGCCCGCCTGCATGGCGCAGGCCGCCGCCCGCAGGTAGACCTCGGTCTTGCCGCTGCCCGTCACGCCGTTGAGCAGAAACGTGTGAAAGCCCTCACCCAGCGCGGCGGCAACGGCAGCCCCCACCGTCTCCTGTTCCGCGGTGAGTCGGGGCGCCACATCGGGGGCAATGGGCTCGCCGAACGGATCCCGGTAGATCCGCCTGGAATAAATCTCGAGATTCCCGGTCTGCGCCAGGGCGCGCAGGTGCGACGCGGCGTGCGGGATGCGGTCGTTCAGCCCCCGGACCGCCAGATCGCCGGCCTCTCCGAGCGCAGCCAGAATCTGCTTTTTCTTCGCTGAGAGATTCTGTCTTTCGTGCTCCCCGGTCCGCGCGCGCACGCGGCGCTCCTCGAGAATTTTCGCCCGTCCGCCCCGCAGCCTGGCCTCGCGCGAAACCCACCCGCGGCGCACAAGGGACGACACCACCGCTTCGGAAAAATCCCGCCCGAGCCGCGCGCGCAGCTCGCGGGTGCGCAGGCCGTCTTCGGCGAGCGCCTTCAGGACACGCCGCTCCCGTGCGCTCGCCGAGCCATCCCCCATACCGGCCCGGCCCGCCGCCGTTGCTGAGAAAACAGCGGACTCGGATACGCTCAGACCGCCGGGCAGCGCGGTCTCGATGACCTGGCCGAGCGGGTGCTTGTAGTAACCCGCTGTCCAGCGCAAAAAGGGGATCATGGCGCCGGGAAAAATCGGGCGCTCGTCCAGCACATCCGCGATGAACTTAATGTCCGCCCGGTCGCTCGGAGGCGCCGGTCCCAGCACGTAGCCGGTTGCGCGGCGGCGCCCGAAGGGCACCAGGACACGCGTGCCGGCCGGGACCAACCGGGCCAGATCCTCCGGCACGTTGTAGGTGAACGTGCCGTGCACCGGCGCGGCAACGGCCACTTCGATAACGATTTCTCTGTAGGACGGCATCGCTTTCCACCCCCGGCACACGCCTCACTGGCGCGGCGCCAATATCCTGCAAAACTTTGAAATAATTAGATATAATTAAAATATTTGAAATGTTTGCCGGTTTAGGGGTATAATACTATCATCTCTGGATGTGTTCAACCTGTTCCGCACGCACGCAGCCGGGTTTGCGGCCCCGGCCTTGACGCGGCGCGTGACCGGTAACACGTTCCCCGGTGTGATGGGATAGACGACGGCCTTGGCCTTTTGCCGTCCGAGGCACACAGCACACGTGACGACCTGAATAAGTGGAGTCTGGATACCAAGGAGGCATGTTATGTTCGGATTCAAGAAAACTGTGGTGGTGGTACTGTTGATCGCAGCATTTACGATCGGCCCCCTGGGCCCGGCCGCATTTGCGGCGGAATTTCTGGAGCGTGAGAAGCCCACCGGCGGGATGATGATGTGGGACACCCTGTTCATGCGGCCGATCGGCATGGTCGCCACCGCGGTGGGCTCCGTGGTTTGGCTCGTGAGCTACCCCTTTGCGGCTTTGGGCGGCAACACGGATGAATCCACCCAGGCGCTCGTCGCGGACCCTTTCGAGTGGACCTTTGAACGGCCGCTGGGCCAGTTTTAACGTCCGCCGGACTCGCCTTCTTCCACGCGCCACCCGGGGTTATCGCAACAGGGTGTTGGAACACCCCGTTCAACCGTAATCTTGAAACGGCCGACTCTCGGCCGTTTCAAGATTACGCGGCTCTGCGGGGTGGGGTGTTCCTATTCGTCCCCATGCCTGTCGGGAGCAGCCGGATACGGAGTACCGCGTGATCAAACTCGGTGACAGTACGACGGCAGCGATCCTGATGGTGATGCGGTTCACCGGACAGGCGACCGGCACCGAGCCCACCCAGCAGGAGATCGCCTCCGTCCTGAAATCGTACTTCACCCTCGACGAGGTCACCAACCAGCTCAGCTACCTGCGCCATCGGCCGCCGGATAACGAAGAGGCGCTTGGGTTTTTTGACGCCCCGCGACTGTCCCTGAGAATCAACCTGAGCGGCGCCTCCCATCAAAACAGCCTGGCCCGGGCCGGCTACTTCATCGAGGCGATCGGAGAGGGGCTTGCAGCCATCCGCAAACATGCGCAGGCGGTCCTCGGCACGAAACCCAGCGATGCGGAAATCAGCCGCAGCCTCATGAGCAACTTCATTCTGAGCGAACTCAAAAACCAGATCGTTTACGCGCGCAGGCACCCCCGACGATCGGCATAGCCCGAACATTTCAGGAAAACTTTTCCGAATCGCAAACCGCCTCGACGCGCAAAATCTCCGTGATCGCGCCGGTCGAGAGCCCGGCCATGGCCGGCCCGCACAGGGGCTCTCCTAATGCGAATGGCGTCGGCAGTTGACCGGTCGGAGCAATACCTGCCGGAGCCTTCCCCTTCCGCCGTTGATCCTTATATTCAACCAACTTCAAACCGTTTAACCGTGCGCACCCGCGCCGGCAAATCCTAAATCAAGGAGGACTGCCATGACATCCCTTCAAACGGTTTTCAAGTCCGTGTGGGTCGCCGGCGCCCTTGCCCTACTATCTTTCGGCTGTTCCGGCCTGCAGCATTCCACTTCCACTTCACCCCGGGATCGCCTGGCCGATGCCTATGGAATCAAGCATTTCGACCAGGTGGAAGAGCTGCGCTACACTTTCAACGTGAAGGTCGGCGACAAGGTCACCAGCCGCAGCTGGTCCTGGGAGCCCAAAACGGACCGTGTCACGTTCAAGGGCACCGCCGAACAGGGGGGGAGCGTCAGCTATGAGCGCTCCGTCCTGGCCGGCCAGCCGACCGAGCAGGAAAAAAAAATCGATCCCGGGTTCGTCAACGACAACTATTGGTTGATCTTCCCCTTGCGCCTCTACTGGGACCGATCGGCAACGGTCACCGCGGACGATGCGCCGGCGAACCTGCCCATCGGCACCGCCAAAGCCCGTCGCATCGTCGTCAGCTACCCGACGACCGAGGGATACACCCCGGGCGACGTCTACGAGCTCTTCGTCGACGATTCCGACCGGATCGTGCAGTGGGTCTACCACAAGGGCGGCAACCCCACGCCAACGCGGATTACCACCTGGGAGGATTACCGCAAGGCCGGACCGCTGCAACTTTCCCTGAACCATCTGGGCCCGGACGCCGGCTTCCGCGTGTGGTTCACCGACGTGGCCGTTCGGCTTTCAGGAAAATCAGACTGGGAACCGGCCAGATAACATGAACTCGTAAGAAGAAGGAGCGGATTGACGATGATCACCCACGTGGTCCTGATGAAATTCAAACCCGGAATCGGCGACGCGGAGATCCGCGAACTTGAGCAATGCCTCGATGAGCTTCCGAACAAAATTGCGGACATCAAAATGTACGAGTTCGGCCGGGATATCGTCCGTTCGGAGCGCTCTTGCGACTTCAGCCTGGTGTCACTCTTCGCCAACCTCCCGGCGCTGGAGCGTTACCAGAAGCACCCGGACCACTTGCCGGTGGCGGAGAAGATCAAGGCCATGTGCGATAGCCTGATCACCGCTGATTTTTACGGGTCGGATTCGGCTGCCACGGAAGCGGGCACCCCGGAATGGGAACGGGACCCTTTTGAGCGGCTCAAGCACTGAATTGTTGGGGCCATTCGATAAAACCGTAAGCCAGCGCCGGCGGTGCATGCGGCGTTGAACCCGTTGGGAGCGGCCGGCCCTGCGCCAGCCGGGAAAGGTACCGATTGAAAAAAGGACTCGCGCTGCTGTTGTTTGTGCTGACAGCCGCCGGCTGTTTTGCCGCGTCCGGGCAAGAGCCCGCCGGAAAAATCGACTGGGTCAAAAATTACTCCGACGGGTTGCGCCTGGCCCGGGAATCGGGGAAACCCGCCCTGGTCTATTTCACGGCGGATTGGTGTGGGCCGTGTGTGGAGCTGAAAAAATACGTTTGGTCGGACAAGCGGGTCATCGAGGCCTCGAAACAGCTGGTCAGCATCTACGTGGATGCGGACCAGGACACCGAAACTTTTGCCGCGTACAAGGTGCGGGGCATCCCCGCCGTTTTCTTCCTCTCCCCCGCAGGCGAGATCGTCATGAAATTTACGGGAGACCGCAGCGCGGCGAACGTTGCGAAGCAGATGAATGCGTTGGCGGCCAAATACCCCAGAGACAAGCAAAATTGATGTTGAGGTTTTCGTCTCATTGTAATATCATGAAACTTAAGTAAATTCGGCACTTCATGGGAGTCTGCCGCCGGTGCGGGCACCCCGCGAGGACCGGGGTTTCCGATTGAAACGGATCCCCGGCGGTCATCGCCGGCACAAGCGGACGTATTCCTCATCTTATGAGCGCAATCGAGAATTTCGATCTCCAGGGCCATATCAGCGCCTCCGTCGTCGAGACGTTCGCTACCATGCTCACGCTGGAGATCCAGCCGGTCGACGTGGAGCCGCCGCCCGGAAGCGGTGTTGCGCGCATGGTGGGGACCCTCAATTTCGCCGGCAACGTCAGCGGCATTTTCAACGTCCAGACGACCATCGACTTCGGCCGCCTGATGGCGTCCGGCCTGCTCGGGATGGAACCCGAGGAGGTGGACCCCGCCAGCGACATCCGCGACCTGCTTGCCGAAATAACCAACATCGTTGGCGGCAACCTCAAGTCCGCCCTCAACGACGCCGGTCATGCCTGTGTTCTTTCGACACCCTCCATCACCTACGGCTCCGACTTCACCATCAAATCCCTGAGCATGGACCGCTTCGCGCGGTTCGCCTTCCGGCATGCCGATCACGCGCTGATCGTCGAGGTCGGACTGAAAGTAGTGGCGAGCGCCGACGGCGGCATCGATCTGGGCTCGCCGGAGGCGATGAGCCGCCTGCCGGATGTGAACGTCGAAAAACTCAATGCCCTGGATTACAAGACCCGACTCTCCGAGGCAGCGACGAACGTGTTCGACACCATGCTGTCGCTCACGCTGGAGCCCGCCGAGGCCGTGGCGTCAACCAGCCTGACCGGAACCCGCGACGTCTCCTCGGTCTGTTTTGCCGGCGATGCCACCGGCATCGTCAGCGTGCATGTCCCCGAGGACCTTGCGCGCATCATGGCGGCGAACATGCTGGGCATGGAGCCGGAGGAGATCGAGGGGCATGCCGAAATCGAAGACCTTCTCGGCGAGCTCGGCAACATCGTCGGCGGCAACCTCAAATCCGCCCTGACGGATGCCGGCCTGCGCTGCGCCCTCTCCACGCCGTCCTTCACCACCGGGTCGGACTTCATGATCGAATCGCTCAACCTCGAACGTTACGAGCGCTACGCCTTCCAGTGCGAAGGTCGGGCGGTGTTCGTGGAAATGGGCATCAAGATATCCGACTTGGTGAAAACAGCCGCCCAAACGGGCAAGGGCATCCACTACGAAGTCGTGGACTCCCAGGGCGATGGCGGCGAAAAACCGCAGGCGCAGGAAAAAAGAGCCGCCCCGGCGGCACCGGCACAGGCCCCTGCGGAGAACAAGCGGCCGGCACCTTCTGCCGCGCCACCCCCCCCGGCCGCACCCGGCACGGCCGAACCCGCCCCCGCGCCGGAGGATTTCGGCCTCGAGATCCTGCTCGACATCCCGGTAGAGCTCACGGTGGAGCTGGGCCGCACAAAGATTCCGATCCAGGATCTTCTGAGGCTCGGCCCCGGGGCGCCGGTCAAACTTGCCAAGCTCGAAGGCGAGCCGGTCGACATCCTGGCCAACGACGTCCTGATCGCCCGCGGCGAAGTGGTGGTCCGCAGCGAGAAATACGGCATCCGCATCACCGAGATCACCAGCCGCATGGACCGCTTGAAGGGGCTGCGCTAAAAAGCCGCTTTCAGTGGCTTTTTACTCGCTCGACCGCCTCGCACCAGCCCCGGACCAGGCGCCTGCGATCTTCGTCGCTCATGTGCGGACGAAAGATCTTCTCCGTCTGCCGCAGCGCGGCAATGTCGTCGGCCGAGTCCCAGAATCCGACGCCGAGTCCGGCCAGGAACACGGCCCCCATCGCGGTTGACTCCAGGCTGCCCGCACGGTTGACCGGGCAGCCGAGCAGATCGGCCTGGAACTGCATGAGGAAATCGTTCCGACACGCCCCGCCGTCCACCCGCAGTTCGCCCAGGGCCTTGCCGGTAGCCTCTGCCAGGGCGCCCACGAGGTCCCGGGTCTGGTAGGCGATGCTTTCCAGGGCCGCCCGCACGATGTGCGCCCGCGTGGTGCCGCGCGTGATCCCCAGAATTCCGCCCCGGGCGTACATGTCCCAGTGGGGTGCCCCGAGCCCCGCAAACGCGGGGACCAGGTAAACCCCCTGGGTGTCGGGAACGCTCTGCGCCAGCATCTGGGTCTCATCGGCTTTCTGGATCAGGCCGAGTCCGTCCCGCAGCCACTGCACCACGGCCCCGGCGATGAAGACCGAACCCTCCAGCGCATAGCAGGGCTGCCCGCCGCGGTCGCAGGCGAGCGTCAGGAGCAGGCCCGGACCGGGGTCGGGCCGCTGCCGGCCGGCGTTGACCAGCAGAAAACACCCGGTCCCGTATGTGTTCTTCGCCTGGCCCGCCTCGAAGCACGCCTGACCGAAGAGCGCGGCCTGCTGGTCCCCGGCGATCCCGGCGATGGGAATCTCGGCCCCGGCGATCTGCGCGTCCGTAACGCCCACCACCTGCGCCGAAGCCGTCACTTCCGGCAGCAGGGCCGCCGGAATGTCCAGCAGGCCCAGCAGTTCGGGGTCCCAGGTCCGGTCATGGATGTTGAACATCAGCGTGCGCGAGGCATTCGTGTAATCCGTAACGTGACGACGGCCGCCGGTCAGCCGCGCAATCAGCCAACTGTCGATCGTGCCGAAGGCCAATTCGCCGAACTCCGCCCGTGCACGCAAGCCGGCCACCTCGTCCAGCAGCCATTTGAGTTTTGTCCCCGAAAAATAGGCGTCCAGCAGCAGCCCGGTCCGTTCACGGAACGTCGCCTCCAGGCCGGCGGCCTTGAGCGTTTCGCATATGCCGGCGGAACGCCGGCATTGCCAGACGATGGCGTTGTGAACCGGCCGCAGGGTGCGCTTGTCCCAGACCACGGTGGTTTCGCGCTGATTGGTGATGCCCAGGGCCGCAATGCGGTCCGCGGTGAGTGCCCCCGCCGCCAGCGCCCTTCCCATAAGGGTCCGCACCGTGCTCCAGATAACCTCGGCGTCGTGCTCGACCCAGCCCGGCCGCGGATAGATCTGGGGAAATTCGGCATACGCATCGGCGATGACGCGTCCGGCCGCGTTGACGATCAGAACGCGCGAGCCGGTCGTCCCCTGGTCGATGGCCATGATGTACTTTTCCATGGATCCTTCTCCTAAAATTGTCTTTCAGCACCCATTGCCCATTACGGTTTCTCCGGCACCTTCACCAGGTTTAGGTGATGGCCGGTCAACTCGACAAACCGCGCCACCGCCTCGCGGGACAACACCAGGGTGGCGGTGTTCACGAGGGGATGAAACTGAAAGGCATCGGCCTGCCAGAGATCTTCGTCTACGAAAAGGTCCACGGCATGCGCCGGGTCGTTGAACACCGCCAGCAGCGTCACCGCCCCGGGTTCCACGCCCAGGTTCTGTTTGAGGCGCTCGGTCGAGGCAAAACTCAGCCGGTTGGCGCCGATCGCCTCGGAGAGGCCCTTTATGTCCACCTGCTTGGCCGCCGGCACGCACACCAGGAAATGCCGTCGCCCGGGCTTGTCGCGCAGGAAGAGATTCTTGGTTTTGGCCCCGGGCAACGGAGGCACCCACCGCGCCGCCTCTTCGACGGTGAAGACGGCGGGATGATCGCAGCGCTGATAGGCGATGGCGTGCTCGGAGAGAAATGCATAAAAAGGCGAAGTGTCCATGGCGACGAACCCCGTTTTGCCCTCCACGCAACTTCCGCCAAAACCCCCCTCCCCTTGCGGGAGGGGCAAGGGGAGGGGAAGACGTTTATGCGTTATATAGATCGCCCCACGCGCAGAGGTCAACCGGAAACCATAGTGATTTCCTTGACACGTGAATGGATCTGTCGGTATAGGAAGTGGCGTTTTTAGCAATGCGGCGTCACATGGAACCGCTATTCTCACGGAGGTACTATGCCTGAAAACAAACTGCTCTACCTATCGCAAGCCGATGTGGTGGCCGTGGGTATTTCCATGGCCGAAATCATTGACGCCCTGGAGGTCGCATTTCGGGCCAAAGGCGAGGGCCGCACGGAAATGCCCCCGAAGCCCGGAGTTCATCCCGGCGGCGGCAACAATTTCATCCACGCCATGCCGGCCTACATCCAGGACCTGAAGTCCGCCGGCCTCAAGTGGGTGAGCGGGTATCCCGAAAACTACAAGCGGGGGCTGCCTTACATCACCGGGCTTTTGATCTACAACGACGTCGAGAACGGTCTGCCGCTGGCCGTCATGGACTGCGTGTGGATCACCGCCAAGCGCACGGGGGCCGCCAGTGCCGTCGCCGCCCGCCGCCTGGCCCGGCCGGAGTCCTCGGTGATGGGCATGCTCGGCTGCGGCGTCCAGGGGCAGAGCCACGCCGAGGCCTTCAAGGAAGCCTTTCCGCTGACGAAAATTCTGGCCTACGACAAGGACGCCGACTCGGCGCAGCGCTACGCCGCGGCAATGAGCCGGCAGCTCAAAGTGGAGGTGGTCGCGGTAAAAACTCCGCGCGAGGCCGTGAGCGGCTGCGACATCGTCGCGACGGCCGGACCGATCCTGAAAGTGCCCCATGCCACCATTCAGGCGGATTGGCTGGACGAGGGGGCCTTTGCCTCGCTCGTGGACTACGATTCCTACTGGAGCCGCGAGGCCCTGGCCCAGGCCGCCAAGTTCTGCACGGACGACATCCCCCAGCTCAAGCTCTACCAGTCCATGGGGTATTTCCAGAACATCCCGCCGATCCACGCCGACCTCGGGGAGCTGGTCACCGGCAAGAAGAAGGGCCGCGAGAATCCCAAAGAGCGCACCATGACCGCCAACCTGGGGCTGGCCATCGACGACATGGCGGTGGCCCCGCTGATCTTCGCACGGGCCAAGGAGAAAGGGATCGGGACCTGGCTGCCTCTATAAAGTCAGACCGCTAAAAGGCGGCCTGACTTTATAATCATGGGTGAAAATCCGACGGGCTGGTTGTGGGAGCGGCTTCCTGCCGCGATGATCTCGGCCAGAGACCTCTCCCACATTTTCACCCAGCATCGAGAATCCAGCATCACGTATCACTTTTCAATCACCACACTACTACTCTATATAGAAAGTAGACGTTTAACATGAAGAATACCCAGACCTACGATGTGATCATCACCGGCGGGGGGATCATGGGCAGTTCCACCGCCTACTATTTGACAAAAATGCACCCCGGCCTGAAGGTTGCCGTGGTGGAGCGGGACCCCACCTACGCCCGGGCATCCACCACGCTGTCGATGAGCAACGTCCGCATTCAGTTCAGTCTGAAGGAAAACATCCAGATCTCGCAGTACGCCTTCCAGGTCCTCGAGCGGTTCGAAGAGGAGATGACCGTGGAAGATCGCAGACCCAAAATCTACTTTCACCGCGAGGGCAATCTGTTCCTGGTCGGCACGGCAAACCAGGATGCCGCCCGACGCGCTTTCGACCTGCAGCGCGGCCTCGGCTGCCGGGTCGAGTGGTGGTCGCCGCAGCAAATCAGGCAACGCTACCCGCTCTACGAACCCGGTGCCGACATCGTCGGCGCCACGTTCAGCCCCGACGACGGCCACTTTGACGCGTACGCGGTGCTGATGGCCTACAGGGCCAAGGCGAAGTCCCAGGGAGCCGAATTCCTGACCGGTGAGGTCGTGAAGATCCACGCCGCCGGCCGGGCAACCGGTGTCGATCTCGGCTCGGGCGAAACGCTCACAGCCGCATGCATTGTCAACTGCGGCGGGGCCTGGGCGGCGCAGCTCGCCGAGACCGCGGGGCTCAAGCTGCCGGTGATCCCCGTCAAACGCCAGGTGTTCACGCTCGACACGGCCGTGAAACCCGATGGGCCGCTGCCCCTGACCGTTCTGCTTTCAGGCCTTTACTTCCGAACCGAGACCGGCGGACTGATCCTGCTCGGAAAATCGATGGAAGAGGACCCGGTAGGCTTCAACTTCACCTGGGACGACCAGCGTTTCATGGAACTCCTCTGGCCGGAGCTGGCCGAGTTCGTGCCGGCCTGGGACCGCCTCAAGCTCGTGCGCGGCTGGGCCGGCCTCTACGACGTCAACACCCTGGATCACAACGCGATCATCGGGGAATGGCCCGAAATCGAAGGGCTGTACCTGGCCACCGGCTTCTCCGGGCACGGCCTGCAGCAAGGGCCGGCGGTGGGGCGCTACCTTTCCGAGCTGATTCTCGACAGACCGATCTCTCTTGATCTTTCAATTTTCACCCCGCAACGAATTTTAGAAAATCGACCCTTGAGCGAGGCGGGAATAGTTTGAGCCCCCACTGTTCCTTTGTTAATTAGGGCGCACTTGACAGAATGAAGTTCGTTTAGTAGATTCCTATCGTTCTTCTTCCCGGAGTTTTGCGTGTTACTCTCTGTCCCCGATGGAGGGCCATAAACTCCTCACCACCAACCCAACTTTTCTCAAAGGAGGCAGCCATGAATCGACGTTTCGCTCTTGTTGTTGCGGTGTTGCTGGTCTTCGGTTTCACCCTTATGAGCGCCGCCCAGGCGGCTCCGCCCAAAGACCCACTCGGATGCGTCGCCATCAAGAAAGGCCAGCCGATCCACGTTGCCTATTGGTTCGTCGTGGCCGGCCCGGATGCGTCCCTGGGAGAGGACACCAAGCGCGGGGTTGAGCTTGCGATCCAGGACAAGGGTGGCAAACTGCTCGGCCATTCCATCAAGCTGACCGGCCAGGACACCGGCTGCGGTCCCGAGGGCGGCCAAGCCGCTGCCACCAAGATCGCCTCTGACCCGACGGTCGTGGCCGCCGTAGGCTCCAACTGCTCCAGCGCCGCCAAGCCGGGGGTGCCGATCCTCTGGAAGGCGGGCATCGCAACGGTTTCGCCCTCCAACACCGCGCCGTACCTGACCGACCCGAAACGCGGCAAGGAGTACGACGGCTATCTGCGCACCGCCCATAACGACAAGATCCAGGGTGCGGTCGCCGCCCAATTCGCCATCAAGAAACTGGGGGTCAAGAAAGCCGCCACGATCCACGACGGCAGCGTGTATGCCGAACAGCTGCAGGCCGTGTTTGCCGAAGAGTTCAAGAAACTGGGCGGGACCATCACGGCCCAGGAAGCCGTGGCTCCGACCGACACCGACATGCGGCCGGTCTTGACCAAGATCGCCACCGGCAAGCCCGAATTCATCTACTTCCCGATCTTCATCGCTGCGGCCGGCCACGTCGCCCGCCAAGCCAAAGAGGTCGCCGGCCTGGAGAAAACCTACCTGATGAGCGCCGACGGCTCCTTCTCTCCGGACTTCTACAAGGCCGCCGGTGAAGCCGCGGTCGGCATGTTCCACTCCAGCCCGGATTTTTCAGCCTTCGCCGCCGGCTACAAAGACTTCCTTGCCAAGCACCAGAAGAAATACGGCGAGAAACCCATCGCGCCGTTCCATGCCCACGGCTACGACGCGGCCATGATGATCTTCAATGCCATCGAGAAAACGGCGGTCAAGGACGGTGACACCCTGTACGTCTGCCGGCAGAAGCTGCGCGACGCCCTGTATGCCACCAAGGGGATGAAGGGCTTGACCGGAACCATCACCTGCAACCAGTACGGCGACTGTGCCGATCCCCGCATCGCGGTGTACCAGCAGACCGCCGAAAACATCAAGAAGCTGGTCAACCCGGAAACCCCGTTCTGGAAGCCTTACTGAACCGGAACGGGCGCGTGAGTTGCCCGCCGCCGCCGGCCTTTGAAAGGCGGGCGGCGGCGTAATTCGGATTCTCAGCCGCAGGCAGCAAGAGCCGGGCGCCTGGGCGGTGCCCGGCTCTTGCTGCCTAAACCCGGCCACGCTTCCGGCCGCCGGCCACATGCCGGAACCCAACAACAGGGCATTAGGATTATGTTACAACGCATTCGAGAAAGAATGACCCCCACCGACATCGTCATGTGGATGATCGGCGGGATCCTGCTCGTCCTGATTTTATGGGGATCGGTGGCAACGCTGGTCAAGGGGGTTTACTCGGCCCGCCAGTGGATCGACTTCCTGATTTTCGGCCTGGCTCAGGGCAGTATCTATGCCCTGATCGCCATGGGGTACACCATGGTGTACGGGGTGCTGCGCATGATCAACTTCGCCCACAGCGAGGTTTTCATGAGCGGGCCCTACACGGCCTACTTTTTCGCGGCCTATTTCTACCGCAGCGGCCTGCTGGAGTCCCACCCGGTGATCAGCATGGTGCTGGTGTTCATCATCTCCATGGCTGTTTCCACCGTAATCGCCTACCTGCTGGAAATCATCGCCTACCGCCCCCTGCGGAACGCCCCGCGCCTGGTGCCGCTCATCACGGCCATCGGGGCCTCGTTCTTCCTGCAGTACATGTTCCGCGGTCTTTACGGTTCCGGCTTCCAGGCCTACCCGGTCATCAAGGCCCTGGAAGGCCATATGAGCATCGGCCCGATCCGTATCCTCAAGTACCAACTGCTGGTCATCGTCGCGGCAGCCCTGCTGATGATTGCGCTCTACCAGTTCACGCAGCGCACCCGGCTGGGCAAAGCCCTCCGGTCGGTGTCCGAGGACCAGGAAGCCTCCGCCCTGATGGGCATCGACGTGGACCGCATGATTTCCATGACCTTCATGATCGGCGGGGCGGCGGCCGGCGCCGCCGGCGTATTTTACGCCATCATGTTCAAACAGGTCCATTTCTTCATGGGGTTCATCCCCGGCCTCAAGGCATTCACGGCCGCGGTGCTCGGGGGGATCGGCAACATCCCCGGCGCGATGCTGGGCGGAATCTTTTTAGGGCTGGTGGAATCCATCGGACCGAGCCTGTTTCTGGACGGCCTGGGCATCGTGGCCCCTTATCAGTTGAAGGATGCCATAGCCTTCACGATGCTGGTGTTGGTCCTCATATTCCGACCGACCGGCATCCTGGGCGAGCGTCTCGCGGTCAAGAAAGCCTGAGAAGATCGGAAAGGATGTGTTGAGCATGAAACCGGTTGCAAATCGGAAATTTTCCGGAATCCGGTTAGGCGTGATCGGCGGCGTGAGCCTGGTCTTGCTGTCCCTTATCGGGATCGTCGAGGCTTTCAGCCAGCGCGAGATCATCACCGACGTCATTTCGATGGGACAATGCCTGCTGCTGTTCGTTGCGCTTTTCATCGCCTATACGGCTGCGGCCCGCTCCACCGCGAGAGGCATCGGCCAGGCCCTGGCCGCCGGCCTCACGTCGGCTTTGGTCATGGCGGTTATGCTGAGCCTGCTGGTCCTTTTGGGGACGGCCGTCAACATGCGGCAGGTTCTCATCAATGCCTCACCGCGGCTGTTCATGATCTTGACCTTCGGGCAGGAAAACCTTGGAACCGGAATCGGATTTATTTTCTTGGCCTGTGCATTGATCGGGCTTGGCGCGACCGCTCTCCGCCTGCTGCCGGAGACGGTCAGGCGCGCGGTCATGATGGGCGCCAGCAGCATTGCCGCCATCGGAATGCTCCAGGACATGCTATACCCGATCCTGGCCGCCTGGGAACCCCTGGCCCCTCTCAATGACCTGCTCTTTCCCGGAAACGGCCTGTCCGTCAGCGGGGCGCTGTTGGTGTTTGTCCTCATTGCGGCGATCTCGGGTTCATGGGCCCGGAAAGGCGCGGCCGTCCGGAGCCGTATCGCCGCTCTGCCCTCCGGCAACCGGCGGGCGTTGCACATCGGGGCCGCACTGTTCGCCGCTTTCGTCCTGATGGTCCTGCCGCACGTGCTGGGGCTTTTCCTGAGCGAAGTGTTGACCATCGTGGGTCTTTACGTGCTGCTCGGCCTGGGGCTGAACATCGTCGTGGGCTATGCCGGGCTGCTGGATCTCGGGTATGTGGCCTTCTTTGCCATCGGTTCCTACACGGTGGCCATCCTGACCTCTCCGGAATTGGGTTTCTTCAGCCTGAGCTTCTGGCAGGCGCTGCCGTTTGCCGTTCTCTTCGGCATTCTTGCCGGCGTTTTTTTAGGCGTCCCGGTGCTGAAAATGCGCGGAGACTACCTGGCCATCGCCACACTCGGCTTCGGTGAGATCATCCGCATCCTCGTCCTGTCCGACTTCCTGCGGCCCTGGTTGGGCGGCGCCCAGGGCATCGGCAAAATCCCGAAGGCCAGCATCGGCAGCTTTGAGTTCGCGACCCCGCAGCAGATTTATTACCTGATCCTGGCCGGATGCATTCTGGTCGGCTTCATTTCCTGGCGGCTGCGCGACTCGCGCCTCGGCCGGGCGTGGATGGCCGTGCGCGAGGACGAGGATGTGGCTCAGGCCATGGGCATCAACCTGGTGACCACCAAGCTGTTGGCCTTCGCCACCGGTGCCGGCTTTTCGGCGCTGAGCGGCGCCATCTTCGCCTCGAAGATCGGCTCGGTCTATCCTCACAGCTTCAATGTGATGATCTCGATCAACATTATTTGCGTCATCATCGTCGGCGGGATCGGCAGCATGCCCGGTGTCATCGTCGGGGCCTTCGCGCTGGTCGGCCTGCCGGAACTGCTGCGGGAGTTCGCCGAATACCGCCTCTTCGTCTACGGGGCCGCACTGGTGGCCATGATGCTGCTGAAGCCGGAAGGGTTGTGGCCGGAGGCCACCCACAAGCGCGAGCTGCACGGGGCCAAAGCCGGCGACGAAGAGGTGGAGGCTCCGGCAGTGCTTTCCCACAGGTCGTAGGAGGTTCCATGGCGGGTGTCGTCATCAAAAACCTGACAAAACAGTTCGGCGGGCTGATCGCCATCGACAGCGTCGACCTCGACGTCAGGGAGAGCGCCATTCACAGCGTGATCGGCCCCAACGGGGCCGGGAAGACAACGCTGTTCAACTGCATTACCGGCTTCTACCGGCCCGAGATCGGCGAAATCCGTTTGGACGACCACCCCCTGGTCGGACTTTCTCCCGATCTAATCGTGCGTCACGGCATCGCCCGCACCTATCAGAACATCCGTCTCTTCCCCAACCTCACGGCCATCGAAAACATCCTCGTCGGCTTGCACAGTCATCTGCGCGCCGGCTTTTTTGGAATCGTCATAGGATCTCCAGCCACCCGCAAGGAGGAAAAAGAGGCCAACGAAGAGGCATCGAAACTGCTCAGATTCGTCAACCTGGCCGGCAAAGGGGACTTCCTGGCCAAAAACCTGCCCTACGGCGACCAGCGGCGCCTCGAGATTGCGCGCGCCTTGGCCTCCCGGCCCAAGGTGCTGCTGCTCGACGAGCCTGCCGCCGGAATGAACCCGAGCGAGTCGCAGGAGCTGATGGACTTCATCCGCCATCTGCGGGATGAGCTTGGGATCACGATCATCCTGATCGAGCACCAGATGAGGGTCGTCATGGGGATTTCGGAAACCGTGAGCGTGCTCGACTACGGCAAGAAAATCGCCGAAGGCTCGCCGCTGGAAGTCCAGGAGAACCCCCGGGTGATCGAAGCCTATCTCGGCCGGGGAAGCGCCGGTCAGGCCGGGGCGGCTGCCGAATCCGCCGCAGGCCGCTGACGGCCGGAGAAATACATCACTGCACAACGAGGAACGTGTCATGTCGATGCTCGAGGTTGAAAACGTCAACACCTATTACGGGCAGATCCACGCCCTCAAGGATGTCTCCATCACCGTCGACAAAGGCGAAATCGTGACCATCATCGGCGCCAACGGGGCCGGGAAAACCACCATGCTCAAAACCACCAGCGGACTGTTGCGGCCGCGGCGGGGCAAGATCACCCTCGAGGGTGAAGACATCACCGGAATAAAGGCCCATGAAATCGTCATGAAAGGCGTGATTCAGGTGCCGGAGGGCCGGCGGGTGTTCGGAAGGCTGACCGTCAAAGAAAACCTCGAAATGGGCGCCTTCACGAGCAGAAACAACCGCAAGAACCTGGACAACCTGGAGCGGGTCTACGCCATGTTCCCGCGCCTCAAGGAACGCAGCAAGCAGGTGTCCGGAACGCTGAGCGGCGGCGAGCAGCAGATGCTCGCCATGGGCCGGGCGCTGATGGCCAATCCTCGGGTGCTGCTGCTCGACGAGCCTTCGATGGGGCTCGCCCCGGTCCTGGTGGACGGAATCTTTGACACCATCCGCCAGCTGCACGCAGCCGGCACCACGATCTTGCTGGTCGAGCAGAACGCCCGCATGGCGCTGCAGGTTGCCAGCCGGGGCTACGTCCTGCAGACCGGGGCCATCATCTTCAGCGACACGGCCGCCAACCTGGCCGACAACGAAATGGTGCGCAAGGCCTACCTGGGCGAACACTGATGACGGCATAAAAGGGCCGACCTCGGCGTTGCGCTTCGTCTCGCGGGCGCTGCGGCGTACATTGAGTATGCCTCGCGCCGCGAAACTCGCGCGCCTTGATCTTGGCCCTTTTATGCCGTCATCGGTTGCATGAAAGCGCTCAACCCTTTTTTCGGATAAGGCGTCTCTTTGCATGGACGTTGGACTCTTTTTTCGCGGCCTCATCATCGGTTTTTCCATTGCCGCCCCGGTCGGCCCCATTGGAATCCTGTGCATCCGCCGCACCCTCGCCGAAGGCCGGGCGTCCGGTTTTTTCTCCGGCATGGGGGCCGCCACGGCTGACGCCCTCTATGGGTGCGTGGCCGGATTCGGACTGACCGTCATTTCCGCCTTCCTCATCGAGCAGCGGTTCTGGCTGCAGGTGATCGGCGGCATTTTTCTCTGCTATCTCGGCGCCCGAACCCTCCGGTCGCAGCCGGCCACCGAAGCGGCCCCTGCCGGGGGAAACGGGCTTTTATCCAGCTATGTCTCCACTTTTTTCCTGACGATCACCAACCCGATGACCATCCTGTCGTTTGCCGCCATTTTCGCCGGCCTCGGCGTGGTCGCCGCCGGAAACGATCTCGCGGCCGCCTGCTGGCTTGTCGCAGGGGTGTTCCTCGGCTCAGCAGCCTGGTGGCTGTTTCTTAGCATGGGCGTCAGCCTGCTGCGCGAGAAGGTGAGTTCAGCCGCGCTGCGCTGGGTCAACCGGCTCTCCGGGGTGATCCTGCTCGCGTTCGGGGCGCTGGCCCTGTGGCAGGCAGCCGTATGATAGGGCCGAGCGCCTTCAGCACGCTTCGTCGGAGTGCAGCCACTCAGGAAGTAAGGGTTCGGGGTTCAGGGTTCAGAAAAGAGGCGGCGGTTGCCGGGGTCTGATCGCTTCTGGTCCGATTCGTCCGTGCGGCAGGTGGCCAAGGATTATAGCGTCAGTCCTCGCGGGTTCCCCGAACCCTGAAACCTGATGTTTTACCAACCGTGATTCCCACAAGGAGCGCCCCATGAGCCCAGCGATCGATGACCGCTTCGCCGAAGACGCCGTCACCCTCGCCCAAAAATGGCAGAACCGCGCCAACGTCTTGCTGGAACCGGCTGAAAAGCGCCGCACCCGGCAACTGGCGCGGCTCGTCGCCAGCGCCGACGACAAAATCATTCTCACCGCACTGATCGACCAGTGCTTCCGGTCCCGGGACACGCGCCGCGTCGCGGATCAGATCCATCACCTGCTCTCTTCTCACGGCATCCCGCGCTTTTTCTCCTTTTCCGAAAAAGCGCTGATTCAGCTGTTTCTGCGCGTCGGTCGTTTCCTGCCGGCCCACACCGTGCCCCGCATCGTCACGAAAATGCGGGCCGACAGCCGCCACGCCGTCATCGCCGGGGAGCACGCGGCGCTCGGCGCCTACCTGCAGGAGCGGCGGGCGGAAGGCCTGCGGGTCAACGTGAATCATCTGGGCGAGGAGGTCCTCGGGGAGCAGGAGGCGCTCGCCCACATGGACACCTACCTTGCCGACCTGCGCAACCCTGCGATCGAGAGCATCGCCGTCAAGATCTCCACCGTCTGCGCCCAGATCCACCCCCTGCCCTTCGCGGAGACGGTCGACCGCATATCGGAACGCCTGTCGATTCTCTACCGCGAAGCCGCGGCCCAGACCTACACCCGCCCGGACGGCACCCGCCTCCCCAAGTCCGTGACGCTCGACATGGAGGCCTACCGCGACCTGGCGCTGACGGCGGCGGCCTTCATGCGCACGCTGGACCGGCCGGAGTTCAGGGATGTCTTTGCCGGCATGGCGCTCCAGGCCTATTTGCCGGACTCCTTCCGCATGCTGCAGGAGATCACCGCCTGGGCCAGACGCCGGGTGGATGCCGGCGGCAGCCCGGTCAAGGTGCGCATCGTCAAGGGCGCCAACATGGAGATGGAACTGCTCGAGTCCTCGCTCGGCGGCTGGCCGCTCGCCCCCTACGACAACAAACTCGACGTGGATGCCAACTGGAAGCGCATGGTCTCCTATGGACTTGCGCCGGACCACATCCGCGCCGTGCGCCTCGGGGTTGCCTCCCACAACCTCTTCGACGTCGCCTTTGCCTACCAGCTGGCCCGCCGCAACCAGGTGACGGAATTTTTCTCCTTCGAAATGATCGAGGGCATGGCGAACCACGTGCGGCGCGCCGTGCAAGAAACCGGGCAGGACCTGCTCACCTACGCACCGGTCGCCGAAGATCGGCACTTCATCAATGCCGTCGCCTATCTCATCCGGCGGTTGGACGAGAACACCGGCCCCCGCAACTTCCTGCGCCACCTGCACCGGTTGCAGACCGGGACCTCCACCTGGCAGATGCTGGCGGATCATTTCAGGGCCTCGGTGCGGCGCATGCCGACCGTCGGCTCGCAACCCCACCGCACCCAGAACCGGATCACCGAGACCTTGCCCACCGGCCGCGGGACTTACGCCGCAGGCGAGTTCCGCAACGAACCGAACACCGACTGGTCGCTTGCAGCCAACCGCGCCTGGGCCGAGGGCATCCGCCGCGCGTGGATGAAAAGGCCGGTGGACAAACCGCTGGTGGTGCCGGTGGTGGTGGCGGGTAAGGATCTGCAGCGGGGCCGCAAGGCGCTCAGGGCCAGCGACCCCAACCAGTTGCCCGAAACCGTGGTCGTGGCCCGCTGCGCCTTGGCCACCGCCGGGGATACGAAGCGGGCGGTGGCAACGGCCAAGGCCGACCCGGACGGGTGGCGGGCCATGACGTTCCGCCGGCGCCACCGCATTCTCTGTGCCGCGGCCGACGAAATCCGCCGGGCACGCGGCGAGCTCATCGGTGCGGCCGCCGCCTGCACCGGCAAGGTCTTCACGGAGGCCGACCTGGAAGTCTCCGAAGCCGTCGACTTCGCCGAGTTCTATCCCCACGCCGCCCGGGCCTACTTCGAGATGAAAAACCTGCGCTGCCGAGGCAAGGGAGTGGGGCTGGTGATCGCGCCCTGGAACTTTCCCATCGCCATCCCCTGCGGCGGCATCGCGGCCGCCCTATCCGCCGGCAACACCGTCATCTTCAAACCCTCCTCGGACGCCATTCTGGTCGGCTGGCTGCTCTGCCAGTGTTTCTGGCGCGCCGGGGTGTCGAAGAACGCCCTGCAGTTCCTCCCCGGCGAGGGCGGCAGCGCCGGCGCCCAACTCGCGGGCCACCCCGATGTGGACTTCGTCATCCTCACCGGCGGCACCGCGACCGGGCTGAAGATCCTTGCGGCCCGGCCCGGCCTGCCGCTGACGGCCGAAACCGGCGGCAAAAACGCCACCGTGGTCACCGCCATGTCCGACCGGGAGCAGGCCATCGCCGACGTCGTCTATTCGGCCTTCGGCAACTCCGGCCAAAAATGCTCGGCCACCTCGCTTTTGATCCTGGAGCGGGAGGTCTACGACGACGAAAAATTCCGCCGGCAGCTCGCGGACGCCGCCGCCACGTTCAAAACCGGCTCGGCCTGGGACTTCAGCGCTAAAATGGGCCCGCTGGCGAGGCCGCCGCAGAGCCCGCTCCGGGAAGCATTGACCGAGCTTGAACCCGGGGAGTCCTGGGCCCTTGAGCCGCGGATGCTCTCCGACAATCCGCAACTGTGGACGCCGGGGGTCAAGTGGGGTGTACCGACCGGCGGCACCACGCACATGACCGAATTCTTCGGACCCGTCCTGGGGGTGATGCGCGCGGAGGACCTGAAACAGGCGGTCGACCTCGTGAACCAGACCGGCTACGGCCTCACTGCGGGGATCGAGAGCCTCGACCGCCGCGAGCAGGCGTTCTGGCAGGAGCGGGTCCAGGCCGGCAACCTCTACGTCAACCGCGGCACGACCGGCGCCAGCGTCCTGCGCCAGCCTTTCGGCGGCATGGGCAAGTCGGCCCTCGGCGCCGGCATCAAGGTCGGCGGCCCGCACTACGTGGCCCAGTTCCTGGAGGCTGCGGACGCGGCGGCCCCCTCGACGGGGCCGCTGGCGCGCCCGCAGCCCCTGCTGCGCCTGACCCAGCGCTGGCAGCTTGGGCTGGATGGGGGAAAATTCGGTGCTGCGGCCGGCGATATCCGCAAGGTGATCCTCGCCATCCGCAGCTACCTCTACCACGTCGAGCGCGAGTTCGGCCGCGCGCTCGACCACGTGAACCTGCGCGGCCAGGACAACGTGCTGCGCCATCTGCCGGTGGGCACCGTGGCCGTGCGCCTGCACCCGGCGGACACGCTTTTCGACGCGCTCGCCCGCATCGCGGCGGTCAAGGCCACCGGAAACCGCCTGCGGGTCAGCGTCCCGAAAGCGCTGGACACCCCGGCGGCAAGATTCCTGTATGGCCCCGAGGGCCTGCGGCTCACCGGCCGCGACCCGGTCTTCCAGGAGTCGGACGCCGACCTCATCGCCGGCATGCCCACGCTCGACCGCATCCGCTACGCACACCCGGACCGTGTCCCGGCCGACGTGTTCGCGGCGGCCGCCGCCACCGGCTTCTACATCGCCCGCACGCCGGTCCTCATGGAGGGCCGCATAGAACTGCTCCAGTACTACCGTCAACAGAGCGTCTGCACCAACTACCACCGCTACGGCAATCTCGGTTTCCGGGCGAACGAGTTTTCCGAGAACTGATGTTCTTGCGATTCACCGGTTCTGCGTATATACAGACGCGAACTCCCTTACAGGAAGGAGCCTCACCGCGTGAAAGAAAAACAACCCCTGGAAAGTGGACCTTCCGGCGTGCGCCGGGTGGGTGTGTACGTCAAGAAGGACCCCCACGCCACCGCGACCGCCAAAAAATTCGAAACCTGGCTGCAGGCGCGAGGGGTCGAGGTCTTTCGGAGGCAGAGCCCGTCGCCCGTGCCGCGGGGTTTCCAGCGCCGCCATGCCGCTGCGCCCAACGACCTGTTCTGCGTGTTCGTGCTGGGAGGCGACGGCACGTTTCTGAGCGCCGTGCGCTGGATCGGGGACCGGGATACCCCGGTCCTGGGGATAAAGTTCGGAATGGTCGGCTTCCTGGCGGAAACCGCCGCCGAGCATCTCTACACGGCCGCGGCACGCGTCCTGGCCGACAAGTTCACCCTCACCCGGCGCATGCGCCTGGACGTTCTGGTGACGCGGGGCAAACGGGCAATTGCCCGGGAGACCGTGCTGAACGACATCGTGATCAACAAGGGGGCTCTCGCGCGGCTGGCAAATATCGACACCCACATCGACGGCCACTTTCTCACCACGTTCCGCGCCGATGGCCTTATCGTCGCCACCCCCACCGGCTCCACGGCCTATTCGCTCGCCGCGGGCGGACCGGTCGTCCACCCGGAGGTGCCGGGCATCATCATCACCCCCATCTGCCCGTTCACCCTCACCAACCGCCCCCTCGTCGTTCCGGACACCGCCGAAATCAGCATCCGGCTGGAAAAGGGCTCCTCGGACATCATGCTGACCTTCGACGGGCAGAAAGGGCTCGAACTCACCGCCCGGGACGTGATCACGGTGCGCCAGAGCGCCCACCCCCTGAACCTCATCAACGTGCCCGGCCGCCCCTACTTCGACGTCCTCAAATCGAAGCTGCGCTGGAGCGGCGGCCGCGTCTGAAACTGGGCCCGCCGTCTCACATCCGGCGCACTCGATCCGATATTCGAACCGGGCGCGCTACCGTACTGCCTCAAAATTTACAATGAGATTGATGAAACAAAGAAACTATCGCAACGTTCTCTTCATTTCTCTCTCCCAATTCGGGATAGCCTTGTCTTTTAATTTCGTCATGGTTTTCCTCCCTTTTTTCATCCACGACATTGGCCCCTCCTCCTCGCAAGAGACACTGATATGGGTGGGACTCATCATGGGGGCGCCCAGCTTTGTCGCAGCTGTTGTTTCGACCTACTGGGGATCCCTGACTTCCCGTTTCAGTCCCAAAGTCCTTTTTTTGAGAGGGTTGTTATCGCATTCCATTATCATCTTGTTGATGGGTTTTGTCTCGAATCTTCCGGTTCTTCTTGTCCTTCGCATCGCCCAGGGGGTGCTGGGCGGCATTTCGACCGTCGGCTTGATTATTGTTTCCTCGTCTTCATCCAGGGAGTGGGCCTCGAGAGATATCGGCTTGTTTCAAAATGCCATGACGCTCGGGCAGTTGATCGGTCCCCCACTAGGTGCGTTGGCCGCCACGACGTTGGGTTACCGAGGCGCCTTTATCAGCGCGTCGGCTTTCGTCTTTGTGACCATGGTTTTTTGTTTTTTCTATGTGGAGGAGTTTTCACATGAAATAAGGGAAGCCACTGCCGTTCAAAAACACCCGATCAATAAAAAAGCGCTCGTCGCGTGGGGGCTTTGTTTCACTGCAACCGTCCAATTGATGTTCTTGCCCAGCGTCCTGCCGGATATTTTTCGGGGGTTTCATCTGGATGAAAGCATGGCTATAAAATCGGCCGGGCTGGTTGTCATGTTGTATACGGCAACGGCCATAACCGGAACCTTTTTGTTGTGCAAATTGGATGCAAGAATCGGAAATAATAAACTGATCATTACGGTCGGCATCCTGGGAACAGTTTTACAATTATTGCTATCGGTATGCCCGGGCCTTACGAGTTTTGTTGCTGTTCGCATGCTTCAGACGGCCATGATTGCCGCGGTCGTGCCGTTGGTCTTTTCCTCTTTTGCCTCGGATATGGACGGCCGGGTGATAGGTTTCTTGAATTCAAGCCGATTCGCGGGCAATGCGATGGGCCCCATGATCGGGACCTTCGTCCTTGCCTTTTCCAACTTGAACTGGCTCTACATATCCATAGCCGGCTTGGGCCTGCTGGCCTTGATCAGCTATGCATTTTCATTCGCCGGCACGAGGAATGCCGGTTAAACTATTGAAGCGTTTGTGGGCATCCTTTCGAGGTCCCTCGTTGGTTGGCTTCATCGGACGGCGATCCGATTACGGGCTTGTGTGATATCTGTTTAGAAATCCGAAACCGGAAAGGGGTGGGGAAAAGATGGCAAGAGCGGTTCAAATTAACGAGCCGGCGGCTTGGGTTGAAAGGATCGTCCGGGATTTCGTCAACGAATCCCCGGAAAATACCCTCAAAAACGCAGGGAATAACAAGGCCTGGGAAGATCCTCTCATCGGCTTCTCAAAGGGGGATGATCCTCTCTACCTGAAATACAAGGAAGTCGTCGGATCGTTTCATTGGACTCCTTTGGAAATTTTTCACTTGACGTATCCAGCATTAGACCTCACCGCGGATCAACTCACCGTGATCAGTTGGGTCTTGCCCCAGACCGAAGATACGAAATCCGATAATCGCCGAGAAACGCTTTACCCGTCTGAAAGATGGGCCCGAACACGGATCTACGGTGAAGAGGTCAACGTAAAGCTTCGAAAGCACGTGGTGGGGGGATTCAAGGAGTCGGGAGTCGATGCGGTAGCTCCCATGCTTTCACCCCTTTGGGGGAGGAAGACCTCCGAGCGATACGGCTATTCGTCCACTTGGTCTGAACGGCATGCCGCCCATGCTTCCGGACTGGGGACCTTCGGACTCTGCGATGGTCTGATCACACTTAAGGGGAAAGCGATGCGGTGTGGCTCCGTGGTAGCTAAAATCCAGATCCCGCCCACAACACGTCCTTATCAAGACCATCATGCGTACTGCCTTTTTTTCGCCAAAGGGACCTGTAAGAAATGCATCCAGCGGTGCCCGGCTGGCGCTATTACGGAAGAGGGTCATGACAAGAGAAAATGTAGTGATTACATGCATCCGGAAATAGATGAATACGTGGAGTCGCACTTTGGGTTTAAAGGGTATGGATGCGGTCTGTGCCAGACCGGGGTTCCCTGCGAGTCGAGAAACCCGGTAAAGGGCACCAGGAAAACAGAGAGGGCGGCGTGATATCCGTCACGCCGCCCTCTGTGTTTTTGACCCCTTGCGCTTTGTCGATCCTCAGGTACCCATGTCCCAGGAGGCCAGGTACTTCTTCTGCTCGGGGGTGAGTTTGTCGATGGCGACCCCCATGGCGGCGAGCTTCTCGCGCGCGATCTGCTGGTCGATCGCTTCCGGCACGGGATAGACGTCTTTGGGCAGCGGCTTCTTGAGCTTGACCATGTATTCGATGCTCAGGGCCTGGTTGGCGAAACTCATGTCCATGACGCTCGAGGGATGCCCCTCGGCGGCCGCAAGGTTGATCAGGCGGCCGTCGCCGAGCACGTTGATCCGGCGTCCGTTCTTGAGGACATACTCTTCGACGAAGGGCCGAATTCGGCGCCGGGACCTGGCAAGGCTTTCCAGCCCGGGAAGGTCGAGCTCCACGTTGAAGTGGCCGGAGTTGGCGACGATCGCCCCGTCTTTCATGAGCCGGAAGTGCTCCTTGCGGATGACGTTGATGTTGCCGGTCACGGTGCAGAAGAAATCGCCGATTTTCGCGGCCGCGCCGATCGGCATCACGCTAAACCCGTCCATCACGGCTTCAAGCGCCGGCAGCGGGTCGATCTCGGTCACGACGACGTTGGCGCCCATGCCGCGCGCGCGCATGGCGATGCCCCGCCCGCACCAGCCGTAGCCGCAGACCACGAAGGTGGTCCCGGCGATCAGCCGGTTGGTGGCCCGGATGAAGCCGTCCATCGTGCTCTGGCCGGTGCCGTAGCGGTTGTCGAAGAAGTGCTTGGTGCGGGCGTCGTTCACGGCGATGATGGGGTACTGCAGCACCCCGTCCGCCGCCATGCTGCGCAGCCGGATGATGCCGGTCGTGGTCTCCTCGGTGCCGCCGCGCACGTTGCGCAGGAGTGCCTGGCGCTCGGAGTGCAGGATGGAGACCAGGTCCGCCCCGTCGTCCATGGTGTACTGCGGCCGGGTGTCGAGCACCGCGTTGATGTGCGCGTAGTAGGTCTTGTGGTTCTCGCCCTTGATGGCAAAGACCGGGATCTGGTCGTGCTTGACCAGGGAGGCCGCCGCCTCGTCCTGAGTGCTCAGCGGATTGGAGGCGCACAGGGCGATATTCGCCCCGCCGGCCTTCAGGGTCTGCATGAGTGCCGCGGTTTCGGTGGTCACATGCAGGCAGGCCGCCAGTCGCACGCCCTTGAACGGTTTTTCCTTGGCGAATCGCTCGCGGATCCGGTTCAGCACCGGCATGCTCTGGGCGGCCCACTCGATCCGCAGTTTTCCGTCATTGGCAAGTTTGATATCCTTCACATCGTATTTCATCAGCAGAAACCATCCTCCATTGTTAGTATTAGCGGTAATTGTTCAGGCGTTTAGGCCGAAGGCTGAAGGTCCATAATGATCATCCTTAACGCCATCAGCTGTCAACGCGCCTAAATGATTTTGGCGTTGTGTGATCCCACATGGTTTGCCCCTAAAAGCCTTCAGTCTTCAGTCTATCTACCTTGGGAGTCACTATATCCCGGCCTTCTCCCGCAGGGTTTTGGCCATGTCCGTCTTCTCCCAGGAGAACTCCGGCTCGGTGCGGCCGAAGTGCCCGTAGGCCGCCGTCTTGCGGTAGATCGGCCGCAGCAGATCCAGATACTCGATGATGGAGGCCGGCCGCATGTCGAAGCACTCCCGGACGATGTCACGAATGCGGTTGTTGGGGAGTTTGCCCGTGCCCAGGGTGTCGACCAGGACCGAGATCGGTTCGGCGACCCCGATGGCGTAAGCGATCTGCACCTCGCAGCGTTTTGCCAGTTGCGCGGCGACGATGTTCTTGGCGACGTGCCGCGCCATGTAGGAGGCACTGCGATCGACCTTCGAAGGGTCCTTGCCGGAGAAGCAGCCGCCGCCGTGGCTGCCCTGGCCGCCATAGGTGTCGACGATGATCTTGCGGCCCGTGAGCCCGCAGTCCCCCATCGGCCCGCCGATGACGAAGCGGCCCGTGGCGTTGATATAGAAGCGGGTCTCCCCGTCGATCATGTCGGCCGGGATGACCTTTTTGACGACGGAGTTGATGATGGCATCCCGCAGCGTCTCATATTCCACGTCCGGTTTGTGCTGGGCCGCGATCACCACGGCATCGACGCGCTTGGGCACACCGCCCTCGTATTCGATCGTGACCTGGCTCTTGCCGTCCGGCCGCAGAAAATCCAGGGAGCCGTTCTTGCGCGTTTCGGACAGGCGCCGGCACAGCTTGTGGGCCAGCATGATGGGCATGGGCATGAACTCCGGGGTCTCGTCGGTCGCGTAGCCGAACATCAGGCCCTGGTCGCCGGCGCCCTGCTCCTTGTAGAGGCCGTTGCCCTTGTCGACACCCATGGAGATGTCGAGGGACTGGTGATCGATGCTGGTCATCACGGCGCAGGTCTGCCAGTCGAAGCCCATCTTCGAGGAGCTGTAACCGATATCCTTGATGGTGTCCCGGACGATCTGGGGTATCTCGACGTAGGTGCTGGTGGTGATCTCCCCGGCAATGAACGCCATGCCGGTGGTGACCAGGGTCTCGCAGGCCACGCGGCAGTTCTTGTCCTGGGCCATGATCGCATCCAGGATGGAGTCGGAAATCTGGTCGGCCACCTTGTCCGGATGGCCCTCGGTCACGGATTCAGACGTAAAAAAGAACTTTTCATCGGGAATGCTCACGCTCATTTTGTATTCTCCTTGATTTTTCCGGGTGCTCCGGCCTCTTTGAGCGATCGGGCAGGCTTACCACGCGGGTCAGGTGGATTTTAATCAATTTGATAAGCTTATTACGACCTTAGTCAAAAGTCAACGATGTTGCTCCTGGCGGCAACCCATTTTCCCATCGGAAATGCACCCGGGGCTGCATGGGATGGGCAGCCGACCCCGGGGGTGGATGCTTGACCCCGATGTGTGATACACACGGTGTCATGCGAAAGATAGCGCGCTTCGGCATATCCGCCTTTTTGCTGGGCATGGCCCTCTTCTTCTCCCCGGCCGCCGCGCAGACCCCGCCGCTGCTGCCGCCGGCGCCTTCAGACGACGAGGCCCCCGTTGCGGTGACCACCGCATGGTCGGTCGACGCCGTTCACCCCACGGGAAACGCCGTGCTGGCCGTGGTGCTCGACATCCGCAAAAGTTTTCACGTCATGGCCGACAAGGGCCAGTTGAGCCAAACCCAGGACTTCATACCGTTTCCGACGCGGGTCTGGGTGAGCGAGGCGACCGAGGGCGTCTTGTCCGAACCGCCCGTTTACCCGAGGGCCCGGTCGTTCAAGGTGGATTTCGTGGATGCGCCGATCATGAGCTTCGAGGGGCGTGCGGTGATTTATCTGCCCATCCGGCTGGGCCCGAACACCTCCGGCGGCACCGTGTTCGTGAAGGTGGGGGTCGAATACCAGGCCTGCGCACCGGACTATTGTCTGATGCCGCAGCGGGTGTTTCACACGGCGGAATTGCCCTTGGTCCCTCGGGGCGAGAAAATAGCGGCGGTCAACCGGGAGTTGTTCAGTGAATACGCGTCACGGGCGCCGGGCGACCCTCGGCGGCTCATTTCGTTCAAGTTGTTCAGCTTCGGTTTCGCATTGGATCCTGAATCGCCGCTCACCGCGGGCATCATCCTGCTGCTGGCCGCGTTCGGAGGCTTTCTGCTCAACTTCACGCCCTGTGTGCTGCCCCTCCTCCCGATCAAACTCATCAGCCTGTCCAACGCCGCTGCCGCCGACCGTCGGCGCTGCCTGAACCTCGGGCTGTTCACGTTTGCCGGGGTGCTGGCCTTCTGGGTCGCCCTCGGCGGCATCGTCTCGATGGTCAGCGGTTTCACCTCGACCCACCAACTCTTCCAATACCCGGCCTTTACCATCGGCGTGGGGCTCATCATCGCCGTCATGGCCATCGGCATGTTCGGTGTCTACTCCGTGCGACTGCCCGGTGTGCTCTATGCGCTCAACCCCCGCCAGGAAACGCTGACAGGCGCCCTCGGCGTCGGTGTCCTCACGGCCGTGCTGTCCACGCCCTGCACGGCGCCGTTCATGGGGACGGCGGCGGCCTGGGCCGCCACTCAGGAACCTGCCGTCACCATCGCCACCTTCTCGGCCATCGGCGCCGGCATGGGCATGCCCTCCCTGCTCGCCGCGTTCCCTCGGCTGATTCGCCGCTTGCCCAAGAGCGGGCCGGGGAGCGAACTGCTCAAGCAGGCCATGGCACTCCTCATGCTGGCGGCGGCCGCCTACTTCATCGGCATCGGCCTCGGAACGCTGCTGTCAGGCCCGGCCGCCACAGCCGGCGGGCTTTACTGGTGGCCGGTGATGATCCTGTGCGCCGCCGCCGGCGCATGGACCGGCCTGCGCGCGGTCAGGCTATTGTCCGGCAAAAGGGCAAAAGCCATCTGTGCCGCTCTGGGCGCAGCGGTCGTGGTCCTTTCTCTCTACGGCGCCGTGCGCTTGACCGACACGGGACCGATCGCATGGGCAAGCTTCTCCCCGGAACGGCTGAACAGGGCGTTCAAGGAACACAAAACCGTGGTGATGATCTTCACTGCGGAGTGGTGTCTGAACTGCAAGGCGTTGGAGCAAAGCGTCTGGAACAACCCGGAGCTGGTGAAGCTGGTATCGGGACCTTCGGTGGTGCCCATCAAGGTCGACCTGACGGGCGACAACCCCGAGGGCAGAAAAATGCTGCAGGAAGGGGGAAGCCTGACGATCCCGCTTCTATTGATTTATAAACCGGACGGTCAGCTGGTTCTGAGAAGCGACTTCTACACGACCACCCAGGTGGTGGAGGCGCTCAGGGAGTCTCTGGCCGCCTCGCCGCCCAAACCTTAGCACGTCATCCGCCGGACGCCGTTGTCTCGGCCGGCTCTATCGCCTCGGCAGGCTGAACCAGCAGGTGCTCTCTGAACTTCTCCGCGGCAAACCCGTTGCGAATCCGCGACTCCGGGCTCCCCAACACCACTACAATCAGACGACGGTCCCCGGTTTTCGCCGTGGCCACAATGTTGAACCCGGCTCTGCGGGTGTAACCGGTCTTCAGACCGTCCACCCCTGGAACCCGGCCCACCAGTTTGTTCTTGTTGCTGATGTGCAGCGTCCCGCTGCGGAAGGTCATCTGCTCGATGGAGGTCCACTCGAGGATTTGGGGGTACCGGAGGGCCTCGCGCGCCAAGCGGATCATGTCGCTGCAGGTGCTGATGTTGTCGGCGGCGCCCTTCACGGGAGGAAGGCCATGGACGCAATGGAATTCGGTGTCCAGCATGCCCAGGGCCCGCGCTTTCGCGTTCATCAGTTTCACGAACTTATCCGAACTCCCGGCCGCGTACTCGGCGACGGCATAGGCCGCGTCGTTGGCGGATTCGACCAGCGCGGCCTTCATGAGTTCCTCCAGGGTGAAGGTCTCCCCGGCTTTAAGAAACACCTGGGTCCCCCCCATCTTTTCCGCGCTCTTGGTGGCGGTCACCCGGTCGGTGAGGCACAACTCGCCGCGCTCGATCTTGTCGATGACCACCACCGCCAGCATGAGCTTGGTCAGGCTGGCCTGGGGCCACCTCAGGTTCACGTTCAACCCTTCCAGGACCTGCCCATCGGCGGCATCCGCCACGGCGTATGCCTCATAAGGCGGCCGGGGCTGCAGCGCGGGCGCGGGCTGAACCTTCGGAGGGGCCTTGGGTTTCGCGGCGAGCTTGAGCTTCGCCGCAGCCGTACCGGTCGTTTTCGTGGCGGCGGGGAGTTCACCACCGAACACGCCGGGGGCCGCAAACAGCAAGATCACGGCGGCAAATGCGATACGCTTCATGGCTCTCCTTCGGGGCGCGATCACGCCGGGATTTGATCTATATGCCATTATAGATCAAAAACCATGAAGACTCAACCATCGCTCAACGGCCAGCCCGGACACCGGACCGGTTGGCGCTGGCCCCGAACCACGCAAAGGCAGGCGGGCCGGCCGTCGACCGGAGTCCGCCCTACCAGATGTCGGCGTCCCGGCGGCTTTCAAGCCATTTGCGCCGCGTGGCGTTCAGCTGGCCGACGTGCTTCTCGATCCAGTCGATGTCGGCGGTCAGGAGCGCCAGCTTCTCGGGGCCCGTCAGCTCGTAGCTCTCCAGCGCGTCGGAGCCGCCGTGCATCAACTCGTAATTGAGGTTCTGGTCCGTGGCCGCCTGGTCCAGAAATCTCAGGATCTCGTCCTGGTGGACCAAACCCTGCTCCGCGGGGCTGGCATTCTGCGCGTCGTAGAGCGCCTTGCGGACCGTGCGCACCAGGTCATCGGGGGCAAACGGTTTTTCCAGGAATTCAGCCGCTCCCAGCTTCATGGCCTGAACGGCGGAGCGCACCGTGGCAAACCCGGTGATCATGATCACCGGCATGGCCGGCCGGGCGCGCTTGATGTCCCGCAGCACCCGCATGCCGCCGATGTCGGGCATCCGCAGGTCGGTCAGTACGAGCGCATGCTCCTTCTGCAGGGCCAGCTCCACCCCGTGCCGGCCGGTTGCCGCCACTTCCACCTCGAAGTTCTCGGCCTCCAGAATCTTGGTGACGCTGTCGGTGACGATGCGCTCGTCGTCAATGACCAGAACCCTTTTCGTCTTCATGCCCCTCCTCCTTTTCGCATGATTTCAGGATGGATCTCACAGTATCGGCCAGTTCGTCCGGCGTAAACGGCTTGGCAATGAAGGTGGCGGCCCCCAGCTCAAGGGCTTCACGGATGGTCTCGCGGGTCGAATATCCGCTCATGACGATGACGGGCATCCCCGGATGTTTCTCCCGCACCTGGCGCATGAGATACATGCCGTCCAGCACCGGCATCTTGACGTCGACCAGCAGCAAGCCGCAAGCCTGGCCCTCGATGACCGCCAGGGCCTCCTGGACCGAGCCGGCCATCATCACCTCGAACCCTTCGGCCTCGAGCACCATCCGGCAGCTCTTGAGGACAATGGGCTCGTCGTCAACCACCAGCACTCTCATGTTCAACCTTTCCGCCGGCAGGCAGCCAGATGAAAAAACGCGACCCCTTGCCGATTTCGCTCTGGACCCGGATGTAGCCGCCGTGCCGCTGGACGATGCCCAGGGAGACCGCCAACCCCAGTCCGGTCCCCTGACCGACCACCTTGGTCGTGAAGAACGGTTCGAAGAGCTTGTCGAGGTTTTCGGACGGAATCCCGCAGCCCGTGTCGGCCACCGTGATTTCAACCCCCGTCTTGCCGCCATCCCGGCTGGTGAGGCCCGCGGCCGTGAAGACCCGAATGGCCCCGCCCGGATCGGTGGCGTCCAGAGCGTTGATGATGATGTTGATGAGCACGCTCTGGATCTGGCTTCTGTCCAGAATGAGTTCGGGCAGGCTCTCCCCGGGGTTGAACTTGAGCGCAACCCCTTTCACCAGGGCCTGATATTCGACCAGAGTGATGGTGGATGTCACCAGCCGGTTGATGTCCGTGGGTTCAGGGTCCAGCCGGGTCTGGCGGGAGAAGTCCAGGAGGCCCTTGACGATCTTGCGCACCCGCTCGGTGGCCTCGACAATGGTCTGGAGGTCGGAGCGGATCTCCGGTGCCAGGTCCGTGCGCCGCAGCAGCATGTGGGTGTAGGTCAGAACCCCGGTGAGCGGGTTGTTGATCTCGTGGGCGACCCCGGCCGCCAGTCGCCCCACGCTCGCCTGTTTCTGCGAGTGGATGATGTGGGCTTCGGAGGTCGCCCGCTGGCGCCCCACTGCCGCCACCATCTCCCGGAAGGTCTTCTGCAGCACGCCGATCTCCCCTTTTTCCGGCGGCCCGAGTTCGGGGGTCAGGCTGCCCTCGCCCACCTGCTGGCTGGCGTTGATAAGGCGCCGGATCGGGGCGCTGATCCGGTTGGCGACCAGATAGCCCAGCCCGACCGCAAGCAGCATCCCCGCCACCGTGATCAGGATGTAGACCGTGAGGGTCTCGCGCCGTATGTCTTCGTACTTGTCCTCCAGCACCCCGACGTAAAGCATGCCGACCCGCTTACCGGAAATGTCCTCGATCGGCCGGTAGGCCGTGATGTACCAGTCGCTGACGACAAAGGCCCGGTCCGTCCACAGCTTGCCCTTGCCGAGGACGTGCTCCCGCACCTCGGGCGAGACCCGGGTGCCCAGGGCGCGCTCACCGTCCGCGGTCATGACGTTGGTGGAGATGCGGGCATCCCCCAGAAAAATCGTGGCCGTACCGACGCTGCGACCCTTGTAGGCCTCGCCCTGGAACACGGTCCCGCGCACGGTGTCCACCAGGGTCACGCTGCGGTTGAGAATCATCCCGCCGTAGAGCACGCCGATCAGGAGGTTGCCCTCGAACACGGGCACCGCTGCCGCCATGACCATGCCGGACGTCTCTTCCTTGCCGCTGCGAAGAGCAAGAGTGTCGCCCATCGTGAAAGGGATGCGCGCCCGCTCCGCGAGATAGGGGTTCTCGGCAATCAGGAAATCGCTGTCGAGGACCAGCGTACCCGAAACGGGAAGGCGGCTGTCCAAAACCGGCCGAACGATGGGGTTTTCGACCGAGGCGCCCGCGGCCGGGAGCGCGTTGGGCCCGGTGCGGCACAGCGGGCTGCCGTCCTCGAGAACAATGCCGGCGAAATCGAGATCGGCCAACTTGGCCATGCGCTCCAGCCGGAGAACGAGCTCGGGCGCATTCTTTTCCCGCAGCGATGAGATGAACGCGAAGCCCAGCGTGGTGATGCCGAGGGAGGTCTTGATGTGCTTGACCCGGGTGAGGTACATCTCGCTGACGGCGTTCAGGTCCTGCCGCACCCGGTTGCGGGCTTCGCCGAACACGTGCTGATCGAGGATGCGCACGCCGATAAAGAGCGAGACCGTGGCAACCAGAAGGGAAACCCCCAGGAAACCCGCAATCAGCTTGGAACGCGTCGAATACAGCACGAAAAACCCTCCACGACCCCCACCGTGAAATCAGCGACAAAAGAGTTATTGTAACGCAAGCGAGGCGCCGTGCATATCCCGATGGAAAGCAATCCCCATGCCAGACGAGCTGAATGGGTCCATCAGGCTTACGGGTCAAATAAAATTGCACATTCCTTCGCAACGCGGTACAAATTGATCTCTGGCGTGCGATCGCGATGTCCGGAAACTTTACGACCTGTAAAAATATAGCATGGAGGTGGGAAATTCAGGGCTGAAATTGACAATCTGCCGGGTTTCCAGTAATCAAGGATCAGGACAACACCCGCCTTCCCCTTTTCCTGCACTGGAGGAACTACATGCCGAGAACCACCTACTGGGCCGACGCCTTTCTGGAAAAGAGGCGCAGCGCCGCCGAGGCCATGCGCGCCATCAAACCGGGCCAACGGGTGTTCATCGGCTCGGCCTGCGGACAGCCCCAGGAGCTGGTGCGGACGCTGGCGCAATCGACCGGCAAACTGAGCGGCCTGGAGGTCGTGCGCCTGATGAGCCTGGAGACCACCTCCCTGAGCGCGCTGGCCGATCAGACCAAGGACTTCGCCCTCAGCATCCGCAACATCTACCTCGGATCGGCCCATGCCGAACCCATCGCGCGCCACAAGCGGTTCATCACCCCGATGAACATGTCCGAGGTCCCGGACCTGTTCACATCGAAAAAGCTGCCGATCCACGTGGCCATGATCCAGACGACCCCGCCGGATGATTTCGGCTGGATGAGCCTGGGGATATCGGTGGACGTGACCCTGGCGGCGGCGATGTCCGCCGACCTGGTGATCGCCCAGGTGAACCCCCGAATGCCGCGGGTGCTCGGCCAGAGCTTCATCCACGTCAACGACGTCGACATCGTCGTCGAGCACGAGGAGGAGCTCCTGACCGTCGGGGTGCGTCCCCCGTCGGACACCGCCGCCCGCATCGGCGAACTCATCGCCCGGCTGATCGAGGACGGCTCGACACTCCAGATCGGGCTGGACGCCATGTCACAGGCCACCATCCAAGGGCTGTCCGTTAAGAACGACCTGGGGATCCACTCCCAGTACCTGAGCGACGACATCATGCACCTGTACTCCCAGGGGGTGATTACCAACCGCCGGAAGGGGTTTAACGACGGCAAACTGGTGGCGTCGGCCGCCATCGGCTCACGCAATCTCTACGACTTTTTGGACAACAACCCGGCAGTGGATTTCCACCCGTCCGATTACGTCAACGACCCGTTCATCATCTCGCGCCACCACCGAATGGTCTCGATGAACGTGGCCCGCACCATGGACCTCACCGGCCAGGTGGAAGTGGAGGCCTCGGCCCTGACTTTTTTCGCCGGGGCCTCCGGGATCGTCGACTTCGTGCGAGGAGCCAAACGGTCGCCGGGCGGCAAATCGCTCCTGATGCTCTCCTCGACCTCGGAGGACGGCACCACCAGCAACATCGTTCCGACCCTCACCAACACCAACGTGGCGGTACCGCGCGCCGACGTGCACTACGTGGTCACCGAATACGGCGCGGTAACCCTGTTCGGTAAAAGCCTTCAGGAACGGGTCGTGGCGATGATCAGCCTGGCCCACCCGAACTTCCGCGAGGGGCTGTTCGCGGACGCGAAGCAGCTCGGCTTGATCGGCCCGGAGCGCACCCTCGGCGAGGCGGTGCGCGGCATCTACCCCGTGCGGCTGGAGGAAGCCATGACGGTCGAGGGCGAGGAGGTCACCATCCGCCCGGCCAAGCCCGTGGACGAGCGCCGCATTCAGGAGCACTACTACGGCCTGGCCAAGGAGGACATCTTCTCCCGGTTCATGCACGAAAAAACGAGCTTTTCGCGCGCCGATGTCGAGGTGCGGTCCCAGATCGACTACGTCAAGGACCTGACCCTGCTCGCCGTCGTGGGTGAATTCGGTTTCGGCCGGGTGGTGGCGGTGGGAGAGTGCATGCTGCTTGCGAAAAGCAACATGGCCGAAGTGGCTTTCTCCGCGCACAAGAATTACCAGGGCAAGGGGATCTGCCGGCGCATGCTGCGCAAGCTGGCCGACACCGCGCGGGAAAAGGGCGTCTTCGGCCTGATCGCCTACACGACCCCGGGCAACCAAGGCATGATCCGGCTCTTCAAGACGCTGCCCTACAAGGTCAAGAGCCAATTCGACGGCGAGGGGGTCTCGCTCACCTGCCGCTTCGACGAGCTCGAATGAAGAGCGTTATGAGCGTTCATCGCGTTTATCGCGTTGAGAGCGTTGGGAGCGTTGAAACAAGAGAGATGCTCAACCGTTAAATAGCTCTTAACGCTCATAACGCCATTAACGATTCCAACGCGATGAACGCTATTAACGCGACAAACGCTATTAACGCGATGAACGCTCCCAACGGGCCCCCCATGGATATTCTCTACATATCCCCGGACTTCCCGCCGAATTACGCCAATTTCATACGCCACCTCCATGCGGCCGGCCAGCGCGTGTGGTCCATCGGCGAAGCGGATTTTTTCGCCATGCCGGCCGACCTGCGCGCCTGCATACGCTGGTATGTGCGCGGCGATTTGAAGAACTGGCGGGAAGTGGATCGGGCCGTCGCCGAACTGCTGGAGGCCAAGCACGCCCTGGGTTTTGAGGGGGCCTTCGACCTCGTGGAATCCCACAACGAGCAGTGGTTGCGCCTGGAAGGCTTCATCAACGAGCGCCTGGGAATTGCCGGGATCACGCTGCGGGACACGGACCGGCTCAAGAAGAAGTCCGTGATGAAGCGCATTTTTATCGCCAGCGGCCTGCCGGTGGCCCGGGGCGGCCGGGTGACGGACCTTGACGAGGCGCTCCGCCTGGCCGGAGACCTCGGCTACCCGGTCATTCTCAAGCCGGACGAAGGGGTGGGGGCCGGCGGCACGCACCGCGTGGACGGCGCCACAGAACTTGAAACGCTGTTCCCGAGGCTCGCCCCCGGCTACTTCTTGGAAGAGTTCATCGACGCCCCGATCGTCACCTATGACGGTCTTACGGGCCTGGACGGCGACGTCCTCTTCGAAAACACCCTGGTCTACGGCGAGGGGCTGATCGAGTACACCCGAGGCACGGACACGTTTTTCTATGTCGGCCGCGCAATCCCGGCGCGACTGTCCGAGATCGGCAAATCCCTGGTGGCGGCGTTCGACATCCGGCGCAAGTTTTTTCACTTCGAATTTTTTGTCCAGGGCGGGGACTACATCCCGATCGAAATCAACAGCCGCCCTCCCGGGGGCGCCATTCTGGACATGATGAACTATAGCGTGGACGGCGACCTGTACCGCGCCTGGGCCGACATAGTGGCGGGTCGGACGGCTGAATTGCCGGCGGCGAAGAAATACGTTATCGGCTACGTGGGCCGGAAGGAGAAGCCTTACACCTTCAGCCACGAGGAGATCCTGGCGCGCTTCGGCCACCGCCTGGTGGAGTTCGCCGAGAACCCGCCCGTCTTCTCCGGCATCATGGGCCGGCACCGGTACATCTTCCGCTCCGATAACGAGGCCGAAATCCGCAGCATCGCCGGCGCAGTGCGGCAGACAGGGCCGACGTCATGAACCGGAACATCGTCATATTGTCCCCGCATTTCCCGCCCCACTACCACCGCTTCTGGCTGAGCGTGAAGCAGGCCGGCGCAAACGCCCTCGGCATCGGCGATGAGCCCTACGAGGGGCTGTCGGAGGAGCTGCG
>DATITS010000349.1:0-7219 GCA_035467535.1 Desulfobacterales bacterium
GCCTGCACTGCGTTTTTGGGGAAAACCGGGGGCTGCGACAGGGTCTTTAGAATGTCGGCCGGCGTCTGGCGCCGGCCCGCGATGAATTTCAGCACACGCTCCCGGAGGTCTCCGGCGGGAGCACCGTCAGCGTCCGGTGCGCTTGGCTTTGTATGCGACGGCATTGCGGATCAGCGCGCTTGCCCAGCCGGGTGTCCCCAGGGCGTGAATGTGCGTGTAGGTGGCGAGAACGTTCTTGTGGACGATCCCGTCCCGGTCGCCGTGGATCCCGGCCCCGCGCTGCATGCGGAAGACCAGGTCGCGGTCGCGGCCGGACCAGCGCAGCACCCGGGAGTAGTGGAACTCGTGGCCGCGGATCTCGGTGCCGACCGGGTAGTAAGGGTTTTCACCCTCCACGCTAACGACGGTATAGCCGTGCCCCTGGGGGCGCTTGAACAGCCCGAAGGACACCGGAAGGATTCTTGCCATGGGGTAGCTCCGGCCTTCCAAGACCAGTTCCTCGCCCAGGTACATGAGGCCGCCGCACTCGGCATAGACCGGCAGCCCGTCATCGACCATCTCCCGCAGCCGGCGGCTGAACAGCGTGTTGGCGGCGAGCTCCGGGGCGTGGGTCTCGGGAAACCCGCCGCCGATGTAAACGGCGTCGAGCTCGGGCAGGCTTGCGTCCCTAAGCGGGCTCACGGGAATAATCTGCGCCCCGGCCGTCGCCAGGACCTCGATGTTTTCGGGGTAGTAAAACTGGAACGCCGCGTCCCGCAGGATGCCGATGCGGGCCACCACGGGTGGCTCCGTTGCCTTCTGACCCGTTGCCCCGTCTCGATCCGCCGGCGGCCACACGCCTCGGATGGGCGGGGCCTCACGGGCGATGCGGGCGAATGCATCCAGATCGATGTGCTGGGCGGCGATGCGGGCGATAGACTGGATCGAGTCCGCCGCCCAGTCGTGCTCGGGAGTGGGCACGAGCCCCATGTGGCGCTCGGGAAAAATCTCCTGGTTGAGCTTGGGAACCGCGCCGATCACCGGGACCCCGCTGTAGTGCTCGATGCTACGGCGCAGGATGGATTCGTGCCGCGCCCCGGCGACCCGGTTGAGGATCACCCCGCGGATCGCCACCTCGGAATCGAAGCGGACGCAGCCGGAGATCACCGCCGCCATGGTACGCGTGGTCTTGGTGCAGTCCAGGCACATCACCACGGGCGCGCCCAGCAATTTGGCCAGTTCGGCGGTACTGGTGGCGCCGTCGAGGTCGATGCCGTCGTACAGACCGCGGTTGCCCTCGATCAGGGCGCAGTCGACGCGGGGGCTGTGAGAGCAGAACGAGCGCCGGATGGTCTCGGCGCTCAGCAGGAATGTGTCCAGATTGTAGCAGGGCCGGCCTGCCGCGAGGGCAAGCCAGCCCGCATCGATATAGTCCGGGCCTTTTTTGAAAGGGGCGACGGATTTTCCACGGGCACGCAGGGCCGCGATCGCACCGATCGACAGGATCGTCTTGCCCGAACCGCCCCGGAGGGCGGAGATGACCACCCGGGGGAAATTCGATTCGCTCGCCTGCATTAAGGCCTGTGGGTTCGTAAAGCCGGCATCGCCCGGAGGGGAACTATTCTTCGTGCTCGGCGGCCTGCTGTTTTCCGGTCCCTTTCAGGCCGTACATGGAGGTGCTGCCGCTGGACCAGTACTCCAGCGTGCCGTCGGTCACCATGTCGTTGATCAGCTTCTTGGCTTCCCGGGGCTTCATCTCCAAAATCCCGGCCAGGTCGTTGAAGTAAAACTTGGATTTGTTCTTCAGTTTCTTGGTGAGTTCTTCGACTATTTTGGCTTTGGCTTCCGCGTACTCCATGGTGTACCCCTTTTCCTTAAAGTGAAGGGGGCACCGCAGGGGTGCCCCCATTTCAACCCGGACGCCTTAGAACTTGAACAGGGTGGACTGGCGCCATGTGTAGTAGGCCGGATCGCGGAAATCGTCGATCAGGTGGTGGGTGAACGGCAGTTCGCACTTCTCGAAGAAGCGCTCCCAGCCGATCCGCTCCGCCCACTCGCCGAGGCGCTCGTACTTGCGGGCGTCGTTGGCGTAGACATCGACCATCTTCTTGATCACGGCGGTGGTCTGCGGCCAGCGCGGCGCCTCGTTCGGCAGGAAGGCCACGACGACCTTGGAGAACTTCGGGGCCGAACGCCGGTTGGAGACCTTGCCGCCCGCCATGATGACGATGCCGTCGCCTTCCTTGTCGGCGAGCGGCATGGCCGGGCACATGGTGTAGCAGTTGCCGCAGAACATGCAGCGGTCGTTGTTCACGGCGACGCTGTTGAGCTTCTGGCCGCCGAACTCCACCTTGGCCGGCTTGATGGCCGCGGTCGGACAGGCCGCGATGGCGAGCGGGATCTCGCACATCTTGTCCAGGTACTCGTGGTCGAGCATGGGCGGTTTGCGGTGGTATCCCAGGATGGCGATATCGGAGCAGTGCACCGCGCCGCACATGTTCAGGCAGCAGGCCAGCGACACCCGCAGGTGGGCCGGAAGCCGCATGTTCTTGAAGTCGTCGAACAGCACGTCCATGGTGGCCTTGACCGGGCCCGAGGCATCGGTGGCCGGGGTGTGGCAGTGCACCCAGCCTTGGGTGTGGACCGGGTTGCTGATGCCCGCACCGGTGCCGCCGACCGGGAACTTGAAGCTGCCGCCCTGGAACTTGCGGCTTTCCAGGTCCTTGACCAAGGGGTCGACCTTCTTCTCGTCGTCGACCATGAACTCGATGTTGTTGCGCGTGGTCCAGCGGACGTGGCCGCCGCAGTGCTTGTCGGCGATCTCGCAGATCTCGCGGATGAGCAGCGTGCTCATCAGGCGGGCGCCGCCGACACGCACGGTGAAGATTTTGTCGCCGGACTCGGCCACATGGTAATAGACGCCCGGTTTGAGGTATTGATGATACAGCCAGGTTCCCTTGTTCTTGGCAATGACGGGCGGATAGAATTCGTCGTATTTGCGCGGGCCGATGTCGGTGATGCGGTTTTTCATCGGCTCCTTGGGATCGTATCCGGAAGAAATAAAAGCCATAGCTCGTCCCCCTTATCTCAGATGGTGTTTGCGGAATTCGTTGACGTCGCGCGTCCAGCCGCCCTCGACCTCTTCTTCCTTCCAGAAGATGTAGGGGTTGGACCTCGGCTCCTTCACGTGGCGCGCATCCGGTGCAATCCCGGTCGCTTCCAGCAGTTTCTGGAAGCCCTGGCGCTTGATCAGCTCGCCGAGCCGCTCGCGGTTCTTGCCCTCTTCCATCCACCAATCCCAGACCTTCTCGATGACTTCCTTGATTTCCTCGTAGGGCGCTTCGGCCTTGATGAAGGGCACGAGCAGCGAGCCCATCTGGGCGCCGTCAAGAATCGGGGCCTTGGCGCCGACCAGGATGGAAAGACCGCGGTCCTGGCCGATCCGGAGGGCGCGCGGCATGACGTTGATGCAGTGCATGCAGCGGTTGCATTCCTTGTTGTCGATCTTGAGGGCCTTGCCCTCCATCCACATGCACTCGGTGGGACACAGGCCGATGACTTCCTTCTGGATGTCGAATTTGCCCCAATCACGGCTCATGTGCGCCCCGCCGTTGGGCGGAATCTCGCCGCCGATGTAAGCCTGGACCGCTTTCTGGTCGATGCGGATGTCGTCGCGCCAGGTGCCGATGAAGGACATGTCGGATCGAGCGATGGAGGCGACACAGCAGTTCGGGCAGCCGTCGAATTTGAACTTGAACTTGTAGGGGAAGGCCGGCCGGTGCAGCTCATCCTGGTAGTCATTGGTCATGGTGAAGCACAGGTCATTGGTGTCGTAGCAGGCAAACTCGCAGCGCGCCGAGCCGATGCAGTCCGAAGGCGTGCGCAGGTTGGAGCCGGAACCACCAAGGTCCTGATTGAACTTGTGGGTGAGCTCGAAGAAGATCTCTTCGAGCTGATCCGTGCGGGTGCCCAGGAAGATGATGTCGCCGGTGGAGCCGTGCATGTTGGTCATGCCGCTGCCGCGCAGGTCCCACAGATCGCAGAGATTGCGCAGGTACTCGCTCGTGTAGAACTTGCCGCCGGGCTGGGAGACGCGCATGGTGTGGAAGTGGGCAACCCCCGGGAACATTTCCGGCTGGTCGCAGTAACGGCCGATGACGCCGCCGCCGTACCCGAACACGCCGACGATGCCGCCATGCTTCCAGTGGGTCGCGCCGTCCTTGAAGGACAGCTCCAGCAGGCCCAGCAGGTCGTCGACGACGTCCACCGGGACTTGGAAATCGATTTTCTTGGGGTTTTTCGTGCGCTCTTCCGCCAGCGCCTTCAAGTCGGACACGAAGCTCGGCCACGGCCCGCTTTCAAGCTGGTCCAGCAAGGGAGTCTTGTGTTTTGCCATTATCTACCTCCGTTTGAATAGATGATTGAGACCTGCAAACGCAGCCACCGCCTAATCCGAATAAAAAATTCACCTCCTCTCAATTCGCAGATGATTCCGCACTGTTTATCTTTTACCCTGTAAGGAATGCTGAGCGCAGACAGAAGGTTATCCTATAGAATTAAAGCGTACGGTTGTCAATAAAAAAGCACCCGTGGAACGGTCGGCGGGCCTATAAAATTGGGAGGTTAGACCCATACCGTATCTTGAGGCGCCAGGGGGGGAAATCTCTACATATAGCAGGGTGTTGAAAAACAAGCATCAGGCCGTCAGCCAAGGCGTGCGGCATTTTGAAAAGCGCAGCCTATTCAGCGATAGGTGAGCATTTTCAAAAGCCGCACAACTCTGGATCACGGCCTTAGGCGCGGTTTTTGAAGATCCCTGCAGCAAGCTGCAGGTAATCTTCGACCGTAAGGAATGCGGTCCTTTTTTGTGATTCGCTCGTATTCCCCGCCGCAAGCGGCGGGGAATGCGCTCGCTTTCGCGGTTCAACACCATGATAGTGCGGGTCAGAGTCGGCTGAGGGCAAGCGCGAGGGCTGCGGCATGCTCTTCCAGATGGGCGCTTGCCACGGCGGTGTCCGGGGCGTGAGGGTGGAAGGAGGCGAGGAGGCCCGAACACATCTCCAGCATGTCGTCCGGGGTGCCGGAGAGCAGATAGTGCGTGAAGAGCACGTCGAGCGGCAGGGGCACATCGGGAAGCTGCGGTTTTTCAGACAGCGCCGCCAGCACCCCCGCCAGCGCCCCATCGACCGCCGCCGGCCCCGCCCAGGCGATCTCCCCCACGCCGTCCAGCCGGTCGAGCCGCATGCGGATGGTGAGGTTCAGAAAGAACATCAGGAGTGCCTCGAGCAGGCGCTTGACGCCGCGGCCGGCCGGGGCCGCCTCCAGCCGCAGCAGCGGCCGGTATTCCCGAACGGTGATCAGCCGCGCTACAGGAGCATGGCCCGTAAGGTTGACAACGAAGTCGCCGGCGGCATGATGCCACGCACCGATGCACTCCGTGGTTGAAACATTGTAATAATGCGTGAGAATCCGGGCGGCCTGGGTATAGAGCGCCGTCACCTGCTCGCAGCCCAGGATCCGGTTGCCGTTTTCGGGGTTCCAGAGCACAACCCCCGGCGCATCGCCCGGACCGCCGCGGGTGAGGTGAAACTCGTGGAAACCCGCCAGCCACTGCCCCAGAAACATGGAAAGCGGCCGGCCGGGTTGAACCTCCACTTCCCCGAGCACGTAGACCTCCGGAAGGTAGGAAGGGCAAACCTCGCGGTTCAGTCGCTGCAGGAGGGCAAACTCGTTTTGGATGACGGCGGCACCGGCCGGCGAGACCGCAACGTTTACGACCCATTCGATCCGGCCGCCGCCCGCCGATACTGCCACCCGGGCCGGGTGGTAGCACTCGCCGTGCTTGGCAAGATATATGCCGATGTCCTGCGCGCCGCCCGCAGCCGGGCCGCCTCCGCTCAAGGCGCGTGCGACCGCCGCTTGCGCCGGCCCTTCGAGAAACGCCCGAACCGCCTCGAAGTAGTGCCCGAGGGTGATGGACGGCGCCTGCCGAACGGCCGAATCCTCCGGCAACGAGTGCCGGTCGGTCGGAAGCCGGAAGCACCACTCCGGCTGGGCGGGGGTGATGGGCTGGTCAGCGGTTTCGAGGAAGTAAGAATAGTGCGGCACAGGACTTTTACTTTTTCAGATTCGCGCGCTGCGCTTCAATCTCCTGCCGAATCTGGGGTGCCACGTCGTAGCCCAGTTCCACCGCCTTGTCGCAATGCTCGACGGCGAGGGCGTATTGCCCTTTTTCCAGGTAGGCGATGGCCAGGTTGTTGTGCGCCGGCGCGAAATCCGGGGCCAGCACGAGGGCCTTGTGGTTGGCCTCGATGGCCTCGTCGATGCGGCCCTTCATCAGATAGGCGTTGGCCAGGTTGGCGAACGCCTGGATGTAGCGGAAGTTGAAATAGGTGGCGCGCTCGAAGTTTTCAATGGCCTCATCGATGTTGCCCCGCTGCAACTCCACGAAGCCGATGTTGCCGTACCCTTCGGAAAAGCCCGGCCGCACCTTGACGGCCGTGCGGTTGTTCCGAAGACAGCCATCGAGGTCCCCGCGCTGCATGCAGATGCCGCCCAGCAGGACATAGGCTTCGGCCAGGCCCGGGCTGCACTCGAGCGCTTCGTTCAACTCGCGCTCGGCCTCTTCGAACTGCCGCTTTCCCAGCAGGGCGACCGCCAGGTTATAGTGCGAGTTGCCGCATTCCGGGTTTTGCCCGATGGCCTCCTTTTGGGTTGCAATATATTCATCAACGTCTTTGGCTTTCGTCATGGAAGGTATTCCTCGCTTTCGATTACCATCGATTTTAACCGGCCGTGAGCGGTTGCAAAAAGCCGCCCTCCCGGTTTCTGTTGCGCTTACGGCAAGCCCTGCGGGTTGTCAAGCGAAAATGCCCGGTTCGCCCGGTTGTGGCCCCTGTTTTCTCTTGACATGGTTTTAGGTTTTCTTTACGGTGCAAGAATATAGTAATTTTCTTTTTTTATCGACTAACCACACGCTTCAAGGAGAAGGATCGCCATGAAGGCAGGCTGTTACACGGCACTGATCACACCATTTAAGGGCGATACCATCGACTGGGAGGGGATGGACCGGCTGGTCGATTTTCAGATCCAAAACGGTATCACCGGGATTCTGGCCGTCGGCACGACCGGCGAAAGCCCCGTGCTGACCTGGGACGAGCACAACGGGATCACGGAACGGATCGCCCGGAAGGCCGCCGGCAAGTGCCTCTGCATCGCCGGCACCGGCAGCAACAACACC
>DATITS010000350.1:0-4615 GCA_035467535.1 Desulfobacterales bacterium
CAATGCCACCATCTTCATGGCCCAGGACCGGGCCAATGTCGAGGAAGCGTACCCCGGGGACATTATCGGTATTCACAACCACGGCACCATCAAGATCGGGGACACCTTCACCCCCAAGGAGCCGCTCAAATTCACCGGCATCCCGAATTTCGCCCCCGAGCATTTCCGGCGCGTGCGGCTGAAGTCGCCGCTCAAGGCAAAGCAGCTGCATAAGGGGCTGGCCCAGCTGGCCGAGGAAGGCACGGTGCAGCTGTTTCACCCCCTGTACAGCAGCGAGTACATCCTGGGGGCGGTCGGGGTGCTGCAGTTCGAGGTGATCATGGCGCGGCTTAAAACAGAATACGGGGTGGATGCGGTTTACGAGGGCGTCGATTTCGCCATCGCCCGCTGGGTGAGCTGTGCCGATCCGAAACTGCTGGAAACCTTCGAGAAGGCGAATCCCGCAAACCTGGCGATGGATTCGGAAGGCAACCTGACCTACCTGGACGCCAGTGAATGGCGCCTACAATATGTCGCGAAGCAGTGGCCGGAGATTGTCTTTATGAGAACCCGCGAACGCGACTGAAACCACTTATAAGCTTTTAGGAGCACCTTTTTTATTGTATAATGCATCAACCTCATGGAAGATCTCAAACTGCTCCTCATTGATCGGCTCAAATCCAAGGGCATGGACACCGCTCTTATTCCCGCTTTTTTGAAGGCCCTCACGAGTCTCATCTCATCGGAGCCGGGAATTGATCCAGCCCGCATCAACCAGAAGATGCTCTCGCTGGGATGGGATGAAGTGGCAATCGACTACCACTGCCTGCAAATTGCCATTGCCTGCCTCGAAGCAGAGACGAAATAGTGCCTCGGACGCAGATATTTCCCCTGTTGGCGTTACCCGCGGCTTTCCCGCCCATACGTCCGGAATCTCGTCATTGAACTTTCACCCTTCTCCAATCCCTCGGGCTAATGTACTTTTCCGCCAGCACCCACATTCCCCGCTTGGCGGCCTTGGCTTCCTCCTCCGCTTTCCGGTAGGGTGCCATGTCGAGACCGGATGCCGGTTTTCCCCGATAGCCCTCAGAAAAACCCGCCTGGATCATCGCGATGTTAATATTACGGTCGCCCAGGAACACTTCAGCCAATGTTCGGCCATAGCGGTCCGGGCCATAGGATTTTATCTCAACTCTCTTGTTTAGAACCATCGCCGCAAGATGTTTGGTGGCGGCTTTGCCAAATGGTTGCCCCGGCTGGTTCTTGGAGTGCGAGACTTCCGGGGCATCAATACCGACCAGGCGAACGGTCGTTTTTGAGCCGCCGGCTATGACCTGGATGGTGTCCCCATCGGTCACGCGAGTGACCTCGTATTGTCCGGCAAATGAAAAAAATGGGTGTACGAAAAGAAATGCGAGAACAGCAAGAAATAGAACGCATCTTCGCATAGTGGTGCCGAGTTTCAGAACGTTCCCGCTGGAACCCCAAACAATCATGGAGTCGCTCCTTCCGTCCTGATTGGCAGGCTGACAACGATGGACCCGCATGAAATGAAAGGTTCGATAGTTGAATTCCAACTCAGCAGGGTGTTTAAAAACTGCGCCTAAAACCGTGATCCGGCGTTGTGCGGCTATTGTAAATGCTCACATGGAATCGGTTGGAAGCTGGAGGCTCGAAGCTGGAAGCCTGGCTGAATATGTCTGAATTTGTTTTGTGCCTCGAGCCTCAAGCCTCTTGCCTCAAGCGAATATCCGCCTTGGCTGACGGCCTGATGCTTGTTTTTCACCACCCTGTTAAATATCGGCAATTTGTCTAAAGTTCTTAAGGAACGGACGGGATGCTGAAAATTAGCGGAAAAACAGGAGGATTATATGGTGAGAATTTTTAACGACTGCGTATTCCGATAATATTGGGAGTTCTTTCTCTGTGCGTTCAGAACGGGTAAGCGATTGGGAGAGCTGTAGATCGCCTCGCTTCCCGCAATCAGTCGAACCTGCAGCGACAGAAAAGCCGTAACCCATTAGGGTTACGGCCTTTCTATGCAAATGGTGCCGAAGGGGAGACTCGAACTCCCACGAGGGAACCCCCACTAGACCCTGAACCTAGCGCGTCTACCAGTTCCGCCACTTCGGCATAAAAGAATTGATTTAGCCTTGAACATGAATTATTTATTGGTTTTCGGGAAACATGTCAAGTGGATTGTTCGTTTCGGGAACGGAGTTGTATGCTGCTCATCGACCAGTTGGACAAGATAACCCAGCCTTTTAAGGGCGCGGTGATCACGATCGGCAATTTCGACGGGGTGCACATCGGCCACCAGGCGCTGTTTTACGAGGTGATTGAAAAGGCGTACGCGATCGGCGGCACCTCGATCGCCATGACGTTCGAGCCGCATCCCCTGCGCCTGCTGCGGCAGCACAACCGGCCGCCCCTGATCACGCTCCTGGAGCAGAAGCTCGAGCTGATCGAGCGCTCCGGCATCGATGTCCTAATCTGCGTGCCCTTCACACAGGAGTTCGCCGCGATACCGGCTGCGGCGTTCGTGGAAAACCTACTGGTGCGCAAAATCGGCCTGAAGGCGATCGTCGTCGGCGAGGATTACGCGTTCGGCAAAAACCGCGAAGGCGATATCGGCCTGCTCAAGGAGCTCGCGCCGCGGCTCGGATACGAAGTGGTCGTCACCAGCCTGATCCGGACGGTCAAAGGCATATCCGAGCGCATCAGCAGCACGGCCATCCGGGAGATGGTCCTGGAGGGGAAGATGGAGCCGGCCTGCAAGATGCTCGGCCGGCACTTCCAGGTGCGCGGCGTCGTCGTTTCCGGGCGCGACCGCGGCGGCAGGCTGCTGGGGGTGCCGACCGCCAACCTCAAGCTGGAAGACGAGCTGTGCCCCAAGACCGGCATCTACGCCGTGACGGCGGAGATCGCCGGGGCGCTGCACCCCGGGGTGGCCAACATCGGCTACAGCCCGACCTTCGAAGACCGCCAGTTCACGGTGGAGGTGCACATCCTGGACTTCCACGACGACATCTACGGCCAGAAGATCCGCGTGAACTTCGTCAAGCGGCTGCGCGACGAGATGAAATTTACCGGCATCGACGCCCTCAAGCGGCAGATCGAGCTGGACATCGACTGCGCGCGCCGGGTCCTGGAGAATTGATGGATACGCTTCTGAAAGCCAATACGGGCCGATCGACGCTGGTTACGCCCAAGCTGCGGATCCTGACCTATCCGGACACGTTTCTGGCCCGGCCGACCAAGCCCCTTGCCAACATCGACGGCCGGGTGCAGGAGATGATCGATGCCATGGCGCAAACCATGTACCAGGCCCCGGGGGTAGGGCTGGCGTCCATCCAGGTGGGCTGGGACGAAAGCCTTTTGATATACGACATCGCGCCGCGGGCGGAGGACCGGTCGCTGCACGTCGTGGTCAACCCCCGCATCGTTGCGAGCGAAGGCGAGATGATCTCCGAGGACGAAGGCTGCCTGAGTGTGCCCGACTACCGCGCGGACGTGAAACGCGCCGAAAGGGTCCTGGTGGAAGGCCATGACCGCCACGGGAAGCCGGTCCGGATCGAGGCGGAGGGCCTGCACGCCATCGTGCTGCAGCACGAAATCGACCATCTCGAGGGCCGGCTGTTCATCGAACGGATCAGCTCGCTCAAGCGCGAGCTTTACAAACGACGGGTCCGGAAGGCGATGCGCGACAGTGAAGAACTATAGAATCGTCTTTATGGGCACCCCGGATTTCGCCGTGCCCGCGCTGAAGTCCCTGCACGAGGCCGGGCACGAGATCGCGCTCGCCGTGACGCAGCCGGACCGGCCGAAGGGGCGCGGGCGCAAGGTCGAGCCCCCGCCGGTCAAAGCGGCCGCCGCCGCCCTGGGCTGCCCGGTGGTTCAGCCCGCCAGCCTGCGCGACGAAGCGGTCCTGCAGACCCTGAAAACTGCGGAGGCCGACTTTTTTATCGTCGTCGCCTTCGGCCATCTGCTGCGGGAGCCCGTTCTCAACATGCCGCGGCTGGGCTGCATCAACGTGCACGCCTCCCTGCTTCCCAAGTACCGCGGGCCCGCCCCCATCCACTGGGCGGTGATCAACGGCGAAAGAGAGACCGGTGTCACCACCATGCTGATCGACAAGGGCCTCGACACCGGCGACATCCTGATGAGCGCGACCGAGGCCATCGCGCCGGATGACACCTCCGGGTGCCTGCATGACCGCCTGGCGCAGCTGGGGGCTACGCTGCTCGTCAAGACCCTGCAGGCCTTTGCCGCGGGCACCGCCCGCCGGGTCGCCCAGGACCACAGCCTGGCGACCTATGCGCCGCTCCTGAAAAAGACCAACGGCCAGATCGACTGGAAAAAACCGGCCGTACAGATCGAGCCCTTCATCCGGGGCATGACGCCCTGGCCCGGCGCCTTCACGTTCCTGAAGGGCAAGCGGCTCAAGGTCTTTCGGGCCGAGGTATCGCCCGGGCACGTCAGCGCGCCGCCGGGAACGGTCCTGGAAGGCTTCTCCGATGAGCTGACGGTGGCAACCGGCAACGGGGCCCTGTGCATCCTCGAACTCCAGGGCGCATCGGGCAGCCGCCTGCCGGTTTCCGAATTCCTGCGGGGGCACCGGATCGCCCCCGGCGAA
>DATITS010000351.1:0-23748 GCA_035467535.1 Desulfobacterales bacterium
AGCGCCGCGATGACGCCAAACGCCAGCGGCCCGCCCGGAAGCTTGAAATTTTTCAATCCCTGGACGATGTCGTCCACTTGCGGCGGCATGCCGCCCCGGGAGCCCTGCTGCTGTTTTAGTTTTTCCCAGTCCCAACTCATGCTTTGATCCTCGGGATTTATCCAGAAGGTTATAGGTTGTGCAGGTTAGGCACAGCACTGTCGCCGGGTGGAAAGCGGCCGCCATGCGACAAAATTAGGGCTCGATCCGGCGATCTGCTAACCTAAGGCAGCGCCTCATACAAGTCAAGCAAAAAGCACATTCGCGGGCGGCCCGGGCGCACGAGTGCGCAGCGGTTCTGCTTGACATCGCGCTCTCTCGCGGGCTAAATGCCGGCAGGTGATGCAGATGAAAAAAGGCACGCACGAAGCGGCGCACATCGGGAGCGTTCTCGCGGGGCTGATCGGCGGACTGCGCCCGGAAGCGGAGCAGGGAATGCTGGGCATCTGGAAGGTCTGGGACCGTGCTGCCGGCGAAGAAGTCGCTCGCAACGCCCGGCCGGCGGCTTTCAAGGGGTCCATGCTGCTCGTGCACGTCACCAGCCCCGCCTGGATTCATCACCTGCAGTTTTCGAAGCCGGAGCTGATCGCCCGGCTGAACACCGAGCTGGGCCGGCCCCTGGTCAGTGAAATCAAATTCAAGGTGGGATCGTTTTAGCCGTCCATGGCGCAGGATTCCGACATCGAAGCCCTGACCGGCGACACGTTCTTCGACGGCCGCCTCCGCGTGGCGCAAAGCCCTCGGGGGTACCGGTTTTCCATCGATGCGGTCCTGCTGGCCCACTTCGTCCAACCGCGTCCGGGGCAGACGGTGATCGACCTGGGCACCGGCTGCGGGATCATTCCGCTGATGCTGGTCTTCCGGCATCCGCGCATCCGAGTGTGGGGCGTCGAAATCCAGCCCGAGTTGGTGGGGTTGGCGGCCGACAACGTCCGGGCGAACCACATGGCCGAGGGTATCTGCATCCGGCAGGCCGACATGCGCACCATCACGCCGGACGTGTCGGATGGCCCGGTCGACGTGGTCTGCAGCAACCCACCCTATCACCGCGGACGATCCGGGCGGGTTAACCCGGATGCGCAGCGCGCCGTCGCCCGGCACGAGATTGCGATCACTCTGCCGGCCCTGATCCAGGCATCCCGGCGGGTGCTGAAGACCGGTGGTCGCTTCGCGACGATCTACCCGGCCGAGCGCACCGCCGAACTCATCGGCCACATGCGTTCCATGCACCTCGAACCGAAACGGTTGAGGCCCGTTCACTCCACGGGGCAAACCGACGCCCGGCGGGTACTCGTGGAGGGCCGCGCGGGCGGCCGGCCGGGGCTCACCATCACCCCGCCGCTCATTGTCTACGGGCAGGACGGCGCGTACTCTGAGGAGGTCCAGCGGATGCTGCGGCCGTGACCCAACAGCGATTGAAAAACTGCGCCTCGCGCCGGGAACCAGCGTTGTGCGGCTGTTGTAAATGATCATATGCAATCGGCGGGAAGCTGGAGGCTCGAAGCTGGAAGCCTGGCTGACGGCGGCTGACTATTTTTAGCTTCGAGCCTCCAGCCTCTTGCCTCAAGCTGATATCTGCCTTGGCTGACGGCCTAATGCTTGTTTTTCAACACCCCGATAATGTCGTGCGACGGTGATTGACAAGCCAGTGTCTTGATGATACAAAAAACGATTACGGCTTGAATGCATGGCGTGCCGGAGAGGTGGCCGAGCGGTTGAAGGCGCCGCTCTCGAAAAGCGGTATCCTGCCAAAAGCGGGATCGTGGGTTCAAATCCCACCCTCTCCGCCAGATAGCGCCGCGGCAAGGATCACGGTGCGGACGGGGTGGTTAACTCCGTCCGATGCCGTGTTGTGGCGGCGGCAAGTGCTTCGCAAAGCAGTCGATCCGCGGAGAGATGTCCGAGTTGGCCGAAGGAACACGACTGGAAATCGTGTGTGCTGCTAATACCGGCACCGTGGGTTCGAATCCCACTCTCTCCGCCATTTTTTTGTTCCATCCGGCACGTTGTCGGTGGACGCCTTGTGACAGCCGAAGGGCGGAGTGCCGTTGCGTTCCAATGCCGAAACAACTGGGTCATGTGGACGCACCCGGACCCGTGCGATCGAAAGGCCCGGCGGCAGCACCTCCGGGCCGGACAAGCCAACCATCGGGCGTGAGATGACGTTTCAATACCGCGCGGACCAGAACCCAGCTTCCAGTTTATGTCCTATCTTGTACTAGCTCGAAAATACCGGCCCCAATCCTTCTCCGATGTCGTCGCGCAGGAGCACATCACGCAGACCCTGGCCAACGCCATCGTGGCGGGGCGGGTGGCCCACGCCATTCTTTTCACAGGGCCGCGGGGCACCGGCAAGACGACGGTCGCCCGTATTTTGGCCAAAGCCCTGAACTGCCAGGAGGGACCGGCCCGGGAGCCCTGCAACCGCTGCCGGTCCTGCGAGGAAATAACGGCGGGGCACTGCGTGGACGTCTTCGAGATCGACGGCGCCTCCAACAACAGCGTGGACCAGGTCCGGGAGTTGCGCGAAAACGTCAAGTACATGCCGGCCCACAGCCGCCACAAGATCTACATCATCGATGAGGTGCACATGCTCAGCACGCCGGCCTTCAACGCGCTGCTGAAAACCTTGGAGGAGCCGCCGGCGCATGTGCTGTTCATGTTCGCTACGACCGAGGCCCACCGGATACCGATCACGATTTTGTCACGCTGCCAGCGTTTCGATTTTCGGCGCATCCGCCTGGAGTCCGTTTCGCACTACCTGGCAAAGATTTGCGGGCAGGAGGCCGTCGCGATCAGCACCGAGAGCCTGGATCTCATCGCGCGTGAATCGGGCGGCAGCATCCGCGACAGCCTGAGTCTGCTCGATCAGGTCATGGCCTCCGGAGCGAAAGCGATCCCCCACGATCAGGTGGTCGATACGCTGGGGGTCATTGACCGGCAGCAGATCCACGAACTCGCGGAGGCCTTGTTGAGCGGTGATGCCGCGCGGTTCATCGCTGCTCTGGACGAGATGTTCGATCGCGGCCACGATGTCAAGAAACTCTTCTCGGATCTGCTCGAGTACTTCCGCAACCTCATGGTGCTTCACACCAGCCGGGGGGCGCACAAGCTGGTGGATCTGCCGGCCTCCGAGGTCGACCTCATGCAGCAACAGGCGCAGCGGTTCCCGCAGACCTCGTTGCATCAGATCCTCGAGATCCTGTTCCGCGAAGAGCCCGCCGTGCGCATGTCCCCCCAGCCCAAGCTGGCACTGGAAATGGCTTTTTTCCGGGTGCTGCAGGCCCAACCGGCGCTGTCGATCGATACGCTGATCCAAAAGCTGGAAGAGCTCCGGCGTGAGGTCGACGGCCGGTCCACACCTTCCGGAAACACCACCGGCAACCGCCCGCCGCCCCCGCCGGCCGGGCGTGCCATGCCGCCGTCGGAAGGGCCTGGGGGCCGGAGTGCGCTGCGGCCGGTTCCGGCCGCCGCCCCGCCGCCGGTTCCCGGCACGGACCGGAGCGTGGCCGGATCGCTCGAAGCGGCCTGGCAGCAGGTCATCGAGATCATCGCGCAGCAGCAGCCCAGCCTGGTCGCCAACTTGAAAAAATGCAGCCTGCGCAGCGCTGAACCCGGCCGGTTGGAGATCGTTCCGCCGGCCAACCATTACGCCGGCGGCATGCTGCGGCGGGACAAACACTTGGCGCTGCTCAAAACTGTCTGCGCCGAGGTTTTCGGCGGCGCGGTGGACATCGTTATCGCCGCCGGCGGCGCGAGCGGGATGAATCCCCAAGAGAAACGCGAACGCAACCACACGCTCGTGCAACAGGCGCTGAATCATCCGCTCATCGCCGATGCCATCGATATTTTCAACGGTAAACTCGTGGACGTGCAGATCCTCCCGGAGGTGAACAAATGAAAGGCATGGGGAACATGATGAAAGAGGCCCAGAAACTCCAGGCGCGCATGCTCAAGCTGCAGGAGGAACTGGCCGAGAAAACGGTGGAATCCGCCGTCGGGGGCGGCATGATCAAGGTCGTCGCCAACGGCCGCAACCAGGTCGTGGCCATCCGCATCGAAAAAGAGGTGGTCAACCCGGAGGATGTGGAGATGCTCCAGGACCTCATTCTGGCCGCCGTGAACGACGCCCTGACCAAGTCCCAGGAGATGGTCGCCGCACAGATGGGCAAGCTGACCGGCGGGCTCAACCTGCCGGGGATGATCTGATGGCTGGCAACCATGTGCGCATCATAGGATCGGTTTCGTCATGAGCCACTATCCCGCCTCCATTCGCAATCTCATCCATCACATGGCGCGGCTGCCGGGAATCGGGGAAAAGACCGCCGAGCGCCTCTCCCTGCACCTGCTGTACGCGGCGGACAAGGCCGTGGAGGAACTGGCGCGCAGCATTCTGGAAGTCAAACAGAAGGTCAGGCTCTGCGCGCGCTGTTTTTCCCTCAGCGACAACGAGCTGTGCCCCATCTGCAGCAACCCGGCACGCGACGGCGCGGTGGTGTGCGTGGTGGAGCAGCCGGGGGACATGGTGGCCATTGAAAAGTCCGGCGCGTTCCATGGGCACTATCACATTCTGTCGGGTGTGCTGTCGCCCTTGAGCGGAGTGGGGCCGGACGACATCCGCATCCGCGAACTGCTGGCCCGGGTGGCGGCCGGCGAGGTCCGCGAGGTCATTCTGGCCACCGGCACCAGCGTCGAGGGCGAGTCGACGGCGGCGTACATCGCCGGACGGCTGGAAACCCTGCCCGTGAGCGTGACCCGCATTGCCGCGGGAGTCCCCATGGGAGGTGATTTGAAATACGTCGACCAGGTCACCCTGAAGAAGGCCATGGAGTCCCGCCGTGTCGTCGCCACAACCCAGCCCCGATGAGGTCTTCACCTGCCGACGCTGCGGCGACTGCTGCCGCGGGTACGGCGGGACCTTTGTCAGCCGGGCGGACATGGAGGCGATTGCCGCCTTCCTTCACGCCGATTCCCGGACCTTTGCGGAGCACTACTGCCGACGTTCCGGCGGAAAACACGTCCTGGCCCAGAGGGCCGACGGCTACTGCATTTTCTGGGACAGGGTCTGCACCATCCACCCAGTGAAGCCCCGCATGTGCCGGCGCTGGCCGTTCATCGAGAGCATTCTCGTCGATCCGGCCAACTGGCTCGCCATGGCCGGTTCATGCCCCGGCATGGCTACCGGCATCCCGCTGCCGGCGGTGCGTGCGTGCGTTGCCACGGTGCTGGCATCCGAAGGCCCGGAGGGGGAGCGGTGAAGGGGCTGCGCCTTCCCGTCGGGTCGCCGGGTGGAACCGGCGACGATACCTGCATCGGCGGCGCGAATCGGGACCGTTGAGGGCGCCATGGGGCGGACATGACAGAGAGCGAGTTCAACCGGGAGCATCTGATTCGAGAACTGGCGGAAGCCCGCGCGGAAAACCGGCGGCTCGAATCCCGCGTGCGCAACACCGAGATCGCCCTGCGCGAAGCCGAACAGCGGCTCCAGCAGGCGCAGAAAATGGAGACGCTCGGCACCCTTGTCGCCGGAGTGGCCCATGAGATCAACAACCCCATCAACCTCATATTGTACAACCTGCCGCTGCTGCAGAAAATATGGACGGACCTGCTGCCGGCGCTGACCGGTCTCGCGGAAAGCGCACCCGATCGCAAGTTCGGCGGGTTCACCGGCGATTTCTTAAAGGACAACCTTGCGCAGCTCATCGCGGACATGGAAATGGCCGCCAACCGGGTCACCAAGATCGTCGGCGATCTGAAGAACTTTTCGCGCCAGTCGAATATCGCCGAAAGACACCCGCTCAATGTCAACACGGCCGTCAAAAATGCGCTGCGGCTGGCTCAGACCACCCTGCGCAAGGTCGCCATCGGCGTCAGGACAGAGCTGGCGCCGGACCTGCCCGAGGTCGAGGGCAACCTGCAGAGCATCGAACAGGTCGTGCTGAACATCGTGATCAACGCCGCCCAGGCGATCGATCACGCCCACGGGGAGATCCTGATTCAGACCGGTTTCAGCCTGAAGGACGGTCGGGTGTACCTGCGCGTCACGGACAATGGCCGGGGCATCTCCCCCGCCCTGGCCGACCGGATTTTCCTGCCCTTCGTTACGGACAAGCAGGCGCAGGGGGGCACGGGCCTCGGTCTTTCGGTCACCTATAGCATCGTCCAGGCGCACGGCGGGGAGATTTTTTTCAAAAGCCGCGAGGGGGGTGCCGGAACGGTCTTTACGGTACGCCTGCCGACTCCGCTGAAGCGGCGGGCCGCCAAGGTTCTTCTCGTCGACGACGACCCGCTGGTGCGGCAGATCCTCATGGAGGCGCTTGCGATCCCGCGCTGCTACCTGCTGGAGGAGGCGACGAACGGCATCGAGGCCTCCATTCGGCTGGGCACCTACCGGCCGGATCTGCTCATTCTGGACGTTTTCATGCCTGAGATGGACGGGGTCGAGGTGTGCCGCAGCATCAAGGCCGAACCGGCGCTGGCCGGAATGAAGGTCATCATCACGACCGGTTTCCCCGGTCACCCCAAGTTGGACGAACTGGCCGCCCTGGGCTTCACCACCGTTCTGGCCAAGCCGTTCAACATCCCCATGCTGTTCCGGACCGTCGAACAACTGTTCGCGCAGCGTTGATTTACGAAGCCGTCAACTTTCCGGAGATGCGAAACCCGCCTTGACGTACTCGCGGTTCAGCCGGGCGATATTGACGATGGCGATCTCCTTCGGGCAGGCGTTTTCGCATTCCCGGTGGTTGGAGCAATTCCCGAACCCGCAGGCGTCCATGGCCCGGACCATGCCCAGGGCGCGCCGGGCGGCCTCGGGCCTTCCCTGGGGCAGGAGCGCGAACTGCGAGACCTTGGCGCTCACGAACAGCATGGCCGAGGCGTTGGGGCAGGCGGCGACACAGCCCCCGCAGCCGATGCAGGCGGCGGCGTCCATGGCCTGCTCGGCGTTGTGGGGCGGCACCGGGAGCGTGTTGGCCTCCGGCGCGCTGCCGGTGTTGACGGAGATGAAGCCGCCGGCCTGAATGATGCGGTCGAAGGCGCTGCGGTCGACGATCAGGTCCTTGATGACCGGGAAGGCCCGGGCGCGGAACGGCTCGATCACGAGGGTGTCGCCGTCCTTGAAGTGACGCATGTGCAGCTGGCAGAGGGTCGTGCCCTTGAGCTGGCCGTGGGCGCGGCCGTTGACCATGGTGCCGCACGAGCCGCAGATGCCTTCGCGGCAGTCGTGGTCGAACGCGATCGGCTCCTGACCCGCGAGCGTCAGCTGTTCGTTGACGACGTCGAGCATCTCGAGAAAGGACATGTCCGTGGAAATGTCCCTGGCCGTGTAGTTTTCAAAGCGCCCTTTGTCCGCGGGGTTGCTCTGGCGCCAGATTTTCAGTGTCAGGCTGATGGACGTGCTCACTTGTAGCTCCTTTGGCTTAGGTGGACGTTCTCGAACACCAGGGGCTCCTTGTGGAAATTCGGCTCCTTGCCGTCGCCGGCAAACTCCCAGGCGGCCGCGTGGCAGAAGTTGGCGTCATCCCGCCGCGCCTCGTTCTCCTCGGTCTGGTAGGCCTCGTTGAAATGCCCGCCGCAGGATTCCTGGCGCGCCAGGGCGTCGATGACCATCAGTTCCCCGAACTCGAGGAAGTCCGCCACCCGGCCGGCTTTCTCCAGGCTCTGGTTGAGGTCGGCCCCCGTCCCGGGCACGAGCACGTTTTTCCAGAACTCCTCGCGCAGTTCCCGGATCAGGGTGCGCGCTTTCGCGAGCCCCGCGTTGTTCCGGGACATGCCGCAGTAGTCCCACATGATGAGGCCGAGGGTGCGGTGGAAGTCGTCGACCGTGCGTTTCCCCCGGACCGCCAGCAGTTTTTGGACCTGGTCGCGGACCTGCCGCTCGGTGTCCGCAAACGCGGCGTGATCGGTGCCAACCGCCTCGAAGCGGGAACCGGCCAGGTAGCCGCCGATGGTGTAGGGGATCACAAAATACCCGTCGGCCAGTCCCTGCATCAGGGCGCTCGCCCCCAGGCGGTTGGCGCCGTGGTCGGAAAAATTGGCCTCGCCGAGCACGAAGAGCCCGTCGAGGGTGCTCATGAGATTGTAGTCCACCCACAGCCCGCCCATGGTGTAGTGCACGGCCGGGTAGATCATCATCGGGCTCTGATAGGGGTCCTGCCCGGAGATCTTGTCATACATCTGAAACAGGTTGCCGTATTTTTTCTCGATGCCGGCCCGGCCGTCGCGCGCGATGGCGTCGGCGAAATCCAGGTACACCGCCAGCCCGGTTGCGCCGACCCCCTTGCCCTGGTCGCACTGCTCCTTGGAATTGCGGGAGGCCACGTCGCGCGGGACGAGGTTGCCGAAGCTCGGGTACTTGCGCTCCAGGAAATAGTCCCGTTCGGATTCCGGGATCTGGGACGGGGCGCGTTTGTCGCCCCCGGTTTTCGGGACCCAGACCCGGCCGTCGTTGCGCAGGCTCTCGCTCATCAGGGTGAGCTTGGACTGGTAAGTGCCGTGCACCGGGATGCAGGTCGGGTGGATCTGGGTGAAGCAGGGGTTGGCGAAGAAGGCCCCGCGCTTGTAGGCGCGAAAGGTCGCCGTGACGTTGCAGGCCTTGGCGTTGGTCGAAAGGAAATAGACGTTGCCGTAGCCGCCCGTGCACAGCAGCACGGCGTGGCCCGCATGCCGCTCGAGTTCGCCATTGACGAGGTTGCGGGTCACGATGCCGCGCGCCCGCCCGTTGACGACGACGAGGTCGAGCATTTCGCGGCGGGAAAACATCTTCACCTTGCCGGCGGCCACCTGGCGCATCAGGGCGCTGTAGGCGCCGAGCAGCAGCTGCTGGCCGGTCTGGCCGCGGGCGTAGAAGGTGCGCGACAACTGGGCGCCGCCGAAGGAGCGGTTGGCGAGCAGCCCCCCGTACTCGCGCGCGAAGGGGACCCCCTGGGCCGCGCACTGGTCGATGATGGCGTTGCTCACCTGGGCCAGACGGTAGACGTTGGCCTCGCGGGCGCGGAAGTCCCCGCCCTTGACGGTATCGTAGAACAGGCGCCAGATGCTGTCGCCGTCGTTGGGGTAGTTCTTGGCCGCGTTGATGCCGCCCTGGGCGGCGATGCTGTGCGCCCGGCGCGGGGAGTCCTGGATGCAGAACGTCTTGACGTTGTAGCCCAGCTCCGCCAGGCTCGCCGAGGCCGAGGCGCCGGCGAGCCCGGTGCCGACGACGATGATGTCGTACTTGCGCTTGTTCGCGGGGTTGACCAGCTTCGTTTCGAAGCGGTGGAGGTCCCATTTCTGGGGAAGGGGGCCTGCGGGAATCTTGGCATCAAGGCGCATGGGGGTTCCTTTCTATCGGCGTGTTGCCGGCTAGAATCGCAGCGAAATGAAAATCGGCAGAAAGCCGAAGCCGAAACCGACGAGCAGGCCGGCGGCGAGACTGAGGGCCGATATCGCCGGCATGAACTTCGGGTGGTTGGCGCCGAGGCTCTGGAAGGCGCTCCAGAACCCGTGCCGGACGTGAAAGCCCACCACGATCATGGCCGCCACGTAGATTCCAACATAGAGCGGGCTTGCAAAGGCGGTCGACACGATGTCGAAAATGGTGGTCTTGGTCTTGTCCGCGAAGGTGAAGTTGACCAAATGAAAAACGACGAAGGCGAGGATGATCAGGCCGGTGTAGGGCATGGTCCGCGAACTCAACGTCCGTCCGCCGGCGGATGTGTCCCGGGTGTAGCGAACGGGGCGGGCCTTGCGGTTTTGGAGGAAGAGCCAGAGTCCGGTCAGGATGTGCACGGCCGCAAACGTGATCAGCCCCAGCTCGAAGACCTTGAGCAGCGGACCGAGCGAGTGCAGCTTTTCCGCGTAGCCGTTGAAGGCCGCCCTGCCTCCGTAGATCGTCAGATTCCCGGCCAGGTGCCCGGCGAGGAACCCGGTGAAGGCCAGGCCGGTCAGGGCCATCATGAGTTTTTTGCCGACGGATGATCCGAGGGCTGCGGTCAACCAGTTCATAGCGTTACCTCCGACAGGGTGCAGTGGCATGCCGGGCCGCACTCCCGGCGAAAAGCAAGACGTCTCTCTTTAAAACTTTGGAATTCCCGTGTCAACAGGTCTATGCCGCGCGGCGGGCTATCGGTGGCGATCGGTGGATGCGGCCGCCTCCCACCACCAGGAATCCCGGCGGGTGGCCATGGCTGCCGCGGCGAGCGCCTTGCCGGTTTCGGTCTGAAGTCGGGTCAGGACATGCGGCAGCCAGTCGTTCGGCGGCGCGTAGCCGATGTCCTTTAGATCCTTCAGCTCGAGGATGAGTGCGATCTGGTCCGCATCGCGCGCCAGCATGGCCTCGAGCGACTGACCGTCGCGGTATTCCACGATCAGTGCCTCCAGGCGGGACCCGAAGGGCAGCGCGCGGGTGGCAGCGGCAACGGCAGCGGCCTCGTCGGCGCGGACATAGGCCTTTTGGACCGAGTTCAGATCACCGATCCGGGCCTCCGGCAAATCGTGGACCAGGGCAAGGGAGATCAGCTTGAGCGCGTCCGCCTCCGGGTGCATCTGCGCCATCACGTAGGTAATGAACGTGGCGGTGTAGACGTGCTCGGCCACGGACTCGCGTCCGGCGCCGAGAAATTGGAAACCGGAGCGGGGGATTTCCTTGAGCATCCGGGCCTCAAACAACAGATCGGCAATGGGTTTCATATGCATCCTCGCCTGAGCAAGATCGGTCTGCGAGGGTTTTATGCCGATCTCTCGCCAAAGGCAACCCCCAGTTTGGGGCGCCCTTCGCGCCGGCCGGGAGGCCGCCGCGTCGAACCTGATTGACTTGCTTGGATTTTATGCTATACAACGAATCCCCAGCGATCGGGTAAAGCGCCACACACCCACAGCCAAGGAGGAGCGGAATTTCGCCATGGAATTAGCGCAGTTGGATATTATAAGCATGATTCGCGGCGCCGGCATCGTCGTTCAGCTGGTGTTGTTTCTGCTGCTGTTTTTTTCGGTCACGTCGTGGGCCATCATCATCATCAAGTACCGCTACCTTCGCCGTGCGTTCCGTGATTCGGCCGAGTTCAGCGACTTTTTCTGGAAGAGCCGGGATTTCTCCAGCGCCTTCGCCCGGGCGAAACAGCTGCCGGGCAGCCCGCTGGCGCGGATGTTCCGGGTGGCGTATATGGAGCTGAAAAAAACCAGCCAGGCCGGCGAGTCAGCGGAACCCGGTGATCCCTCCTCGGCGGCCGTGAGCCCGACCGCGGCCTTCAGCCCGCGCTACACGGGCACGGACAATGTGAAGCGGGCCCTGCGCCGGGCGATCAACACGGAGATGACGCGCATGACCCAGATGGTGCCCTTCCTGGCGACCACCGGCAACACGACGCCTTTCATCGGGCTTTTCGGGACCGTGTGGGGCATCATGACCTCGTTTCACGGCATCGGACTGAAGGGCTCCGCAAGCCTCGCAGTCGTCGCTCCCGGAATCTCAGAGGCTTTGGTCGCCACGGCTGCCGGCCTGGTGGCCGCCATCCCGGCCGTCATCGCCTTCAACTACTTCATGAGCAAGATTCGCATCGTCGAGACCGAAATGCAAAGCTTTTCAGCCGATTTTCTGAACATCATCGAGCGCGATATCATGCGGCTTGAAAGGAGAAAATGATGAACACCGGCAGCGGCGACAACGGCTTGATGTCGGACATCAACGTCACCCCCTTCGTCGATGTGATGCTCGTGCTGCTCATCATTTTCATGGTGACGGCCCCCATGCTGGTGCAGGGACTGGATGTGGCCCTCCCGCAGGTGACCACCAAGGCCTTGGAAACCAAGGAAGAGCATCTGATGGTCACGGTGCGCAAAGACAACCTTATTTTCATCAACGATTTCGAGGTGTCGCTCGACACGCTCCAGGATAAACTGGCCAAGATCGTTGAAGGAAGGGCCGGCGCGGACGTCTATTTGAAGGCGGACAAGGATGTCCCCTACGGCCTGGTGGCCCAGGTGATGGCACGGATCAAGGACGCCGGGGTCGACAAGCTGGGGATGGTCACCGAGCCCGCGCCTCCCGAGAAGCATCCCAAGGCGGACAAAGCAAAACGCGGATGAAGGAACGTCGGCCTGCTCGCAGATTAGACCACTCGGAGGGTGAAGATCACACCCATGCTGTGGCCTATCCGTTTTTGCTCTCCTTCGGCCTGCATTTGCTTGTCATCGGTGCCCTCGTCTTCATCCCGACGAGTTTTTCGACTCCGCGGCTGCCCCCGGGAGCGATCAGCGTGAGCCTGGTGGCCCTTCCCGGGCCGGGCCCCGGTGCGGGCGCCGGTGACGGCGGGCCTGCGGCGGAGAAACCCAAACCCGCCGAAGTGCCCAAACCGGCCGAAGCGCCCAAGCCAGCACCCGAAAAGCCCGCCGTGCCGGTGGCCGAGCCGGCCCCGAAGCCGGTCCCGGCCGCACCGAAGCCCGAAGTTTCCCTGGCGCCTCCCAAGGTGAAGGAGAAAAAGTCGCTCAAGGAGGAGACCAAGAACCCCCAGAAGATGATCGAGCAGGCGATCGAGCGGATCGAAAAAAAAGTCAAGGAGCCTGAGTCCGGTTCGGTCAACGCCGCGATCGATCGCATTCGCAAAAAGCTCGGAGAAGGCGAGGCCGCGCAACCGCGTCCCGGACCGCCCGGCGGCGCCGTGTCGGGGGCGGGCCCGGGCGGAGGCGGTGGGGGCGGCGGAGCCGGCCCGATTGAGCCGATCGATATCTACCGGGCGGAAATCGCCTACCAGGTGGAAAAAAACTGGGCCTTCTCGCCCCAATTGGCGGGGGGCGACAAGAAACTACAGGCGGGCCTGGTGTTCAAGGTGCTCCCGAACGGTGAGATCACCGACATCCGTTACGTGGATCGTTCCAACAACACCTACCTGGACGAATCGGCTTACCGGGCGATTGCGAAGTCCAGCCCGGTGAAGCCGCACCCGCCGAGCATCAAGATGCCCTACGTGCAGGTGGCCATCCGCTTCACACCGGAGGGAATTCGGTGAGGGCTTGAAATATTGAAACCATGTTGTATTATGTATGGACTCAAAGACCCGATAGGTAAAAGGGAGCCGGAATGAGAGTGCGGAAATTGCTGTGGGGGGTATCGGCCCTCGTGTGCTTTGTGTGCATGACCATGTCTGCAGCCGCTCAGGACACCACTCAGTATATCGACATCCGAAACCCATTTTTGCGCAAGATCCCGCTGGCCATCCCGATGTTCAAAAACGCCAACGGCGGGGCCGCCGAGGCGGAGTATTCCCGCAAGGCGGTCGAACTCATGTCCGGCAGCTTGGACTTCACCGGTTTTTTCAAGATTCTGGACCGGAGTGGATTTCTTTTCGACCCGCAAAAAGGCGGCGTGAGCGCCACCGACATCAATTTCCAGAACTGGACGGTGGTCGGCGCGGAGTTGCTCATCACCGGGCTCTTCGAGCAATCCGGCGACAACATCCAAATGGAGTTGCGGCTGTTCGACACGTTCAAGGGCCGTCAGGTCCTCGGCAAACGCTATGCAGGCAGCGTCTCCGAGCTGCGCAAGATGGTCCTGCGTTTCTGCGCCGAAGTCATCTACTACCTCACCGGCAACAAGGGCATTTTCAACAGCCGGATCGCCTTTGTTTCGACCGGCTCCGGGAAGAAAGAAATTTACACCTGCGATTTCGACGGGGTCAACCCCACCCGGCTTACCTACAACGAATCCATCTCGCTCTTTCCCGCCTGGGCGGACGACGGGCAATACCTGGCCTACACCTCCTACAAGGGAGGCAAACCGGACATCTTCATCCGCAACCTGAACACCAAGCAGGAGACGGCTATCGCTCAGAACGGGATCAACATCACTCCCGCGTGGGTGCCCGGCAAATTCGAGATGGCCGCGACCCTTTCATTCAGCGGCAACCAGGAAATTTATTTGTTGACGGGAGCCGGAAAAGTGATTAAAAAGTTGTCCAGCAACCGGGGAAGCAATGTTTCGCCGAGCTGGTCGCCCGACGGAAGAAAGCTGGCATTCGTTTCCGACCGGTCCGGTTCGCCCCAGATTTACATTCTGGACGTGGCAACGGGCAACGAAAGCCGCTTGACCTTCGAGGGCAAATACAACACACAGCCCTGCTGGTCGCCCGGCGGAGACAAGATTTTATACACATCCCAAGTCAATGGGTTTCAACAGGTATTTGTCATCGACGCAGGCGGGCAGAGCCCGATGCAGTTGACCAGAGATGCAGGTGGCAGTGAATCTGCCACATGGTCGCCGGACGGCAGCCTGATCGTTTTCAGCACCAACCGCGAAGGGCCCTCCCGGCTTTACGTGATGACAGCTTTCGGCACAGACCAACGACGGCTGTTGCTACTGAATGGAGAGCAGACGAACCCCAAATGGTCTCCGGGTGTTTTTAATTGAACACCAATACTCACAATCCTAAAAAGGAGGAACAGAAAATGCAGAAAAAATTGTGGATGGTTGTGGCATTGCTTTTGGTGATGCCGGGTTTGCTTTTCATGGTATCCTGTCAGAAGAAAGTGGCCGCCCAGGCCCAACCGGCCCCGGCGCCCGTGGCCGCACCCAAGCCGGCTCCGGCCCCGGCCCCGGCCCCGGCCCCGGTGTCAATGGCAGCCCCGGCTTTTATGACTGAAAGAATTTTCTTCGACTTCGACAAGTCGGCGCTGAAGATGGAATCCCAGGCGCTGCTGAAGAAAAAGGGCGACTGGCTCAAGGCCACCGCGAACGCCAAACTCACCATCGAGGGCAACACCGACGAGCGCGGCACGGCTGAATACAACATGGCACTTGGCGAACGCCGGGCGCAATCCGCCAAGAAGTTCCTGGTGGATCTGGGCATCGATGCCAAACGCATCACCACGATCAGCTATGGCAAAGAACGGCCGATCGATCCGGCTCACAATGAGGCGGCTTGGGCCAAAAACCGCAACGATGGCTTTGTGGTCAGCTTCTAACGGAGCCAACACCCACACCCATCGGTTGCGGGTGTGATTGCACCGCGGCCGACAGGCATTGCTCAGAGTTCAACAACAGACGGCAAACGCACGCTTTTTGGCGTCGTTTGCCGTCTGTTTAACCTCTCACGGTGTTCCGCGATTTAAAGGCGTGCCATGATGACTTCCCCGAACTTTCCCATTATTTCGAAATGGATCATCGCCGGCGTGCTCGTTCTAATGGCGGTGTCCGGATGCGCGACGCGGCGGGACGTCACCACGATCGATTCCCGTCTGAGCGAGATGGAGCTGCGCGATGCGGAGGAGCGGCGGCGACGTGAGGATTTTGCGCGAAACCGTGAGGCTACCGAACAGGCCCTGCGCCAGCAGTCGGCCACGATTCGTGCCCAGACCGACGAGATTCGGGAAGAGATGCGGGTTTTGAACGGCCGCATCGAGGAGTTGGAACATTCCCTGCGGCAGCAACGCCCCGGGGCTGAGGCCGGAGACAAGACGCTTGAAGAAAAACTGCCGCGGCTGGAGGAGGCCAACTTCCAGAATGCTCAGCGCCTCGCCCGCATCGAGCAGTACCTGAAACTTGAACCCATGGCAGCCGGGTCCAAGCCCGAATCGAGGATTAAACCCGAAGGCCCTGCGGCCAAGACGCCCTCAGAGGAAGCGCTCTACAACAAGGCCAAACAGGCCTTCGATCAGGGCAACATGGCGGCGGCGCGCAAAGGGTTCGAGGAACTGGTCCACTACTACCCGACGTCTCAGAATGCGGACAACGCCCAGTTCTGGATCGGCGAAACCTTCTTTCGCGAAAAACTCTATGAAAAATCCATTCTCGAGTACCAGAAGGTGATCGAGAAATACCCCAAGGGCAACAAGGTCCCTGCCGCGCTGCTCAAACAGGGCTATGCCTTCCAGAGCCTGGGCGACAAGGTTAATTCGCGGCTCATTTTCGAGGAGTTGGTCCGCAAGCACCCGAACACCAGCGAAGCCAAGTCCGCTTCCGACAAGTTGAAAGAGTTGCGCTGAACCGCGCTGCCGCCGGAACGGCACCCGCCGGGCGCTTGCACCACACCCGCATGCCTGCCGGCGGCCACGACGCGCGCCGACTGACCGCTTCATCCGGGGCCACAGGATGTTCAAAGTCGTGGGGATAGACCCGGGCCTTGCGGCCACGGGCATCGGGATCGTGTCGGGGCAGGGAGTCGCCGTGGCCGGCTACTCCTTCGGGTGTATCCAGACCTCGAAAACGACCTGCTTATCCCAGCGTCTCGATCACATTTTCTCCCGGCTGATGCAGGTGTTCACGGCGGAGGCGCCCGACCTGGTCGTGGTCGAAGATGTCTTCTCCTTGAAGGAATACCCGAAGTCCGGGATCTTCCTGGGGCAGGTTTCCGGGGTGGTTTTGCTGGCAGCCGCCCGCACCGGGCTGAATGCGGTGCAGGTTCCCGTGCGCGAGGCCAAACAGGCGCTTACCGGCAACGGCAACGCGTCCAAGGCCCAGTTGGAGACGGCCGTGCGCCGCCTTCTCTGCCATCCGTCTCCGATCCGTCCGTCGCATTCCGCCGACGCCCTCGGGTTGGCCATCATCGGGCTTTACCGCTGCGGCGGGCGGCTGGAACCGCGGGTTGCCGAACGCGGCGGGTCCGGGCCCCGCTGCATGCCGTCCCCGTCGCCTTTGAAACGTCACCGAGCGGGAGGCTCAGAGAGCGCGTGATCGGCTATATCACCGGCAAGATTCTCAACCGGCAGGAAGACCGCGTTCTGGTGCTCGCCAACCAGGTCGGGTATGAGGTCCTGCTGCCGACCGTTGTCATGGAGGCCGTCGCGGAGAAAAACATCGGCGATGACATCGCGCTGTATATTTATCACCAGCAGACCGAGCGGCAGCCCAAACCGGTGCTGATCGGGTTCACCTTCGAAATCGAGAAGGAATTTTTTCAGCACTTCATCAGTGTCGAGGACATCGGCCCGATGAAGGCCGTCAAGGCGATGATGGTCCCGATCAGCGACATCGCCCGCGCGATCGAGTCCCGGGATTTCGCGACGCTCTCCCGGCTCAAAGGCATCGGGAAGCGCACGGCCCAGAAGATCGTCGCTACCCTGGAGGGGCGGATGGGCAAGTTCGCCCTCAAGCGCGATGCACCCAGAGCGGGGGGCCTACCCGCGCAGGATTTCGCCGAACAGGTGCTGGACGTCATGGTGCGCCAGTTAGGACACCGCGTGCCGGATGCCAAACGAATGATCACCGAGGCGTTCAAGCGCAATGCGTCCATCGCGACACCTGAAGAGTTGTTCGAGGAGGTCTACCGCGGCCAGCAAGCGGCGCCGGAGCCTGCTGAAACAGATTAACCCAACCGGCGGCCGGGCCGGGTGGCCGGCCTCCCGCCTGCCCAACGAGTTCATTGATGACCGACGACATCCTCTCCTTTTCATCCGATCGGCAGGGGCTGCTCTCCAGCCATGTCCGCGAAGAGGACCTCGAGCCGGAGATCGTTTCGCTGCGGCCGAAGCTGCTGAACGACTATGTCGGCCAGCAGGACGTGGTTGAAACCCTCAAAATCGCCATCGAGGCGGCGGCCCAGCGCAGCGAGCCGATCGACCACGTGCTGCTGCACGGACCCCCGGGGCTTGGCAAGACCACGCTCGCCTACATCATTGCCAACGAAATGGGGTCCAAGCTGACCATCTCCTCCGGGCCGGCCCTTGAAAAGGGCGGAGACCTGATCGGCATCCTCACGCACCTGGAGGCCGGCGACATATTGTTCATCGACGAGATCCACCGGCTTTCCAAACCGGTGGAAGAGCTGCTCTATCCGGCCATGGAGGATTTCGCCATTGATTTTGTTTTCGACAAAGGCGTGCATGCCCGCAGCCACCGCTTTCGGCTGAAGCGCTTCACGCTCGTCGGGGCCACCACGCGCGTGGGACTGCTGTCCGCCCCCCTGCGGGACCGGTTCGGCATCTTCCGCAACCTCGATTTTTACGGGATGGACGAACTGGTGCAAATTACGAGGCGCTCGGCCGCGCTTTTGCAAGTGGACATCGGCGAGGCGGGCGCCCTGGAGCTGGCACGGCGTTCGCGCGGAACCCCCCGGATCGTCAACCGGCTGCTCAAGCGCGTAAGGGACTACGCACAGGTGCGTGCCGGCGGGCTGATCAACGAGCAGACCGTCGGCGCCGCGCTGGAACTCGAAGGCGTCGACGCCGAGGGCCTCACGGACCTCGACCGCCAGTATCTGAAAACGGTCATCCAGTTCTACCACGGGGGACCGGTGGGCATCGAGGCCATTGCGGCGACCCTCCAGGAGGAGTCCGACACTCTGGTGGACATCGTCGAACCCTATCTGTTGAAGATCGGCTTCATCATCCGGACCTCTTCGGGGAGAAAGGCTTCCGAATCCGCCTACCGGCACCTGGGGTTCAGCGTTCAACAAAAGATCTTTTCCTGAGATCACATGGGTATCATCCGATGAACACCCCTGCCGGTAATTTGAATGCACCCTCGGCCCAGGGCGGAAGCCCCGGGGAAAAGCGGCGCTGGACGGTCCTTTTCATCGGCGACCACGGGAAAGTCATCGCTTTCAAGCGGATCAAGATCCTGTTGGCGCTGGCGGGGGCGGCCTTCCTGCTGTCGCTTGCCGCCGTGTGCGTTCTGGCGGTCGTCAACCAGACGCTTCACCGCCGCAACACCGAACTTCAGCAGGGCCTGGCGGCTTCCGCGCAGGCGATCCGGGATCTGCGCCACGAGCGTGACCTGCTCACCGCTCAGGCGGTGCTGCTGGAAACAAGGATGAGCGAAACCCTGGCAGGGGTGAGCCGGGCGTCGGCGGAGGTGCAGGAGCCGGTTTCAGCCGGCGCAGCCGACAAGGCCGCCGTGCAGCCCCTTCCGGGGCCACGGGGCGAGGCATCTGCGTCCGGAACATCACCCGCGGCGACAAGCGCTCCTGCAGCGGTGAGAGCGCCCTTGGGAACGGGGGAAGGCATCGCGGCGGAGGACTTGGGGATCAAATACCATCCCGGCAAAAACACGCTGGAACTGAAGTTCAAGATCGTCAACACCAGCCCGGGTCACAAACCGATGAAAGGTCATGCGGTCGCCGTGCTGAAAGGCAGTCATCTCGAACCCAGGGAATGGAGGGCCATGCCGGCGGTGGGTCTTTCGAACGGCCGGCCGTCAGGGCGGCAGCCCGGTTATCGCTTTTCGATCAGCCACTCCAAGGCCTTCACCCAGACGATGCCTGCCCCCAAGGATCTGCCTGCTTATGACGCGGCGATTCTTTACGTTTTTTCAACCGCGGGCGAACTTTTGACCGCTCGGGAGTTTTCCGTCGACATCAGCCCCTCCACCCCGGAGTGACGGCCCCCCCCCCCGCGCCGGTATCCTTCAGAGCGATGACGGGTGCGCGGGACGGCCGGCTTCGATCCGTGGCAGAAAAGAGGTGAGGTCCAGCGTAAGCCCGGTGAAGTTGGCGAAGGTGACATCCGAAAAGGAGAGGTCCTGGTCCGACCGGATGATCTCGAAGATCTCAAGGTAGTTCAGCAGAATGCGCCGGCCCCACTCCAGGGCGAGACGCCCGGCATAGCTTCGGATCTGCTCCTTGGGGCCTTCGATTTCCAGGAAGTTTCCGAAGGGCAGGGCGTCGAGGCAGAAGGCGGTGTGGTCCAACACGAGCGTTTCACGCGATTTTTCGTAGACCTGCTCGGGATGAAACCCGAGGGATGCGAGGATGAGCCGCATCGTGTCGAAGTCGCTGACGTCGACTTCAAACTCCGTGAGCTGTTTGAATTCCGGGTCGACCTGGGCGGGGGCACACTTGTAAGTCAGGGTGCATTTGCGGTCCCGGCGCAGCCGCAGCAGGCTGCCGGCGCCCCGAAGGCCCCTGGCCTCGTTTTCGAAGCGGATGTTGTGTTCGTGGCTTCGGCCGAGGCTGCGCGCGCCGAGCGACAGGAGTTCGGCCCGCATGGCGGGCGGGTCTGGATCATGGAATTTGACTTCGGTTTCGACGGAGTTCATGGCAACCGGCCGTGGTGGATGCGGTCAACACGATCGAGGGCATGCGGCCTGCGCGATCGCCGCGATTCCCATCATAGAAAAATGAGCCTGTTCTGTAAACACCCTTTTTGAAACCATATTTTATCTTTTCCCTTGACAAGACGCCACGGTTGATCTAAATAAGTTTGATTTTGAAATTACAGGAGCAGCCATCGTGAAAAAATACACCTACAGCGCAAAAGACAGCGACGTTCAGGGCAAGTGGTATGTGGCCGATGCCAACGGAGCCATTCTCGGCCGGTTGGCCTCCCACGTGGCCTCGCGGTTGAGGGGCAAGCTAAACCCGCTCTTCACCCCGCATGCGGACACCGGCGACTTCGTGGTCGTCATCAACGCCGAAAAGGTCAAGCTCACCGGCAATAAAATGACCGAGAAGAAATACCATCATCACACCGGCTACATCGGCGGGCTCAAGACCGCCACCGCCCAGGAGATCATGGACAAGCGGCCGGAGGAGCTGATTCGCCATGCCGTGAAGGGCATGCTGCCCAAGAACAAACTCGGCAGCCGGCTGTTCAAGAAACTGAAGGTCTACGCCGGCAGCGACCATCCCCATCAGGCCCAGAACCCAGAACCCCTGACTTTCTAAACCCACTGATCACCGAGGAATGGGATGCAAACCGAAACACGTTATTATGCCACTGGAAAGCGCAAGACATCGATTGCGAGAACCTGGCTCAAGCCGGGCACCGGCGCCATCATCGTCAACAACCTCCCCGTGGAGCAATATTTTCCGATCGAGACCACCCGCTTGGAGTTGATGCAGCCGTTGAAACTGACGAAAACCGATGGGGCTTACGATGTGACCGCTACCGTCAAGGGCGGCGGCACCATCGGGCAGGCGTCGGCCATCCGCCATGGCATCACGCGGGCCCTGATCTCCGCCAACCCCGATTTCCGGGCCGCCTTGAAAAAGGCCGGCTTCGTGAAGCGCGACCCGCGGGTCAAAGAACGCAAGAAATACGGGCAGAAATCGGCTCGAGCGCGGTTCCAGTTCTCCAAGCGCTAATCGCTGCTTTCAGCGGACGATCCATTTCAAGGGAACAGGCGGTCTTGCCTGTTCCCTTTTTTTTCGCTAAATTCCAGCTTCGCTGGAATTTACACAGCGGCTTGTTCCGATCATGGGCCATGCCAAACGGATTATGCCTGCAACTTCTATGGAGAAGAACCGTATGCCTCTGCATGCCATCGACCTCAATTCGGACGTAGGAGAAAGTTTCGGCGTCTACTCGCTCGGCCTGGACGAAGAGGTGATCCCGCTCATCAGCTCGGCCAACATCGCCTGCGGCTACCACGCCGGGGACCCGGCTGTCATGCGGCACACCGTTGCGCTTGCGAAAAATAACGGCGTCGGTTTAGGGGCGCACCCGGGGCTGCCCGATCTGGTCGGTTTCGGCCGCCGGAACATGGACGTGAGCCTGGAGGAGATCAAGGACTTCGTCGCCTGCCAGATCGGCGCGCTCCAGGCGGTCGCCGCGCTGCAGGGCGCACGGCTGCAGCACGTCAAGCCCCACGGCGCGCTCTACACCATGGCCGTGAAGAACCCTGCGATCTGGGACGCGGTGGCCGAGGTGATGGCCGGCCTCGACGAGCGCCTGATCCTGTTTGTGCTGGCCGGTGCCGACCGCCGGGAGCTGGAGTCGATCGGCAAGCGGCGCGGCATCCGCATCGCCTTCGAGTTTTTCGCCGACCGCGCATACAACACGGACGGCTCGCTGGTTTCGCGCAAGCTGCCCGGGGCCGTGATCCACGACAACGACGTGGTGGCGGCCAAGGTGCTCAAACTCGTCAGAGAGGGCAAGGTCAAGACCATCGAAGGCGCCGAGATCGAGCTCAAGGCAGAAACCATCTGCGTCCACGGCGACAACCCCAAAGCCCTGGCGCTCGTGAAAAAAATCCGCGAGACCTTGAAAGCCGCCGGCGTCAACGTCAAACCACCGGCCGATTTTCTATAGGATCGAAGGCGATGCTGTACGCAGCCCCCGTATTTCGCCCCATGGGCGACCGCAGTCTTCTCGTCGAGCTGGGGGGGAAGATATCGCCGGATGTCAACCGGCGCGTGCAGGAGCTCATGCTGCAGCTTGAGCAGGCCCGGCTGCCGGGTGTGCGGGAGTTCGCCCCCGGTTACCGTTCGCTGCTGGTGGTCTTCGACCCCCTGACGCTATCGATATCGGAGCTGAAGGCGCGCATCACGGATGTCGCCGCTCGCCCCGGTTCCGGCGGGCTGCCGCCGGCCAAGCTGTTCACCGTGCCGGTGTTCTACGGCGGAGAATACGGTCCGGACCTGGAGGAGGTGGCCGGGCATCTTGGCCTTTCAACCGGCGAAGTGATCCGCCTTCACACCGAAACGATATACCGGGTCTATATGATCGGCTTCACGCCGGGATACCCTTACATGGGCGAGCTGCCGGCGGCCCTGGCCGTTCCCAGGCGGAGCACCCCGCGCACGCGGGTCCCCAAGGGGTCGGTGGGCATCGCCCAGCGCCAGACGGGTATCTACTCGGTCGAGAGCCCCGGCGGATGGCAGATCATCGGGTGGACCCCGATCGAGCTGTTCGATCCCACCCGTCGGCTGCCGTCGTTGCTGGAGATGGGCGACAGCGTCAAGTTTGAAGCCGTGCGGCAAGTGGAGATCTAAGAAATGGGGGCCGTGAACACGTTTGAAGTGCTTTCCCCGGGGATCATGAGCACCGTGCAGGACCTTGGTCGGTTCGGCGGTGCGCGCTTTGGGGTTGCCGCCAGCGGGGCGCTGGACGGATTCGCGGTGCGGGTGGGAAACCTTCTGGTCGGAAACGCCGAGAATGCGGCCGTGGTGGAGACCACGTTGATGGGCCTGCGGATCAAAGCCCTGCGTGACGCGGTGGTGGCCGTTACCGGCGGCGACCTCCAGGCGGGCAAGGGCAGTGAGCCGCTTGCCGTGTGGCGCTCCCACTTGGTGCGGGAAGGCGAAACCATCGCTTTTTCGGGGCCTGTGAACGGTTTGCGCTCCTACCTGGCCGTCGCGGGCGGCATCCACGCGGAAACGGTCATGGGCAGCCGCTCGACCAACCTGGCCTCCGGATTCGGCGGCTTCCAGGGTCGTGCGCTGCGCAAGGGGGACATTCTTGCCACTGAGCCCGTCAAAGACGCCATCCGATTCGCAGACAACGCCTTCATGCCGGAGGCGATTCCCCTCTATTCCTCGTCCTGGCGCCTGCGGGTCGTCTGGGGGCCGCAGGAGGACCACTTTTCAGACGAGGGGATGCAAGCATTTGCAGCGGCCGCATTTACGGTATCGCCGGACTCCGACCGCACCGGTATCCGCCTGAAGGGCCCGGTCATCGCCCGCAAACCCGGCATGGAGGAATCCATCATCTCCGAGGGCATTCTGTCGGGCGCGATCCAGGTCCCGGGAGACGGCCAGCCCATCATCATTTTGGGCGAGACGGCCTCGGGCGGGTATCGCAAGATCGCCACGGTGATCTCGGCCGACCTGCCGCTGCTCGGCCAGATCACCCCCGGAGACGAGGTCGTCTTTGAAGCCGTGTCGATGGAGGCGGCCGTCCGGGCGCTGCGGGAGATGGAGGACAAAATCGACGCGCGTCAACGGATTTTGAAATAAGAGGAAGACCAGGTCGATTTGAGCCCACCGCAATTCCCCTATGCATATCTCATCACCGCCATCTGTTTCAGTATCCAAGCCCTCGGCGTTGGAACCTACATCTCCTTTGGCGTTTTCTTCTACC
>DATITS010000352.1:0-29417 GCA_035467535.1 Desulfobacterales bacterium
GGGCGTTGCAGGTCTTGGCGGTGGGCAGCGGGGCCTCGTAGCGGCCCAGGAAGAAGTTTTTCCCGGCCGGGCAGCCGGAGCGCAGGGCGCAGGTTTCCAGGTGCTGCCGCAGGCGGTTTGCGGGCATGCGCCGGCGCACGGCCCGCACGCCGGCGCTGACATCCGCAGGCTTCATGCGGCGCAGGTCCTGGCGCGGTTCGGCGTCGACCCGGATTGCGGCCGAGCGGAACTGGCCGCGGTGCCAGCCCGCCGCGCCGTAAGAAAAAAGCGGCAGCAGGCGCGCCCGGCTGTGTTCGCGGAAGGCGCTGACGTGGGTGATGACGTACCCCGGCGAGTTGAAGGCCGCCACTGGGAAAACCGGCTCGCCCGGCGCAAGCGGGTTCTCGTGCAACGTCTCGAACTCGCCGGCGGCGATGTTGAAGAGCACCGGCGCCCGGTCGGGCAGGTACATGAGCTCGCTGCCGTAAGGCGCCACGATGGACTCCGCCACCGTGACTGGTGCAAGATACCCACCACCGGCCATCCCCGCCGCGGCATAACCCGGAAGATCGAAGATGGTGCCGTTGACGTCGGCGACGACGGCTGTGAGCCAGTTTTGTTCTGTCATTTGCTTCAAGTAGCGACTCAGTTATCTGAAGTCACTTTTTAACTTCGAAATGCGCGAAATACGCTAAAAGGCTTGATGAAGGAACCGCTCGTGTTCGAGGTTTTTGGTAATGGCCAAGCTTAAACCATAAGCTTAAATGTTTGCCCGTTGCTTTAAGATAGTTTTATTGCTTGTAGCTTTCGCCCTTAAACACCAGCCTGCTTTGCATTTTCGCGCTTTTCGCGTATTTCGTAGTTCCTTCTTCCCGACCCATCATAACATCCCGAGTTACGTTTTTGCTATCCTTGTTCGTCGCGAAGGAACATCACGCAGCGCGAGCCTCGGCCGTCGGCCTTGATCACGAAGGGCCGCGGCAGGCGCACATGGGCGGCAAAGACGGTTTCGGCCGCCCGCGGTTGCGCACCGAGCCAGGCCCAGTCCAGGCGGTCGCCCTTGTCGGGGTTGCCCGTGCAGTACGTGATTTCCAGCGTGGTGATGTTGTGGAAAAAGTGCGACCCCTGGGAGGGCTCGACCTTGAGCTCCGGCGCCGTGGTCTCCACCATGGCGCCCACGCCGCAGATCTCCGCCCAACTCACCGGGATCCCCAGCCAGCGGTCGGCCGAACCCCAGCGCCCCGGCCCGATCAGGAGGTACTTGCGCCCCTCCTTGACCAGCCGGGCGTTGAGCTGCCCCAGCTCCCGGGCGATCTCGGGCGTCCGGCGCACATCGAAGGCCTCCGGCTTCACGTAGACGATGTCGGCGATCTCGGTCTTCTCCCCGTTGCCGAGGGACTGGGAGGAGGTGCAGAACGAACGTGCGGCCTCCGCTTCCCGGATATCCACCTGCACGAGCTCGGCGCGCGCCGTCATGGGCCGCACCTGGAGAAAGGCGAACTCGGGCGGCCCGCCCGTGGCCGATTTCAGATTCACGGAGAACTCGATTTCGACCGGGCTGCCGATCCCCTCCTGACCCAACGCCAGCGCATCCGACAACAGCGGCGCTAGCGGGAAAAGGTCGTATTTGAGCACCGGGGAGAAGGTCAGCACCGGGTGCCCGGCCGGGTCGTAGCTGTCCCGGATGCGGTTTTCGTCGGCCAGGAAATAGCCGGCGAGCGCCATCACGGACGGGTCGGCGGCGGCATCGGCCACTTCGCGCTTTTCCAGGTTGGCGTCCTCGCTGATCCCCAGCACCGGGTAGGGGCCGCCGAGCCTGAGGCTGTAAAAAAACCGCTGGGAGTTTTCGAGGATGTCGTTCACGGTCGAGCGCTGGGGCAGGACTTGTGGGTGCCGGGGCGAGAACCGCAGGGACTTTTCGCCCTCCATGACGGTCTTGCCCAGGCCCAGGGCGACGGCCGCGATCCCCTCCTCGGGTTTCATCTGGCCGAAGGGGTAATAGTTGTAGGACTGGGCCACGCCGGAGATCGCCGGGTAGAAATACCGACCGCAGGGCTCGCCTGCGAGCTGCTGGACGATGACGGCCATCTTCTCCTCCTCGGTGCGGTGCCCGACCCGCCGGGAGAAGGCCTTGGGGCTTTGAAAGTAGGTGGACGCGTAGACCAGCTTGATGGCGGCGATGAGCTGCTTCAGGCGCACGTCCAGGCTCGCGTGGTCGTTGGGAAGCATGTACGTGCGATAGAGACCGGCGTAAGCCCGGAACTTGGCGTCTTCGAGCAGGCTCGACGAGCGCACGGCCAGGGGGTAGGTGATCCGCGCGAGATAGGCGCGCAGGTCGTCGGCGATCGGCTGCGGGAAGGCCGCCTTGCCGAAGGCCGCCGCCACCTCCGCATCCGGCGCGTCGTTCGTGGCGAAAGGCTTCAGGTCGTTTTCGCCGACAAAGGCGTCGAAGCCGTCGGTGGTGATCACGAGCGACTGCGGGATAGCGAGCTTGATCCCCCGGTAGGCCTTGTGGATGTCCGTGACGCGCTGCAGGAGGTTCGCCATGAAGGCCAAGCCCCGGGCCTTGCCCCCGAGACTGCCCTTGCCGATCTTGAAAAAATCCGTGTCCAGGTCGAAGCCGCCGGCCTCGAAGTTCACCACGACGCCTTTTTGCCGACGGCTGCGGCGCGCGTGGATGATCGAGACCAGGTATTGGCGGTGGCTCTCGGCGTCCTGGAAGTCGGCCTCGCGCAGCGGCCGCATCTTGCTCGCCAGCATGATCTCGGTGCGGGCGAAGAGCCAGCGCGAGAAATCGTTGCGGTTGCAGTGGGCGACGAACGAATCCTCCGGGATCTCGGCCATAAGGTTTTCCAGGCGGCGCAGGGTGGAGGCCCGGGCGATCTCCTCGCCGGTCGGCCGGCGGAAGACGAAATCGCCGAAGCCGAGGTGATCCCTGAAAAAGGCGTGGACTTCTTCATGCAGGCTGGGCGAGTGCTTGTGGACGAAGCTGGCCGGGATGCCGGCGGCGCGCTCCGCGTTGGAGGCGTCTGAGCTGGTGAGCAGGAGCGGGATGTCGAACCGTTCGCGCTTGATGCGCGTGAGGAAATCGACCCCTGCGCTATCGTCGAGCCTGCCGTTGCGGGGGTAGCGCACGTCGGAGATCACCCCCAGGATATACGGCTGGTAGGTTTCGTAGAGATGCTGCGCCTCTTCGTAGTCTTCGGCCACCAGGATCTTCGGCCGGGCGCGCATGGTGAGGAGCCGGTGCTCTTCGTTCAGCCCCTCCTCCAGCACGGCCTGGGTCTGGGAGACCACCTCCTTGTAGAGCAGCGGCAGCAGCGAGGAGATGTAAATGGGCGAGTCTTCCACGAACAGGATGACCCGGATGCCCGCCGAGGAGGTGTCGTGGCCGACGTTCAGAAGGTCTTCCGCGCTCTTGATCAGGGAGACCAGCAGATCCGTATTCCCGGACCAGACGAACGTGCGGTCGGTCCCGGGCGGCTTGGGGGCCTCCAGTTCGGAGGCTGACGACACATCGGCCTGATGGCGCAGGTGCACCACCGGTAGGTCCGGGTCGCGCTGCTTGATGGCGCTGCCGAGGGCGTGGGCGTCGGTATCCGCCAGGTGCAGCATGGTGAGCACCAGGTCGAACTTCCGGCCGGCCAGGGCGGTCAGGGCGGCATCAACCGTCGGCACCCAGGTGATGCGCGGCGGGTTGCTCAGGTTGAGGCCGCGATATTCATTGATGATGCGCTCGGACAGCCGGCAGTCCTCCTCCATGATCCAGGCGTCGTAGGGCGTCGAAACGAGCAGCACGTCCCGCACCTTGCGGGCCATGAGCTCGTGGAAGATCTTGAACTTCGGATCGAAGTCCTGCGCAAAGCTTTCGATGGGAAGCGTCATGCGGGTTGTCCTGTTAAGGCGACGGATATATTAAGGATCGCATATTTATATTGACGCGAGGGGGCTGCTCTTGGGCGATACTATTTCGCGACGAATATTAATTTGTAGGTTTTCCCGGGGCAGTTGTCAAATGGCTTGCTCGGGGCCGCCAGGTCCGGGGACCCAATAATTTGAAACTCGATTTTACAGCCTCCCGGCCTCCCAGCCTCCTGGCCTCCAAGTCGGTTTTCTCACTTGCTCTTAATTCCGCCCCCCTGCATTTCACCCAGCCGCTTTCAAGAGCCGTTCATCCATAATTTATCTATTGACAAAAATGTCGCCTCGACGCAGATGTGCCAGGGTTGCCGGCGATTTATTAATCGTCGTGAAATAGTACCGACCGAGAGCGGCCCTCTCAACTTAAACCTCTTCCCCAATCCTGGGGGAGAGAGGGCAGGGAGAGGGAGAACTCGCGGCATATACAAATATGGGACCCTTAATATGACGCTCAGACAAAGACCGCAACCGAAATAGGCGATGCGTATGGGAATCAAGAAGTCTTTGTTCCTGGCCCTATCGGCTGTGATGCTTACCGTCGTGGCCCTGTGGTTCACGGGCAATTCCGTAGCGCCCAGGGAGGCCACTTGGCAGGACACGCTTAAAGAGGCGCAAAGCGGGGGCTACCGGCTCATCACCACAGCGGACCTCGCCCGGGAATACGAAACCCGGGGCGAGGCGCTGCTGCTGGTGGACACGCGCCAGGAGTGGGAATACCGCACCGGCCACATCCGGGGGGCGATTCCTTTTCCCATTGAGCCGACCGGGTGGTCCCGCTGGCGCAAGGCGGATGCGCTCGCGGCCGTTCTCGGCCCCGACAAGGACCGCCTCATCGTATTTTACTGAGCCGGCCTGACCTGAGTCCGCAGCGACTCGGCGGCCCGGGTGGCCGTAAAGCTCGGTTATAAAAACGTCTTTCGGGACCCCTACGGCTACCCGGAGTGGCAGCGGATGGGCCTTCCCGTAGAAATCCGGCCGGCGGGGCTGGCAGGCGCAAAGCCGCAACCCGATATCCCCGGCCCCCTGTACGGATGGTCCATGATCTGGACCCTTGCGGGTATCTTTTTCGGCGGCATCGCCCTCAACCTCACCCCCTGTGTCTACCCCATGATCCCTATCACGGTTTCGTTTTTCGGCGGCCGGGCGGCAGGGGGAGGGCACGCAAAAAGGCGCCTGGTGGCCCATGGGTTGTGCTACCTTTTTGGCCTGGCGCTCACCAACTCAGCCCTGGGTGTGGCGGCCGCCCTGACCGGGAGCCTCATGGGAGCCGTGCTGCAGAACCCGGTGGTGCTCGTCATGGTCGCGGCGGTGCTCATTGTCTTTGCCGCCAGCCTTTTCGGCCTCTGGGAACTGCGCCTGCCGAGCGGACTGACCCAGGCTGCCGCCACGTCCCACACCGGCTACTTCGGAAGCTTTTTCATGGGGCTGACCCTCGGCGTCATTGCGGCCCCGTGCATCGGCCCGTTTGTCCTCGGGCTCCTCACCTGGGTCGCAAGCCTGGGCAGCCCGTGGCTTGGGTTTCTGGTTTTTTTCACCCTCAGCATGGGGCTGGGGCTGCCGCTGTTCGTCCTGGCGGTTTTTGCCGGGCAGCTGCAGAAGCTTCCGCGCTCCGGCGGCTGGATGCTCTGGGTGCGCAAACTCATGGGCTGGGTGTTGGTGGGCATGGCGGCCCATTTCTTAAGACCCATCCTGACGGAATCTGCAGCCGTCTGGCTCATCGCCGGTGTGGCGCTCACCGCGGGGCTGCACCTGGGATGGCTCGACCGGAATGTGGCACCTTTCCGGGCTTTTGGCTGGCTCAAGACCGGCGTCGGTCTTGCCGGTATCGTGCTGGCCACGTTTCTGGTGACCTCCTGGGTGCTCAAAGGGCCGGGGGTCGCCTGGAAGCCTTATTCCGATGGGCTCCTATCCGAGGCCCGGAATCTCAAAAAGCCGGTCGTCATGGATTTTTATGCGACCTGGTGCACCCCCTGCCGCGAACTCGAGGAGATCACCTTCCATGACGCTGCGGTCGTCAAACTGGCAGAAGGCGCTTTTGTGATGGTCAAGGTGGATGTCACCAGGAGTGACAACCCGACCCACGATCGACTGCTGCGGGAGTATGGCGTCAAGGGGGTTCCTACGGTCGTATTTCTGGACCTCGAAGGCAATGAACGCCGGGAGCTTCGGCTGGTGGATTACCTGTCAGCCGATCAAATGCTCCACCGGATGACCCAGCTATTAAAAAGCGGCGGCTGAAGAAAGGAGACGATGCATGCTGAAAGTAAGATTCTTCCTCAACGAGCCTAACGGAAAGCCGTGAAAGAACTTCAAGAGCATGCTGCCCAGGCTGGGCGCCAACTATCCGATCGAGATCGAAGTGACCTCCAAACCCAAGGCCGAGTACCAGACCGATGAGTACTTCGAGCTGGAGTTGCCGGCGGCCCCCGCCGTCATGGTTGGGGATGAAATCGTAGTGGAAGGGGCCAATATTTCCGCGCAGGAAGTGGAAGCGGCCATCCGGCGCCACCTGGGCATGGCCGAGCCCGAACCCTCCAGGAAGGGCTTCTTCAGCCGCTTGTTCGGCAGATAGACGGGCCGCACTTCACCATTCTCAGCAAAGTGGAGATTCGCACATGCTGCGATTTGAAAAAGAGGTTGTAACCGCCCGGTTCATCTCCCCGTCCGGTGCGACGGTGCAGGCGCCGATCGAAATCCGCACCAACCCCATCTCGGGGCGCACCTGCCGGGTCGCTTTCAGCCGCATCGGCGAACGTGAAGCCGGCACGGATTTTCTGCCCGCGCCGCCGCCGTTTGCCGGCGATACCTCCCCCAGTGCCCGTTTTGGAATTGATTTGTTGAAAACGATCTATCAGGGTGTTGCAAAACAAGCATCAGGTTGTCAGCCAAGGCGCTCATAAGCTTGAAGCCTGAAGCTGGAGGCTTGAGGTCCAAGGAAACAGATACCATCCCATTCGCTTCCAGCTTCTCGCCTCAAGCATCCAGCCGTTGCATGTGAGCATTTACAAAAGCCGTACAACGCTGGATCACGGCCTTAGGCGCATTTTTCCAACACCCTGCTGAAGCCGGGCTACGATTGCCGGTCAAAACCGGTGCGCAGCAGGGAATCCCGGCTGATCATTCCCTTGAATTTGCCCCCGGGATCGAGCACGGGAAGCCGTTTGAGTCCTTTTTCGGTCATGAGCGCTATGGCCGCGTCTATGGGAGTCGTCTCCTGCACCGTGACGATCTCCGTGTTCATCACCTCGCCCGCCGTTTTGGCCCGCAGGCGCTCCTTGAACTCCCGGTGTCGTTTCCCACGCTCGGAGAACGGGACGATGCTCAGAAACTGATCCCATATGGCATCCGGAAAGTCCGGGGAAAAAGCGATTAGAAGGTCGCGGTCCGAAATCAGCCCCAGGAAACGGCCCTCCTTGTCGACCACCGTGACCCGTTGAATGTCGTTGGAGTCGATCATCTGGATGACTTCATCCAGCGGCGTTTCAGGCGGCACCGCGTGCGTGTCCCTGCGCATGATTCCGGAAACGGTTGTCACATCCCCCACGCTGATATTCTGTTGTTTGAACGCGTTCCAGTCGGGCGCCTGCTGCATGATCGTACGAAAAATGTCCAGGCGTGAAAGCATGCCCGTGAGCTTGCCTCCGGCATCGACGACGGGCAGGCGCTTGACGCGCTTGTTCAGCATGAGGTCGACGGCGTCCTTCACCAGTTGATCCTGCTCTATGACGATGACCGGGGATGTCATCACCTCCTTGGCGCTTTTTGCGGCAAGCTCTGCAAGGACCGCGTCGAGTTTCTCGCCGCCGGATTCGGCCAGCAGCCCGAGGCGCATGGGCATTTTCCCCTTGTAGATCAGATCCCCCTGGGTGATGACCCCCGCCGGCCGGCCCGCATCGTCCACCACGGGAACCCCGGTAAAAATCGACGAGAGCAACAGCCGGACTACCTGATCCAACGGGGTCGTGCGGGAGACGGTCCGGGGATCGGGGGTCATGATGTCCCGGATCTTGATCTGCTTGGGGACAAGCTGCTTGCGGGTCTTGTGCGATACGACGTCGAGGTGGTGCACGGCCACGATGCCGTCTGCGACCATCGCCTCGATGTCGGGCAGCACCCGTTGGATCTCGGCGGCGGGCAGCACGATCGCGATTCGCAGGGGCATGTTGGAGGAGAGGATTTCGAGCCTTCCCGTCGCAACCTCGCCGCTCTCATAACAGCCCTCGATCGCCCGCGTGACCAGGCAGCGCGCCGCGATCTTGAGATCGTGCACGTGCTGCACGACGGCTTCGTTGAGCGGCCGCCCCTTCCATCGAACCTTTTCGCTCGTGAATATCTCGATCACTTTGTACTGCAGCATGACACGCCTCCTCTACCCAGTGTCCATCCAGAAATGGTGGATTTCGGTTCAGGCCAAGGCCGCAGCGATTTCGCAACCGCAGGCGTAGTCCGTCTACGCCGAGGATTGTGAAGAGCGAGAACGCCGGCATGGGCCGAAAGGTGCCGTTTATGGATAGACACTACCGAAGCCTCACCATCCACATGCCCAGAAGCACCAGCGCCACCCCCAGCAGGTTGTTGGCAGCGAAGTTCAGCACGGCTACCATGCTGTCTTGCGCACCCAGCGCGTTCGTGGTCTCCAGGGCGTATGTCGAAAACGTCGTCAAGCCTCCGAGATAGCCCGTCACGAAGAACAGCCGCATCGAAGGAGTCATGCTGCCGCTGCCGCGCTCGGCCAGGGCAAAGGCGATGCCGATGAAAAAGCAGCCGACGAGGTTCACCGCCAGCGTCCCCCAGGGGAAGCGGCTCCCGAAAAGCTTCACGGCCAGCAGCGATGCGCCGTACCGGCTGAGCGCCCCCATGCTTCCTCCCAACATCACCAAGAGAATATTTGTCATAGCGTCCGGTCACCCATCATGGTCAATACGGCATTTCCCCGGCAATCCTGCATTACCTCGGCTGGAATCAGCTTTATCACCAACGCAATCCCCAAGGGAAGCAGGATCAGGTCATCCAAATAGCCAAGCACCGGGATGGGGTCAGGGATCAGATCAATAAGGCTGAACGCTGGGCCACAACCGCGACTGCAACCACCCGGGCATACCAGGGAGCCCTCCGATCCTTGGAGGCGATACAAAGCGCATACACGTCCAGCTTTAACTTTCGAGCTTCGCTTTCCATCCTTCAAATGCCATTGCACTCCGTTCAAAGGTTGAAGCAACCGGTTTCATGATCATCTTCGGCCGGTGGGGGGTTAAGGTCTTGACGTGCAGGCAAAAATTAAGTATACGTAATTAACAAAAGTGTATATTAGGCATACTCGATGAAAACCCGCGAATTGAACTCCATTAATCAATTGTATTTCGGCTACGAGGATATTGCCAGAGCTTTGAAGATCAGTCCGGCTTCGGCCAGGGTGAGCGCAAGCCGGTACGTGCGGCTCGGGCTTCTGATGCGGCTGAAGCGCAATATCTATGTGCCGAAAGAACGGTGGCAGAGGACAAGTCGGGAAGAACGGTTCACACTTGCGAACCTGGGGCAGACTCCCTCCTACATATCACTGATGACGGCCCTGGATTACCACGAGATCACCACCCAGGTTCAGCGAGGCATCATCGAATCGGTAGCCGTGAAACGGACAAAGGAAATCTCGCTAAACGGCAACGTATTCCGATACACCAAAGTCAGTCGCGCGAGCTATTTCGGATTCATCCGTCAACAACAGTTCTTTATCGCGACCCCGGAGAAGGCGCTGCTCGACGCCATATACTTGATGTCGTTCGGTCGCTATGCGATAGATCTCTCAGCCATTGACGACGAGAAGCTCAATTGTAAAGAGATCCGACGCATGAGCCGAAGCTACCCTCCCCAAACGAGGAAGATGCTCGAAAAAAATGGATATCTTGGGCCGGCATGAAATTTTTGAAATTGAAGTCTTGGACAAGCTCAACAGTGCAAAACTGCTCGGCCCCCTGGTTTTTGGCGACGGCACCATGCTGCGACTTTGCCATGAGCTCAACCGCTATTCCGTCGACCTCGATTTCTGGTTTGTCACAAAGACTGCGCAAAAGGCCTTTTTTGATAAGCTGGTGAAAACCCTTGAGCAGGACTACGTGATCACCGACGCGCAGATCAAACATTTCACGCTCCTGGTAGAAGTTCGGACCAACACCTACCCCAAACGGTTGAAGGTCGAAATCCGAAGAGAACAAAAAGAGTGCGACTATCAGGCCACGATCGCCTTTTCACGTTTCAGCACCAGACAGGTCCTTCTCAAGGCCCATTCGCTCGAACAGACGATGAAGAACAAAATCGAGGCACTCCTCGATCGCGGTGAGGTCAGGGACTGTTTCGACATCGAATTCATGCTTCGCCGAGGGATAGCGCTGCCGGAGCTCTCCGGCAACCAGTTCAATGATCTTCGGAAAAAAGCGGCCGGGTTCAAGGACAAGGACTTCAAGGTCAAGCTGGGTTCCATCGTGGACAGCAACACGCGGGTCTACTATGCCCAGAACCGATTCAGCTATTTGATGGAAAGACTCAGCACCATCTCTTCCGGCGAGGAGAGATGATTTTCAACACCCTGATAGACGATGCCCATTCAAACGCCCTGGGACAAGATGGACTCTCTGCCCGTCGATTTCAAGGGTCGTCTTCGAATACGTCAGCTTTCGGATGATCTTGCCGTCCTTGAAGTGCATCACATCGACCCCGCGCCGCTTTTCGGGCCGCCCCTCGCAGCCCTTTTCGATCGAAGGCCACTCCAGCTGCCAGCGGTAGAGGGCCTTCTGCTGCTCCACATCGATAAAGGTCTCTTCCTCGGTGAACCGGAAGCCGCCATGGTTTGCAAACCAGGAGGCCCAGGCCTGCCGGAGGGCTTCCTTGCCTTGCGCTTTGCCCCCGGTCCAGTTTTCAAACAAAATATCGTCGTGGAAGAGTTCCATGACACCTTCAAGGTCATGATTATCCCACGCCCGGTTCCATTTGCGAAGGGCGTTTTTTATTTCTTGCCTTGTAAACATCAAACACTCCTTGCGGTGAATCCCATTGCGAGTCGGGGGTGGTTTAAAAAATGTTTTCGCCAGAGGGTGCTAAGATGCTTATCATTCTGCAAAGCGAATCGTTAATCCGCGTTGAAGGCATATAACCCTCTGCTTATGATCGAAGGGAATCCCCCATGAGTGATATACGAAAAATCCGGAAAATGATCAAAGGCCAACCCACCATCGAAGGTGCCGGCGTGCATCTGCGGCGCGCTTTCGGGTTCGCTGAAGTTCCGCTGTTCGACCCGTTTCTCATGCTGGATGACTTCCGCGGGGACAAACCCGACCAGTATATCAAGGGCTTTCCCTGGCACCCGCACCGCGGGATCGAAACCATCACCTACATGCTGCACGGCGAGGTGGAGCACGGCGACAGCTTGGGGAACAAAGGGGTGATCCGCTCCGGCGATGTCCAGTGGATGACGGCCGGCAGCGGTCTTATCCATCAGGAGATGCCTAAAGGCGACACCAAAGGCCTGATGGGCGGCTTTCAGCTCTGGGCCAATCTGCCGGCGGCCCAAAAGATGATGGACCCGCGCTATCGGGACGTTAAAAGAGAGGACATCCCGGTGGTCAGCCTGAAGAACGGGGTTGAAATCCGGGTCATCTGCGGCGATGTCGCCGGGACGAAGGGTCCTGTCAAGGACGTTGTCGTCGGCCCGCAATACCTCGATGTCTCCGTCCCGCGCGACTCGGAATTCATCCACACCGTTGAGCGCGGGCACACCGCATTTGCATATATTTTCGAAGGCAGCGGCCGGTTCGGCGATCAGGAAGCAAAATCGGCGGCCGGCGGAAGCCTGGTCCTTTTTTCAGACGGGGACCAGGTAGCGGTGACGGCACGGGAGGAGCCGGTCCGGTTCCTGCTGGTTTCAGGAAAACCCATCGGAGAGCCGGTGGCCTGGCGCGGGCCCATCGTGATGAACACCCAGGTCGAGCTGAACGTCGCCTTCGAGCAATACAACAGCGGGACCTTCATCAAACGCAAATGACGGTCGCTACCACAGCCGAATGTATTTCTTACCGACTCTTAGCTCGCCGCGCACCTTCTCCATGTGCCTCAGGGCGGCGATCTCGCGCTCGAGGTCCATCGGCGAGATGTTCAAGCGCTCGATCAGGTGCTCGGGCGGGGCTCCGCCGGTCTCCTTCAAGATCTCCAGTATTTTTCGCTGAAGTTCGGTCAGCTCGAATTTTCCGTCGAGATTCTTGCCAAAGGACTTGGCGCTGTGCACCGCCCACGGGTCGCAGGTCTTGGCCGGCGACAGCGTGTCCATGTAACAGTCCTCGCAGAGAATCCGGCCAAGGTGCTCCCGCTCTTCCCCTTCAATAATCGATGCTTCGCAGCGCGCGCATTTCATACTTTACCGTGTCCTGTGTTGAATTTCGATTTGTGGAAACAAGGTTTTCGTGACTAACGAAAGTCCTATGGATATCGAGTTGCGCCCGTGTGGAGTGGTTGCTGCCCTCGTATCGTCTCCGGCTCTATCCCTCATAGGGAGAATATCTATAGCAGTCAAGCTCTTAAAAGCAGCCGGCATTATCCTATCCGCCCTCCATGGGCGGGAAGAGCGTAACCTCGTCTCCGGCTGCGAGCGGTGTGGCCCGGTCCGCCCGGCGGCCGTTGACGAGAATCACCGCTTCGACCGTCGTTGGGATCTGCAGTGCGGCGAACACGTCAGCCACCGTCGCCCCATTGGCAAGGGATAGTTCGAAACTCCCCTTGCCGGTCGGGGCGTAGTCGCGCAGGTTGGCAAATGGGTGGATGTGCACCCTCATGCGTTGGTCATCCGCTTTCAGTGTTGAGTTTTTTGCACCTAAATTGAGCGATTCTGTCGATTCACATCAAGGCCCAATGGGGACTGCCTCCGCATGGGCCGACGCAATCTTTCCCCCTTAGATTACAGCAACCCGAGCTCCTTGAGCTTTGCCTCCGAGGGCACGCCTTCGGGGGTCCAGCCCCGCAGTTTGTAGTAAGGCACCAGCATCTCCTCCAGGCGGCAGACCAGCCCCTTGGCCGGCCCGGCAGGCATGGGCTCCAGGGTGATCCGCGGCGGCAGGCTGTCGTCCTTGCGGGTGAAGCCCGCCGCCAGCAGGAAGAGCCGCTCGGCATTGAAGATGCGCTCGCCGGCGCGTTCGACCTCCGCGGGGCTGTAGCCGGCGCCGGTCGCAGCATTGAGCAGCTCGGTGATGCCGACCGGCTTGACCATCAGGTTCTGTTCGACCAGGTAGCGCACGCTGAAGAAGACGCAGAGCCCGGCCGCGTCGATCACGCTGAACAGGTCCTGCCACTTGGCCACCAGCGGCGGCTTGTCCTGCCAGGTGTGGGGGTCGACCGGGACCGGCACGCCGAGCAGCTCGAAATAGGCCGGGTCGCCGCGCATGTGGGAGCCGCCGATGGGCGAAGTGGCGTAGGCCAGGCCCATGCCCTGTTCGCCGCGCGGGTCGTAGCCCGCAAAGTCCAGGCTCTTGGCGACCATGGCGAGCTCCGGGTGCCCGCAGCGGGCGGCCAGGCGCCGGCTGCCCTCGGCCAGGATGTTGCCGAAACCCTCCCGCCGTGCGGTCATGCCGGTGAGCTTGACCAGTGCTGCGCCGTCGCCCCAGGGCAGCGGCATCCCGATGTCGGACTCCTTCAGGTAGCCCTTTTCGTAAAGCTCCATCGCGCAGGCGATGGCGGATCCCATGCTGATGGTGTCCAGCCCCAGCTCGTTGCACTCGTAGTTCGCCTTGGTGAGGGCGGCCAGGTCGTCCACCCCGCAGTCCGAGCCGAGCGCGTAGACGGTCTCGTACTCCGGCCCTTCGCCCTCGCCCTGGTAGGGGCCGTCCGGGATGCGGGTGACCCGGCCGCAGGCGATCGGGCAGCTGAAGCAGGGTTTGGCCCGCACCAGGTACTTCTTGGTGAGGGTTTCGCCGTAGATGGACTCCCAGCCCTCGAAGGTGCCCTGCTGGAAGTTGCGCGTGGGGAAGACGCCGTGGCCCTGGGTGCCGACCACGGTGATGGCGGTGCCGTGGGTTCGCAGGGGTGGCGGGTTGTCCTGGGTCTTGGCCCTGAAGGCCTCGCGGTATTTCGTGTTGGCGGCCTTGAAGGCGGCCGGGTCCGCCAGGGAGATCTCGCCCCCGCCCCGGACCACGACCGCCTTCAGGTTCTTGGATCCCATGACCGCGCCGACGCCGGCGCGGCCGGCGGCCCGGTCGCGGTCGTTCATGATGGCGGCAAACAGCACCTGCTTTTCCCCGGCCGGCCCGATCACGGCCGTCTTGGCCTTGGCGTGGGTTTCTCCGCGCAGGGCGTCGTCGGCTTCATGGGTGGTCTTGCCCCACAGGTGGCCGGCGGGCCGCAGCTCGGCGCGGCCCCCGTCGATCCAGAGATAGACGGGGGTTGCGGAGCGGCCCTCAATAATGATGGCGTCGTGGCCGCTCTTCTTGAGCTCGGCCGGGAAATTGCCGCCGGAGTTGGAACAGGTGATGGCGCCGGTCAGGGGCGATTTGGTGGTCACCACGTAGCGCGCGCCGGTGGGGGCCGGGGTGCCCGTCAGCGGCCCGGCGGCCATGACGATCTTGTTTTCAGGGCCGAGGGGGTCGCAGGCAGGGTCGACCTCCCGGCGCAGGTAGTAGATGCCGAATCCACGGGCGCCGATGTAGTCGCGCGCCACCTGCGGGTCCAGCGCCTCGTTTGAGATTTTGCCGCGGCTCAGGTCCACTCTCAGAATTTTTCCGCACCAGCCATGCATAGACGCTCTCCTTAGACTCACCGATATCCGGTTTCAGCGTTGTCTCCATTTCCGGAGAACCCTGAAACCGCTTCCGGGTTCGCGCGCGGTTTGGAACGGGACCGCCGCGATTGTCGGATTTAGACATTTTTAGGGAATTTTGTCAAAATAAACCCATGCCTTTCAGGCTTGATATTAGCCCGGTGTGGGTCTACAACTGCCAGAAGAGGGAGCACGGCAAATCCAAAGAGGAACCGGGTGGAGGCGGAGGCGTTGATGGCTGAGTGGATCCCGTTTGCAGAGGGCAAATACCGGGTCGAGCGAGCGGTGCTGCTCGCCCGCGATGACCGGGCGGTCGAGCTCGAGGAGGCCGTGATCGAAATCGTCGAGGATCCGGGCCGCGGGCGCCGCCTGCGGGGACGCGGCCGGGTGGCAAACGCGCTCATGGTGGACCTCCTTGATGAAGGCCATGAGCTGGACCTGCTGCTCGATCTGGGCGGGGAGTTCAAATACCGTCTGCGCAGCCCCGGGATTCAGGGCGGCAAGGTGTTTACGCCCGGGGTCAAATCCTTTATCCAGTTCGTTCCGCAATCCCCCTGGGAGCAGGTCCCGGAGGCCGACTTCAATTCCCTGATGTCCCGGGTCCGTGTCCTGGGCGGGCAGGGGGGGTGAACATGGCGGCTTTGGCCTGCTCGAATTCCTCGCGGGTGATGAGGTTCTTCTCATACATCCGGGCCAGGTTGCCCAGCTCGCGGATCTGCAGGGTCGCCGAGTCCTCCAGCAGCGCAGGGAGAGCGGCCGCGTGCGGCAAGGCTGCGGCATCCGGGGGTTTGCTGAACTTGACCGATGCAAGCCCGCCGAGAAGGCTGACCTCGAGGGTCCCGCCCGGCATCACCGGCGCGTTGCGGATGTCCCGGTAGAGGTCCCGGCCCCGGGACTTGACCTTGCGGTAGAGAAAGAAGCCTAAAAGGCCAGCGGCCGTCAAGCCGCCCAGCAGAATCCAGCCCCAGTAGCGCGCTATGCCGCCGAAGAAGATGACCAGAAGCCCGATGAGGGCGATGACGCCCACGTGCAGGCCGATGATCAAATGCGCCAGCAGGACCCCTTTGAAAAGCTCCGCGCCGGGTTTGTCGGCTTTCGCGCTCATCGGTTCAGAAGCTCATGAATTCCATTTGCGACCGCACGGCTTCCGACTGCCGGACGGCGCTGAGGGGAAAAACCGGTTCCGGCGGCTCATCTTCCTCGTCCTTTTTCATTTCCGCGTTGACCTGGTTGGCGATGGGCAAGTAGTAGAAAGACATTTTCATTTTGCCCGACGTCTCATGGTGTTTGAACTTGATTTGTGTCTGGTTGAGCTTCCAGACGTAGGTGGTCAGGTCGCCCCGGGTTTCGCGGGTGGTCTTGCGGGGCGCGCCGTACTTGTGCTGAATGTAGCTCTTGATCTGGCTGAAGACATCAATGCCGTCTATATTGACATAGACGGCGAAAAACTTGTCCTCGTAAAATCCGTAAACCACATCATCCGGGACCTCGGTGCCGAAGAAGGTGTACGTGCGCTGGGGGTTGACATAGTAGGCGATCTTTCCGCTGCCGCCCACCCGGGTGAAACCTTTCAGGTCCTTTGCCGGCGAGGACCATTTCGTATCCATAAAACCGGATTCGAGTTCGGCGGCCTGCACCGGGGTAAACACCATCCAGAGAACAGCCGCAACCATGAGCCTCTTCACCGCGGATTTCATGAAAGCACTCCTTTTCAATAGCCCTTTTCGATGTCGATGACATGCAGGGGCGCAAGCCCCGAGCGCACCCGGCGGTAGTTTTCGACTATCTGGGGCGCCACGGCTCCGGGATGGGTGAGGCTGGCGATATGCGGGGTCATGGTGATGCGCGGATGATTCCAGAAGGGGTGCGACTCGGGCAAAGGCTCCTCCCGGAAAACATCGAGACAGGCCCCGGACAGGTGCCCGCCGTCAAGGGCGGTGAGCAGGTCTTTCTCCACCAGGTGTTCGCCCCGGGCCGCATTGACGATGTAGGCACCGGTCGGCAGCCGGGCGAAGGTCCGGCTGTTCAGGATGCCCTGGGTTTCGCAGGTCAGCGGCAGCAGGCAGACGAGAACGTCCGCCTGGGCGAGGAACTCCTCCAGGGCATCCGGTCCCGCCCATGCGATGAGCCCTTCGACATGCTTTGCCGTGCGGCTCCAGCCTGAAACCGGAAACCCCAGAAGACGAAGTTTTTGGGCGGCATCCACACCCAGGTGGCCCAGCCCCATGATCCCCACGCGCACGTCTTGCGCATTCAGCGGTCTGCGCGCCTGCCATTTTTTCAGGGATTTGTCGTGCTGGAAGAGATCAAACTGCCGCGTGTGGTGCAGAACCGCGGTGAGGATGTATTCGCTCATGGCATGGATCATGGACGCATCGACGAGGCGGGCGATCGGGACTCCCGGCGGCAGGTCCGGGTCCCTCAGAATGTGGTCGACCCCGAATCCCAGCGAGGCGATGCACTTGAGGTTCTGGTACTTCTTCAGCTCCCCCAGCGGATGCTTCCAGCACAGGGCGAGTTCGATTTCGTCGGTCGGGCCCGTTTCGGGCCACACCCGCAAATCCAGCCCGGGCTCCTGTGCCCGCAGGTGCTTGACCCATGAGTCGACTTTTAACTTCGAGGTCATCAACAGCATTGCCATGTTTTATTCTTTCTGAGTTACAGGATTGAAGAGCCCTGCAGCAAGCTGCATGGAATTTTCGACCGTAAGAAATCCGGCCTTTTTATGATTCGCTCGCTTTCGCGGTTCAAAAGCCTGTCTGGTGGCGACAACGACTTTAGTTTCTTTTAGCATGAAAGCCGGGCGCAGGCCAAACGGGAAATGCATCAGAGGAATACGGTTTCGCCATGCTTCCAATCCACGAGGCGGTCCAGCAGCCCCTCCTGGCGCATCTCCTCCCGGATGTGCTGCGGCGGCAAATGCACCGGCTCGTCGCCCAGCTGGAACGTGCCCCAGTGGATGACAGCCAGCCGTTTTGCGCCGAGCTGCTTGAACGCCCGGACGGTTTCCCGGGGGCTGATGTGGCTCTGTGCCATGAACCAGCGGGGTTCGTAGGCGCCCAGGTTGATCACCGCCAGGTCGATGTCGAACTCCTGGCCGATCTGCGCGAGGCCGTCGAAGAAGGCCGTGTCGCCCGAAACATAGACCGTGGGGCCGCTGGCGGTGCGGATGATGTACGAGCCCCACAGCGCAAGGTTGGGGCCCGCCACGGGGTTGCGCATCGTCCAATGGTTGCAGGGCAAGAGAACGATCTCCCGGTCCCCGTCCGAGATGCTGTGATACCAGTCGAGCTCGGTGCGGTTCGACATGCCCAGCTCGTCCAGGAGGCCGGCATAGCCCAAGGGGCTGATGACATGAACCCCGCGGGGCAGCTGCGAGAGGGCCGCGGTGTCCAGGTGGTCATAGTGTCCGTGGGTGAGCAGCACCTGGTCCGGTACGGGCATCTCGTTCAGATCGAAGGCGAAGGGGGAGAAGTCGCGGATGAACCAGAAGATATCGGAAAAGACCGGGTCGATCAACAGGCGGCGGCCGGCGTCGTTCATCAGGAGGCTGGCGTGTTTGAGGTAGGTGATGGACAGTCCGTCGTAGCCGCGGACCGCCGGCCAGTCGACGGTCACCGGGTTCACGCGCTGCTCCGCGAGATCAGCCTGAAAGGCGTTCGTTTGAAACAACTTCCACGAGAGAACCTGCAGCAGCCGCCCGCTGCGGTCGATCCCGAGCGGGTTGCGGAAGCGGCCGTCGCCGTGGTGGAGTTTGCGGTACGCCATGTCGCGTAGGCTCAGGCCATTCAGGGGCCTGTAGTGCAGCGGTTTCTGGGAATCGGTCCGGGCGGCCTGCACCCACGGCGGCAGGACGCTCGCCGCCAGTGAAACTTTCAGGAGGTTGAAAAATGTATTTAGGAATCGGCGCCGGTTCATCGTCGACATCCGTGAAAAAGGAACAGCCATCCGCCGCAGTCCGCGGCGCTTTACGCCCAATGATAATCATTACGGGTGAGATGCCAAACAGAAGGTGCCCCTTCAATGAAAAAACGGCTTTAAAGTGCCAGATCACGCCCGAGGGCAAGGCAACCGGCAGATTGAAAGCGGAGCGTACGACAGTACGTGAGCATTTCAATCCGCCGGTTAACGCCGCCCCCGGGTGCGAGGTGGCGCTTTAAAACCGTTTTTACCATTCGGAGGTGAGCTTGCGGGAGACCTTGTCCCAGTTGGCGTTCAGCTTGGCGACGGCATCCATGCCGGCCTCGAGGTGGGTCTCCATGTGCTTGGCGTAGATGGCCTCCGAAAGCTTCTTGTCTTTGATGCCCCGGCGCTGAAGCGGCATGTCGGAGACCAGCATGACGGATCCGATGGGCAGCTCGTAGCGATAAGCGACGGTGAAGAGGGTGGCCAGCTCCATCTCGATCGCCAGGATCCGCCGGTTGCGGAGGTAGCCCACGAACTCTTCGTCGAACTCCCACAGCCGGCGGTCCGTGGTGTAGACGATGCCGCAGTGGGGTACGTGGCCGAGTTTGCGCACGGCACCGATGCAGTAGAGGTTGACTGAGGAGGCCGGGATGGCGGGGAACTCCGGCGGCATGTAGTGCCGGCTGGTGCCCTCGCCGCGGATGGCCGCCGAGGGCACCAGGAAATCGCCGGTCTTCAGGATGTCGTCGATGCCGCCGCACATGCCCAGCATGATAATCGACTTGAGGTTGTCCAGGTAGGCGAGGCAGTTGATCACCAGGGCGGCCTGGGGCGAGCCGATGCCGAAATCGATCATGGTGCAGTTGAGATCCTTGGCATTGGCGATCCGGAAGTTGCCCTCGGAAAACTGGGCCTTGGTCTTCTCCTGGAAGCGCTGAATGTAGCGTTTGAAGTTCGTGACGAGGATATGGTCGCAGAAATCCTCGAGACGACAATTCGTGTAGCGCTCCAGGGTCTGTCGAACGTACTCGTGCTCTTTCAATGTCATGCCGTCCCTCCCGTGGGATTTCCTGCCGACGCGGCGCGGCGCCCTCACATCGGGTATTTGCCGGCCAGCCGTGAGAGTTCGGCCAGGTAGGATTTCTGGTAGATCAGTCCCTTTTGGCTGTGGATGTCGTTGGTGGTCGAGGCGATGAGGGGCCGGATGTCGATCCCGTTCGGGTTCATCCCGTTGTCGTTGGCCCGGTCCAGGACCTTGATACAGTAATAGGTTGTGAGCAGCCGGACCTTGGAATCGCGGCGCATCAGGTAGCTCCGGCCGCCGAGCGTGTTCAAAAAGAAACTGGAGTACTCGTACATCACCGGCAGCGACGGCTTTCCCTTGAGCGTGCCGGCCGGGCCGGTGAACCACTGGTAGAAGACGCGCATGGCCGGCTCCAGGATCTCCTGCTCGTTTTTAAGGATCTCCGCCGCGAGTTCGGTTCTCTTTTTGCCCAGTACTCGGAAGAAATGGGAGACGTTCTTCAACGTCGTATAGAGCGAATCGGTTTCGCCCGCGACTTTCGGCAGGCCTATGGAAAGCTCGTCCATGGCTGCGGTGTATTGCGTGTAGGTGCCGCCATCGAGCGCGTAGGCCTTCACGTAGTCCCGGCCGTCCAGGTAGCTGAAAAAGGCCAGGATCTGCCGATCGGTGCTCTCGGCGTCGGAGGATTTTTCCGGCGACGCCGGTGCAGTGGCGGCAGAACCGAAGACCTCGGCGGCCTTGCCCTCGGGGGCCTTTTCATCCTGAACGGTTTTGAGTTCGGTCTCCAGTTCGGCGACCTTTTTCGACAGCGCCTCCGCCTGCTGGCGCCACGCCTGGTCCTCCTGCTGCCGGGTGGTTTCGGCTTGCCGGGCCTGCCAGTCCGTGAACAGGTTCCAGGCCGCCACCGCGATGACGATCAGCACCAGAACGATCAATACCGGTTGATAGTTGCGCTCTTTTTTCATGTTACTCCCTCCTCAACGGCTCCTTCCGGAGGTTCGACGTGAGCGACCACATCGATCACCTCGTCGATTTCCCGGCTGAGCCGATGCTCCACGTCTTCCGCAATTGCGTGGCCCTCGCGGACCGTGATGCCGCCGTCCACCACTATGTGCAGGACGACCTGAAGGCTCGATCCGATATAGCGCGTGCGGATGTCGTGGGCTTGAATGACGTTTTTGTTTGTGCAGGCAATCTCGCGGATCTGCTTTCGGATCTCGGCCGGGGCCCCGGCATCGATCAGCTCTTTAAGGCTCGGCCAGGTGATTTGAAAGGCGGAATGCAGGATGAAAATCGAAACGACGACAGCCCCGACGTGATCTAGAAACGACCAAGTGGGAAACAGAATGGCGCCGGCCACGGCAAGCAGGACCGGATAGGAGCTGAAGGAATCCGATCGGTAGTGCAGGGCGGTGGCGATGACCGCGGAGCTTTTCATCCGTCGGCCGACCGCCACGGTCCAGCGGTAGAGCATTTCCTTGCCGACAATGGATGCGAATGCGGCGACGGCCGCGATCCATCCCGGCGGGGAAAAGTGCTTTTCGTGCAGGGTGGCGACCGACTCCCAGCCGATGCCAACCGCTGCACCCACCAGGGAGACGCCGATGAAGACGGCCACCAGCGTTTCCATCCGGCCGTGGCCGAACGGGTGGGAGTCGTCCGGAGGCCGCATCCAGAAACGCGAGGCGGCGTAGATGATGATGACCGTGAACACATCCAGCAGGGCCTCGACGCCGTCGGCCACGACAGCTTGGCTGTCGCCGTATATTCCGGCAAAAAGCTTGAAGGCGGCCAGAGCGATGTTCACGGTCACCCCGATCCAGGTGACTTTCTTGATGAGCGCATCCAAAGCGCGGGGCTTCCCCGGCGATTCGATATCGTTGATCACCCGCGATTCGGTCATGGTCACCTTTGATGGCTTCGTAAAAAACCCAATTTCGGCGTTGCGCTTCATCCCGCTGTCGCTGCGGCGTACTGCACGTACGCCTCACTCCACGGGATTCGCGCGCCTTGATCTTGGGCTTTTTACAAAGCCATCGGTTAGGATGACGTTTTATGAGCCCATCACCATTCGACAGCCTGGAGCATCATGCACAGCAGTATAGTATGACAACCCTGCGGACTGCAACGGTTTTCGAGTGCCCGCGCGGATCGTCGCAGGCCGAGGCCGGCTTTGGCCGGACACAACGCCGGCGCGACGCAAGCGTCTTTGCCGCTTGACACCCCAGATGCGGTTTTCTATTGTAACTCCAGCTGCATCCGTATCCGGGTGCGGAAAACGGTTTGCTTCCATCAGCATTATCGGTTGCGTATGGAGTCGTTGCGGTGAACAGTGCCGAAATCTACAAGCGCGTCGAGATGCGGATTTCACTGATTGCGGCCATGGCGGAAAACCGCGTGATCGGAAGCGGCGGGGGCATCCCTTGGAAAATCCCCGGGGAGCAGAAGCTGTTCAAGCGCATCACCCTCGGGCACGCGGTGATCATGGGGCGCAGGACCTATGAAAGCATCGGCCGGCCCCTTCCGGGACGAACCAACATCGTGGTCAGCCGCCGCCCGCAATTCCGGCCGGAGGGCTGTCTGGCCGCATCGGGGCTGCCGGCCGCGCTTGCGCTTTGCCCGGCCGGCGAGGAGGAGGCCTTCATCATCGGCGGCGGGCAGCTCTACCGGGACGCCATGCCGATCACCGACCGCATTTATCTCACGGTGGTCCCGGTGACCGTTGACGGCGACACTTTTTTTCCGGAAATCCCTGCGGACGTCTTCGCCATAACCTCGGCGGAGCGCATCCCGGGCCCCCCGGCCTACGACCTTCTGATCTACGATCGCATCCGCCGCTGACCCCCTTGCGAGGAACGTTGCCATGTCCGAAGAGAAAACCTACCACATGAGCCCCGCCGAGTTCCGGCGTTTCGGGCATGCCGCCATCGACTGGGTGGCCGACTATTACGAGCGCGTGGAATCCCTACCGGTGCTCTCCCAGGTCAAGCCCGGCGGCATCCGCGCCGGCCTGCCGGCCCACCCGCCGCTGCAGGGCGAGCCCTTCGACGCCGTGCTGCGGGATGTGGGCGAGCGGATTCTGCCCGGCATCACGCACTGGCAGTCGCCGAATTTCTTTGCATACTTTCCGGCCAACGCCTCCGGACCCTCCATTTTGGGGGATCTGATCTCCTCCGGGCTCGGTGTGCAGGGCATGCTGTGGGCCACGAGCCCCGCCTGCACCGAACTCGAAACCCACGTGCTCGACTGGGTGGCGGAGATGCTGGACCTGCCGGAGCACTTCCGTTCCACGGGTATCGGCGGTGGCGTGATCGAAGATTCCGCCTCCAGCGCCGCCCTGTGCGCGCTCCTGGCCGCCCGGGAACGGGCGACGGGGCAGGCCAGCAACGCCCGCGGCTGCCGGGAGCGGCTCACGGCCTACACCTCCAGCCAGGCCCACTCGTCCATCGAGAAGGGCGCAAAGATTGCCGGGATCGGCCGGGAGAACCTGCGCCTGATCGATGTGGACGCGAACCTCGCCCTGCGCCCGGACCTGCTGGCGCAGCGGATCACCGCGGACCGGGAGGGCGGCTGCATTCCCTTTTTTGTGGCAGCCACCGTGGGGACCACCTCCTCGAATGCCATCGACCCCGTGCCGGAGATCGGCCGGATCTGCCGCGAGCAGGGCCTGTGGCTGCACGTTGACGGAGCCATGGCCGGCACCGCCGCGCTGTGCCCGGAGTTCCGCCACCTCCAGGCCGGGCTCGAGTTTGCGGACAGCTACTGTTTCAACCCGCACAAGTGGATGTTCACCAATTTCGATTGCGACTGTTTTTTCGTGGCCGACCGCGCCGCGCTCATTCGGGCCCTGAGCATCCTGCCCGAGTACCTGCGCAACCAGGCCACCGAGACCGGCGCGGTGATCGACTACCGCGATTGGCAGATCCCCCTGGGGCGGCGCTTCCGGGCTCTGAAGCTGTGGTTCGTGATCCGGCACTACGGGGTGGAAGGCCTTCAGCACCACGTGCGGCGCCACGTGGCGCTCGCCCAGGAGTTCGCCGACGGGGTCCGGGCGGATCCGGATTTCGAACTGGCGGTGATCCCGCCGCTTAACCTTGTTTGTTTCCGCCACCGGGGCGGCGACAGTCTCAACCAGGCGCTCATGGACCGGTTGAATGCCAGCGGCGCGCTCTTCCTCACCCACACCCGGCTGCAGGACCGACTGACGCTGCGGCTTTGCGTCGGCCAGACCCACACCGAGCGCCGCCACGTGGAGCAGGCCTGGCAGCGCATCCGCCGGACGGCCGCGGAGCTCGCACGGGGTTAACCGGAGGCGTAACTCCGGCAGATAGACTGAAGGCTGAAGGCGGAACGCTTTCAGGGACAAATCCTGCGTGTTCACACAAGACGTCGGGCATTTGAGCCGGCGAAGGAGAACGGATATGACCGAGATAAAAAACGCCTACGGCTGGAACCCGGACATGCCGCTTCCGCTCCAGATGAAGCTGAAGGAAGACCTGAAGCAGGCGATGCGGGCCAAAGACGAAGCGGGGCGCAACACCATCCGCCAGGTCATGTCGGAGTTCTTCAAGCTCACCGTGCCGTTGACGCTGGAGGGCGGCAAGAAGTCGACCCGGCCCAAGCAGGCCGAGGAGATCACCAACGACGACATCATCGGCATCATCCAGGGCCTGATCAAATCCGAGCATATCATGCTCGAAGCCAGGAAGGAGGCGACCTCCGACTATCTTCAGATCCTGGAGGCCTACCTGCCGCGCCAGGTGGCGCGCGAAGAGATCGTCGACTGGGTCCGGGGCAACATCGATTTTTCGCAGTTCAAGAACAAGATGCAGGCCATGGGGGTTGTCATGAAGCACTTCGGCAAGAGCGCGGACGGCAAGCTCGTCAACGACATCCTGAAGAGTTGGCCGACGCCGTGACCTCGTTTCGCCGCATGCGTTCCATGGACGCCTATCGGCCGGTCATGCAGACCACCTTCCGGGCGCTGGCGTTTCTGGCTTTTTGGCTTTGGGCCGCCGGGGCGGCGGCTCCAGTGCCGGGGCATGCCCAGGTGCTGCCGGGTCCCTCCAAGACCTGTTTGTGGGCGATCCCGGCCGAAGGCGGAGCGGTCTTCCTGCTGGGATCGATACATTTCATGCGCGCGGATGACTACCCGTTGCCGCCGGCCATGGATGCGGCCTATGCCGCGAGCCGGGTCGTCGTTTTCGAAACGGACATCGGCCTCATGCAAGATTCGCGCGTTCAGGCGCGCATGCTCGAACTGGGGATGCTTCCCGCAGGCCGGAGCGTGTTCGAGACGATCGGCCCCCAGACCCGCCGGCGGCTCGAAGCCAGGCTTGCGGAAACCGGTATCCCCGAGGAGGCCGTCGCCGGTTTCAGACCGTGGATGATCGCCCTGACGCTTTCGGTGCTGGAGTTCCAGCGCCTGGGGTTTGACCCGAACCTGGGTGTCGACATGTATTTTTTCGACAAGGCCAAAGAGGGCCGGAAGCGGATTGCCGCGTTGGAGACGGTTGAGTTCCAGCTGCAGCTGCTGGCTGGGATGAACGCCGCCGCCGAAGAGGCCTTTCTCGCCATGACGCTCCAGGACCTGGCCCATGCCCCGGAATTGGCTTCCGACATGGTGAGGTTGTGGCGGTCGGGCGATGCCCCGGGGCTCCGGCAGCTGCTGTCCAAAAACATCGACCAGCACCCCGACGTGCGCGACCGGATGCTGGCTCAGCGCAACAGGGCCTGGGCTGCGAAGATCGAAGAGCTGATCCGGCAGGGGGAACCTGCGCTGGTGATCGTCGGGGCCATGCACCTGATCGGGCCGGGCAGCGTGGTCGACCTGCTGCAGGCCAGGGGCTACCGGGTGGAGCAGCGTTAGCCCGCATCCGCTGCGGTGCATTGGGCGGTTGACGGCTGCCGGAGACCCGGGCGGGCCGCTGATTTTAGAGTAGTGCCCATCCAGAAATGGTAGATTTCGGTTCAGGCCAAGGCCGCAGCGATTTCGCAACCGCAGGCGTAGTCCTTCTACACCGAGGATTGCGAAGAGCGAGAACGCCGGCATGGGCCGAAAGATGCCGTTTATGGATGGGCAATAGAGTAACACGCCGGTATGTCTGGACAAACGGTGGCGAAGCGGCTAAGATGCCTTATGCCGGACCATCACCACCACATCGAAAATAAGGATGAGCGATGATTTACATCGGAAAGTTCCTCCTCACGACCAACCAGCAGGAAAAAAATGAAGACAAGCGCCGCCACGGCGAATTCAACCTGGTCGTGGCCGCGGCGAACAAAGAAAGCGCCATCGATAAATTCAAGAAGCGCATCAGCGATGCCCGCGGGACAACCGACTTGTTCCAGGGGGACACGTTCGTCTATCTGCTGCACATCCTGGAGATGGAAAACATCCCGACAGACCGCGCGCGCCTGTTCGATTACCAGTCCGTGGCGGGCGACCCGGTCATGCCCGTCATCAGCTGCCAGGCCCCGGCCGGGGAGACCGACGGCTGCCGGATTCTCGACTGGCAGCAAAACCGTCCCGGCGTTGACGGGCAGGCGGCCGTTCCTTTTATGAAATTCAGCCGGTAAAGCCGTCCGCCCGGAGCGTTCGGCTTGACGCCGCCCCTGGTGTTTGCCAGCGCTATCCGCTTTTTCCATATCCGACCTGTTGTACCTTATCTTTTGCACATGTTAATGGTAAACTTGCATGTGCTAACTGTTAATTAACACTTGGTTCATGGAATGGTGTCGGCATCCCGTAAAAGGTTCCTGGGTTTTTGTGAGATTATCCTTCAATCCGATCATAATTAAAAACAATAATAGTTAGTTGAAATCATTTTTATGCCCTGCGGGTAACTGTTAGCCCGGCGGGAATGCCCGGCGGTATGGGGGTGGTATGTTACTTGCTAAAAAACCAACGGGACAATCAGGCCCACTGTGGGCGCCTTACTTTGGCAACGATCAACCGCATATCCCGGTTGAATGAATACACCCCTATTCTGGAGGGAGCACCATGAAGAGGTTTGGATCGATGCGTTTTTTTCTCCTGGCGCTGTTGCTTCTGGCGCTGGGGCCCTACCTTGGCTGGGCCAACCCCGGAGCGGGCGATCAGGCCCCGGGCCGTGACATGGCCCAGCAGGCGACCAAAGGCGCCAAACGCTGGATCACCGCGGACCATTCCAAGCACGAGGCCCTGAAGCAGCCCTTTGCCGCGGGACCCGAGGTGACCAAGGCCTGTCTCTCCTGCCATTCCGAGGCCGCCGCCCAGATCCACAAGACCATCCACTGGACCTGGGTCGACCCCGCCTCCCCCAAGGACAAACCCATGGGCAAGGGCGCGCTCACCGTCAACAACTACTGCGTCAGCATCCACGGCAACGAGCCGCGCTGCACATCCTGCCACGCCGGCTACGGCTGGAAGGACAAGACGTTCGACTTCACGGACGTGACCAAGGTCGACTGCCTCGTCTGCCACGAACAGACCGGCACCTATAAAAAACACCCCGCCGGTGCGGGCAACCCGGCCAAGGAGCCTGTCGTTTTCCCGGGCGACGGCAAAGAGTACCTGCCGCCCGAATGGAACAAGGTGGCCCAGAGCGTCGGCCGTCCCAACCGCGAGAACTGCGGGGTCTGCCACTTTTACGGCGGCGGCGGCGACATGGTGAAACACGGCGACCTGGATTCCTCCATGGCGAAGCCGAACAAGGCCCTGGATGTCCACATGGGGACCGACGGCAAAAACTTCGACTGCACCCGCTGCCACACCACGGCCGCCCACCAGGTGGCCGGCCGCATTTACTCGACCCCCGCGGCCAAGGAGCGCAAGACCCTGGCCCAGGACGACCTGACGCCCCGGATCACCTGCGAATCCTGCCACACCAGCAAGCCCCACAAGGAAGGTGAGAAAGCCAACGACCACACCGACAAGGTGGCCTGCCAGACGTGTCACATTCCCGAATTTGCCCGGGCCCTGCCGACCAAGATGCGTTGGGACTGGTCCACGGCGGGCAAGAAGAAGGACGGCAAACCTTTCAAGGAAAAGGGCCCCCTGGGGACGCCTTCATACGACACCCAGAAGGGCAACTTCACCTGGGCCAAAAACGTGAAACCCGAGTATTTCTGGTACAACGGCACCATCGATGCGGTCTCCCTCAAGGATGCCATCGACCCCACCCGGCCCGTGGCGCTCAACTGGCCGGTGGGCCGTCCCGAGGACCCCAACTCCCGGATCGCGCCCTTCAAGGTCCACTCGGGCAAACAGCCCTACGACACGGTCAACAAAACCATGCTCGTGCCGCACCTGTTCGGGCCGCCGGGCTCCGACGCCTACTGGGCCAAGTATGACTGGAAGCTCGCCTTCGAGAGCGGCATGAAAACGGCGGGGCTTCCCTTCAGCGGCAGTTTCGATTTCGTCGAGACCAGCTACGTGTTTCCGACCACCCACATGGTCGCACCCAAGGAGAAGTCCGTTAGCTGCAACGAGTGCCACGCCCGTGAGAACGGGCGCATGGCCGGCATCAAGGGCGTCTACATGCCGGGCCGCGACGGCAACAAAGTCATCGAGTTCCTGGGCTGGGCCGCGGTCCTGGGTTCCTTGGCCGGGGTGCTGCTGCACGGTCTGGGGCGGGTGATCACGAGCCGGAAAAAGGAGGACTGATCCATGGATGCAAACGACACCACCTGCAAAATGGTGAATATCTACCTGTACTCGCGCTACGAGCGTTTCTGGCACTGGCTGCAAAGTGCCCTGATCGTGATCCTGCTCGCGACCGGGTTCGAAGCAAACGGCATGCTCACGCTCTTCGGTTTCAAGACGGCCGTGGAGATCCACAACTTTGTCGGCATCTCCTGGTTGATCGCCTTTGCCTTCTTCGTCTTCTGGGTGTTCACCACCGGCGAGTGGCGGCAGTACGTCCCGACCACCAGGAAGATGCTGGTCGTGGTGCGCTATTACATGTACGGTATTTTCCGCGGCGAGCCGCATCCCGTGCCCAAGCGCAAGGAGGCCAAGCACAACCCCCTGCAGCGCATCGTTTACCTGACGCTCGCGGCCGCCCTGCTGCCGCTCCAGATGCTGACGGGGTTTCTCTACTGGGGTTACAACTCCTGGAACGCCTGGGGCCTTGGCTGGCTGTCGCTGGGGTTCGTCGCCGCCGTGCACCTTGCCGGCGGCTTTGCCATCCTCTCCTTCCTCATCGTGCACATCTACATGATCACGACCGGCCACAGCATGACCGCCCACACCCGGGCCATGATCTGCGGCTGGGAGGAGGTCGAGGAAAGGGACGCCATCGAGGAGTGGGAAATCAAATCGCGGGTCAAGACCACCGCCTGAATCAACTGCCCCGCCGCAGGCGGCCGGGAACACCACCCCCCAACGATTCAAACACACCGGAGCCAGCCGCACCCCCGCGGCTGGCTCCGGTGTGTTCCAGTGAAACGCCTTCTCGCCCCCTTGCCCGAGGCTCCTCCCGTTTCAACTCAATTATTTGCAGTTGTTCTCTCATGAGGTAAAGCTCTCAATAAAAGCCCAGCCGCCTTCAAAGAGCGGGAATGCTGCTGTCGATGGCCTCCCAGAAGCCCATGACCTTGGGCAGCCACAAGACCAGGTCCGGCAGATAGGTCATCATGAAAAGAACGACGAGTTGAATAACCAGAAAAGGAATTACGGCTTTGGTGACGTAAATGATGTCCTTGTTGGCCATGGCGCCGGTGATGTACATGCTGACCCCCACCGGCGGCGTGCAGTAGCCGATCGCCAGGTTCACCGTCATGAGCAGCCCGAAATGCATGAAGTCGATGTCGAAG
>DATITS010000353.1:0-4563 GCA_035467535.1 Desulfobacterales bacterium
AGGCCGTGCATGGCATGGGTGTGGAAAAAGGTGTCGAAGAGCCCCGAGCAGCCGATGTCGCTCACCATGCAGATCCGCTCGCCGGTGAGCCCCATCTGCAAAAAGGCCTTGTCCAGGGTGTGGGTGATGCGCTCGTGGGAGCAGCCCGGGCAGAACACCGGCGGCCGCGCCGCATTCAGCAAGCTATCCATGGGTAACGGCCTCCGCAATGGTTTCCGGCGCGATCAGCTTCCCGTCCATCTGGCCGCAGAAGCTGACCCTCCGGCCGGGCAGGATGCGTTCGATTTCGTGCACGTACTGGCCTAGGTTCATCTCCACCACCACGACCCGCTTCACGTCCCCGGCCGCGCGCCGGATGGCGGCCTCCGGCACCGGCCAGAGGGTCTTGAGCACGAGCAGCGACACGGGCTGTCCCTGGCGGGCGAGCATGCCGGCGGCGGCCGCGGCGGCCCGGGCGGTGACGCCGTAGGCGATGATCAGGGTGTCGGCGCCTTCGGCCGGCACGTGTTCCACGAAGGAAAACCGCGCGACCGCGCCTTCCACCTTCTGTTTCATCCGCTCGAGCATCCGGGTGATCTCGCCCGGGTCCGTGGTGATGTAGCCGTCCGGGCCGTGAGTCGACGAGGTCTGGCGCACGAGGGTCTGACCGCCGATCGGCAGGAAGCCCGGCACCTGCTCGCCGGCTGCGGTCTGAAACGGAAGATGGGGGCGAATGGCGGCCGGCGTGCGCTCGACGATCGGCGGAGCGCTCAGATGCTCCACCTCGACCGTCTCGCGGGTCATGGCGATCTCCTTGTTGGAAGCGACAAAGACCGGGCAGCGGTATTGTTCGGCCAGGTTGAAGGCGTGCACGGTGAGGCTGTAGCAGTCCGCCACGTCCGCGGGCGCCAGCACGATCACGGGCAGCCCCCCGCTGCTGCCCCAGCGCAGGAAGTTGACATCCCCGTCCGCGCCCCGGGTGGCCGAGCCGGTGGAGGGCCCCAGCCGTTGGATGTCGACGATGACGATGGGGATCTCGCTGCCGATCGCAAAGGAGATCTGCTCGCTGTACAGGCTGATGCCGGGGCCGGAGGTGGCCGTCAGGACCTTCATGCCCGCCATGGAGGCCCCCAGGCACAGGCCGATCGAGGCGATCTCATCCTCGCCCTGGATGCACACCCCGTCGAGCGGCGGCAGCATGGCCAGCATGTGGTTCAGGATGGTGGTGGCCGGGGTGATCGGGTAGCCGGCGAAGAACCGGCAGCCGGCCGCCACCGCCCCCCGGGCGATGGCCTCGTTGCCTTCCATCAGAGTCAAAGCCATAAATGCGCCTCCCAGATGTGTTCGAAGGGCCGCGTCGACCGCTGATCGGCGCCGTCCAAAACGGCACACGCGCGCCGCCCCGCGAAATCCGGTTTTTTAACAAGCATCGCGGCGCAGTGCAAGGATTAATATGACTTCTACCGCTTCTCCGCCTGCTGCCAGGGGTAGCGGATGCGGCCATGAAACATGGCCTCGAGGCCGTCCACCAGGGCGTCGGTGATTTTCTCGATTTGGATGGTGTCCAGGTCGCATTCGCTGAACTGGCCGTCCGCGATGCGCTTGACGATGATCAACCGGACCAGCCGGTCGAAGGTGTTGCGGTTCGGCTGTTCCAGGGTGCGGGATGCGGCCTCCACCGCATCGGCGACCATCAGGATGGCGGCTTCAAGGCTCTGGGGTTTGGGCCCCGGATAGCGGAAATCATGCTTGCGGACCTCCGTCTTGGATTCGCCCTTTACGGCTTTGGTGTGGAAATATTCAAGGAGCAAGGTCCCGTGGTGTTGGGGGATCAGGTCGACGACCATTTTCGGCAGGCGATATTCAGCCGCGAGCCGGATTCCGTCGGTGACGTGCCGAAAAATGCGCTCCGCGCTTTCCCATGGGGTGAGGCTGTCGTGGGGGTTGGGGGTGTTGAACTGGTTTTCGATGTAGACGTTCGGGGATAGCATCTTTCCGATGTCGTGATAGTAGCCGCCGATGCGCAAGAGCAGCGAATCAGCGCCGACCGCCTCACCCACCGATTGGGCAAGATGGGCCACCCCCATGGAGTGCTGGTACGTTCCGCGCGCATCGCTGAAGAGCTTCTTCAAGGCGGGGTGGTCGAGGTCCGCAAAGCGGCGCAGCTTGATGGCGGAGGAGAGGTACCGGGTGGCCCGGAGCACCGGCAGGAGCAGCAGCGCCAGCGGGCCCGCCAGAAATCCGCCGCAGAAGGCCAGCGCCGTGCCGGTCACCACCGGCTGCGTCGCCAGTTCGGAGAGGGAGGCAAGGTCCAGGGGGGCGCGTGTGAGGGCCAGGCTCGCTGCGGCCTGCCAACTATGGGAATTCAGCACCGAGAAGACGATCGCATTGGCGGTCCCGATCATGACGGCCGGCCAGAAAAACGCCAGGCGCCTGGGCAGGGTGTCTGCCGCCGCCAGGGCCGTAAGGCTTGCAACCAAAATGGCGATCACCCCTGCATAAGACCGGTCCACAAAAAGGGATGCCAGGACCGCGGCCGCCAGCGAGGCCCCCACGACGGCGGCACGGCTCTGGTTCAAAGCGACCAGCAATAGCGGCAGCATTCCGAAGGGCAGCATGGCGGCGGGCAAAGGGGCTGCCAGCAGCAGCACCTTCAGCAGCAGGAGGTGCAGGATCAACAGCGTCAGGACCAGGTTGGGAGAAGAGGCGCTCCGGGAGCCGGCCCGGGGAGGCAGATCGAGCAACACCGCGAGGAACCCTGCCATGAAGATCATGGTGAACAGGATAAGGGGCGCGTCGCGATGGCGGGCTCCGATCGCCTCCCGGCGGTAATGGTCGATCAGCTGGATGTCCTGTTCATCGAGCTTTTTCATGAACGGGACTATCTCCTGCGGGGAGCCGATCTGCCAGGCACCAGGCGGCTGTCGGCTGTCGGGAAGGCCAAGCCCGGCTTCCGGCTGCGGCAATCTGAGGGTGACCGGGGCGCGTTCCCCCACCTTGGGATTCCACAGGGAGAAAAAGGCATCCTCGAAATAGCACGAGAAAAAGATGCTGATAATGAGGACGATGTTGAGCAGAAATCGAATCATTCCACGCCCCGATGTTGCCGATTTGTTGCTAAAGTTTTTGGCCGAACAGGCGATGACAATCTATAGGCGGGAAATCGTATATGGTTTGGCGCACCGAGTCAAACAGATCCGCCTTCAGCGGGGGGCATATTTCCAAGCCCGACTCCCTCTTCCCGGAGGGGCCGCATCACAGGAGATCGCCGTCATGCTGGGCAAGGCCTGGGCAAAGTTGAAAAGAAGTAGTGATTCTGAACCGGAACAGGCCGCGCCCCAGGGGGTTCCGGCCGGAGGTGTGGCCCGCATGGTCAGCTCGTCGGGCCGGATCGGCCTGCCGGTGCTGCAGCAGATGGCTCGCTCTTTGTCCCGGGAGGATTTCGTCCGGTTCATGCAGCAGCCGGTTCTGGCCGGCGCAGCGATCCATCTCGGCACCTTGTCCGCGCAGACCGGCATCGGGCCGCGCGCGTTGAACCGCACGGTCCTCTTCGAGCCCCTCGAGGGCTCCACGGATCCGGTTTCTGCCTCCGAGAGCCTGAAGCAGGCCATTTACCCCCTGGTGCGGGGTGAATTCGCAACCTCGACCGGGGCGATGTTCTCCATCGGCCGCATCGACGGCAACGATCTCATCATGCCCGACTACGCCATTTCCAAAAACCACGCGGTACTCGAGATCAAGCGCGGCGACTATTTTCTGAAAGACTGCGGGTCCACGAACGGCACCACCCTGAAAGGCGAGCGGCTGCAGGACAAGCCGGTGCAACTCAGCGACCGGGACGTCATCAGTTTCGCCCGCTACGAGTTTACCTTGTTGTTCCCGGATTCCCTCTACGACATGCTGACAGGCGCCTAAAAAATCGAGGCGCAGACGACTTTGTAAAAGCTCCAAATTCAAGACACGCGAGTTGCGTTTCACGAGGCGTACTTCTCGTACGCCGCAGTGACACCGCGATGAAGCGCAACGCCGAAGTTGGACGTATTACGAAGTCGTCGACCGCTTGTCCAGCTCGGCCCTGACCGCCCGGCCGAACGTTTCCAGCAGATACGGTTTTTTGACGTACGTGCCGGCCCCCATGCGCTGTGCCTCCCGGACCCGTACGGATTCGGAATAACCGCTGGCGATGACGGCCTTCTGACCGGGCCGCAGATCCAGGATGCGCCGGAAAGTTTCGAGCCCGTCGATCCCCGGTTCCATGATCATGTCGAGCACCACCAGGTCCGCCGGCTGACGGCGCAGGTGCTCCAGGGCCTCCTCGCCGCTGGCCGCGGTCGCCACCGAATACCCCAGTTTGCCCAAAATCTCGCCGGCGATCTCGCGCTGCTCCTTGATGTCGTCCACGACCAGAACCGCCTCGCCCTTGCCTTTGAACTCACCCAAAGACAGGCGTTCGTTCCGGTGCGGAGCCTGGCGGGTGGCGGGGAAGTAGAGGGTGACCTCGGTGCCCTTTCCGACGTGGCTCTTGATGTCGATGTGGCCGCGATGGTCCTTGACGGTGCCCCACACCACGGCCATGCCCAGGCC
>DATITS010000354.1:0-8253 GCA_035467535.1 Desulfobacterales bacterium
GCTCCTGTTCAGCTGGCTTGCGGTCAAAACCGGGCTGGCCCGGCTGCCGATCGGCGTCACCTGGGCGGCCGTGGCCGGCGGCGGTTTTTTAGCCGGAATCGGGTTCTCCATGGCCATCTTCATCGCCGAACTGGCGCTGCAGGGAGCCATGCTCGGTGCCGCCAAGGTGGGGATACTGGCGGGCTCGGTGGTGAGCGCTGCGGTCGGGATGAGCCTGCTGGTCGTGTTCCTGCCGAAAACAGCCCGCCCTCTGCCGTGACGGATAATATGAAGCAAGCAGCTCGCCGGTTGGGTTTTCAGCATAGATGCTTTATTTGTTTGCGAACCCCAGTTGAAAGAGCGCGCCTCAAGGCCGTGATCCGGCGCTGTCAGGCAGAGAGATTTGGGTTATCTGTGCAGATCAGTCATTCTCACACAAGCAGGGAGGAATCATGTCAATTCGTGTCTGTTTAGCCGGCGCAACGGGGTGGGCGGGCGCAGCGCTCGCTCGAAGCATCGCACAGGCAGGCGACATCGAGCTTGTCGCTGCAGTATCACGCACGCATGCAAAGCGCATCCTGGGCGATGTGCTGTCCGAACCGCGTCTTGAATGTCCGATTTATGCGACGGCGCAGGAAGCACTCTCACTGCCCTGTGATGTTTTTGTCGAGTTTACCCTTCCGGAGGTCGCCAAAGCCAACAGCATCGCCGCTTTGCAGCATGGGGCGCATGTCGTCATCGGCACGTCGGGATTATCGGACGCCGATTATGCCGACATTGCGAAGGTCGCAGATCAGCGCCAACGCGGCGTGCTGGCGGTTGGCAATTTTGCACTCACCGTCGTCTTGTTGCAGAAATTCGCAGAGATTGCAGCCAAGCATATACCTCAGTGGGAAATCATTGATTATGCCGGCGCCGGTAAAAAAGATGCCCCAAGCGGGACGGTGTGTGAATTAGCTGCCCGTTTGTCGAGTGTCCGAGCTTCCGAACTCACTGTTCCATTGGATCAAACCCAAGGCGTCGTGGAAACCCGTGGCGCACGTTTGAATGGATCACAAGTCCATTCAATCCGGCTTCCCGGCTACACCATCTCGGCGGAAATCATCTTCGGTTTGCCCGACCAGCAGTTGACGCTGCGCCATGATTCAGGCAGCAGCGCTCAGCCCTACGTTGACGGGGCTCTTTTGGCGATCCGAAAGGTCAATTCGATTGTGGGTTTGCGCCGTGGCCTCGATAGCGTCCTTGACCTATCGTAGCATCCCCCATAGTCGATAAAGCCACTCGCTGTGCAAGCAGCGAGTGGCTTTCCAAGGTACCAATAAACTTTACAATAACAGCCTTTGCACCTTATGCTAACGGCCGGATGTTTGTTTTTTAAACAGCATGGATCCATTCCGAGCACGCCGGTGGTGTTTGCGCTTGACCCCGCTCTCGGCGCTTGATAACAGGGTGTTGAAAAACGGTGCCTAAGGCCATGATCCGGCGTTGCGTGGCTCATGTAAATGCTCACATGCAATCGGCTGGAAGCTGGAAGCATGGCTGACGGCGGCTGATTTTTATGAGCTTTGAGCCTCAAGCCTCTTGCCTCAGGCTTATATCTGCCTTGGCTGACGGCCTGATGCTTGTTTTTCAGCACCCTGCATAAATTTCTGTATATGGTTCACCCGCATTGACTCTATCATAAGGAGGGGCGGTATGCGTCGGTATGGGTGCATGCTTCTGGGGGCTGCAATGGTGTTGGCGATCTGCGGCGCGGCCGGGGCGGCGAGCGAGCCGGCCCTGAAGCTGCGCGGCGAGAACGGTTTGACCGAATTCACACCGCCTGAGGCCTTCCTGGCCGGCAATTTCCTGGCGGACGAGACCGAGCCGGCCTTCATCTTCGGCAAAGTCAGGGATTTCGCCAAATCGCTTGCCTGTCCGGCCACCTGGCTCATTGAGGAGGGCGAGCGCAAGCGCATCGAGGCCCGGGACCAGCAGTCGGGCCCGGTCGAGTATTCCATTTACCTGGAGGCGGATTGCCCGGGCAAAATCACCTATTACGTCTTCGTCGACCGCTCCTTCAATTCCGCCCAGTGGCTGGAATGGCGCCGGCAATTCCACAAGAGCAAGGCCGAGCCCCATTACGGCGTGGTCAAGGCCAGCCTTGAAAAGGCCGCCCAGAAAGGGTTTGCGGTGGACGGTGAGCTGCGGTTCGTGTCACTCAACGGGGACCTGCTGCTGAAACGGCCGGAAGAGATCCTCACCGGCGAGCTCAAGTTCCAGCCGATCTACGATCTCAAGAAAAACCAGGCGCTCTCCAAGTGAGTTGAATGGGGCCCGCCCCCATTGCCGACCGGATGGCGGTGTGGTCGCGGCCTTTCTATCGTTGGAGGTAACGGTGATGGATAATACAAAAGAGCGGCGAGGTGTAACGCGTCGCGGGTTTATCAGAACCGTCGGAATCGGCGGGGTGGCGGCCACGGCCCTGGGCATCCCTGGGGGCGTCGGCGCCCAGGCGCCGGCGGCGGGACAGGCTGCGGCCATGCCCAAGCGCAAGCTTGGAAAGACCGGGGCCGAGGTGTCGATCCTGTGCCTGGGCGGCATGTTCGACACGGTCAACAACCAGCTGCTGCTGCGGCAGGCCCTCAACTGGGGGGTCACCTACTGGGACACGGCCGAGGGCTACGGCAACGGCCTGAGCGAAGAGGGGTTCGGCCGCTTTTTCACCCGCTACCCGGAAACCCGCAAGAACATTTTCCTGGTGACCAAGTTCCGCCCCTCCCCGCCCGACAAGCTGAGCGAAGCCTTGGACAAGGGGCTGAAGCGGCTTTGCACGGATTACGTAGACGTGTTTTTCACCCACGGCATCAGCGACTTCAACCAGATCACGGGCGGCCGCGACTGGGCGGAGCAGATGAAGAGGGCCGGTAAGATCAAGTTTTTCGGCTTCAGCACGCACACGAACATGGAGGATTGCCTGCTGGCCGCCGCGAAGTCCGGCTGGATCGACTCGGTCATGTTCACCTACAACTTCCGGCTCATGAACTCCCCGAAAATGAAAGAGGCCGTGGACGCCTGCGCGCAGGCGGGGATCGGCCTGACGTCGTTCAAGACCCAGGCCGGCGGGCAGGTCAAGGCAGACAGCGAGACCGAGTTCAAGCTGGTCCAGAAATTCCTCGAGCGCGGCTTCACCGACAAGCAGGCCAAGCTCAAGGCCGTCTGGGAGAACCCGCAGATCGCCAGCATCTGCTCCCAGATGCCCAACCTGGCCTATCTTTCGGCCAACGTGGCCGCCGCCCGCGACCTGAAGGCGCTTGCCAAGAGCGATTTCGAGGCCCTCGACCGCTTCGCCTCTGAGACCCGCTCCGGCTATTGCGCCGGCTGCGGCCGCATCTGTCAGGCGGCCGTGGGCGGGAAGGTGCCGGTGAACGACGTGATGCGCTGCCTGATGTACTACCGTGACTACGGCGACCGCGAGCTCGCCCGGGGTGTCTTTGCCGGCCTGTCCGAAGTGGCGCGCTCGCAACTGACGGAAGTGGACTATTCCAAGGCTGAAAACGCCTGCCCCCAGGGGCTCGCCATCGCAACCCTCATGGCCGAGGCCTCCGAGTTGCTGGCCTGATCGGTATTTTTAACAACTTCGTAATAAGTCCAACCTCGGCGTTGCGCCTCATCGCGTTGTCACTGCGGCGTACGATGAGTACGCCTCGTGACACGAGACTTGCGCGCCTTGAAGTTGGAGCTTATTACAAAGTCGTCTGTAAATCGACTGTTTACGAGCCTATCATTCTTTTTTTTGTGTCCTGCGGTCGGGGTGCTCGGCGCAACTCCCGCCTGTTGAACGCCCAAACGCCTGACACGCCGCATTCATGCCCACCGGAGGCAATCCCATGTCGAAAGTGATGATCCAGCCTGCCACCTATGAAACTGTCCGCCCGGCGGTGGACCGCGCCTTCGCGCTGTTCCCTCTCGACCTGGCGGGAAAGCGCGTCCTGATCAAGCCCAACGTGCTGCGGGCGTCGGAGGCGCGGGAGGGCATCGTGACCCACCCGGCGGTCCTGCGCGCCGTCGTGGAAAAAGTGGAAGGCCTGCGGCCTGCGGAAATTGTGGTGGGGGACAACCCCGGCGTCGTAAGCTATGGGGCAAACGAGGAGAGCTTCCGCAAGACGGGCCTGATGGAGGCCGCCTGCGGCCATTATCGCAACATCGGCAACGATGCCTGCCGGGTCGATTTCAACCCGGAGTTTCTGCCCGCCGTGAGCCTGTCGCGCGCGGTTCTGGAGGCCGACGTCATCATCAGCCTGCCCAAATTCAAGACCCACGGGCTGACGGTCGTTACCGGCGCCATCAAGAACAGCTACGGTTTCCTGCCGGGTGCCGTGAAGGCCAAGCTGCACAAGGCGGCGGGGAACCCGGAGCGCTTCCACCAAGCCGTCGTCGAGGTGTTCCGGCTGCGGGTGCCCGACCTCTTCATCGTGGACGCCGTGGTCGGCATGGAGGGCAACGGGCCGGCCGGCACCGACTTGAGGGAAATCGGCCTGGTCCTGGCCTCCGACAATGCCGTGGCCCTGGACGCCGTTATCGCAACCATGATGGGCTGCGCCCCGGAGCGGCTGCGGTTCCTCCGCAAGGCCCGGGCGGCAGGCCTGGGGGACTATGATCTCAAGACCATCGACGTCATCGGCGAGCTGAAACCCCTGCCCGATTTCAAACTGCCGCCCCTGGGCGGCGAGGCGATCCTCAACAACCCGGCCATGCAGGCCGCCATGCACAACCGCATGAACATGCGGCCGCAGGCCGATCGCCAGCGTTGCACCGGCTGCGGCACCTGCATCGAGCAGTGCCCGGTAGCGGCGCTGTCCATGCAGGATGATCTGCCCCTGGTCGATGCCGACACCTGCATCGCCTGCTTCTGCTGCCAGGAAATCTGCCCCGAGCAGGCGATCGCCCTCCAAGGCTTCAACGATTCGAGGAAATCCGTTTGAAATCGATATATCCCTTCTCCACATCCGTGCGGACCAGCTGCACCTTGAGTCGGTCGCCCACATCGACGCCTTCAAACCCGTAGAGCAGCCGGCCCTCGATCGGGGGCTGAAAAATCCGGACCCATGTGCCTTTGTCGGCCGCACCCGTGCAGATGGCGTCGAACCGGTCTCCGATCCTCGAAGAGAGCAGCTGGGCCGCGGCCGATTTGGTAACGAGCCGCTCCACCTTGTTGGCGTCATTTTCCTTCTGCGTGCAGTGACGGGCCAGTTCCGTCAATTCGTCCCGGCCGTAGGACGAGGCTGAGCCGTCCAAGGCGGCCTTCAGGATGCGCTGGGTGATCAGGTCCGGAAATCGCCGGTTGGGCGCCGTTGAGTGCGTGTAATCCTTGACGGCCAGGCCGAAGTGGCCGGGGGCCGCCTCGTCCGGGGCCTCGACGACGTACTCGCCCGGGCCGAGCAGCTTGATGACGGAAAGCGACAGATCGGGAAAGCGGAGCGGGTCGGCGGCTTTCTGCGCGGCCAGAAACCCTGCGAGGGCCCGCGCATCCGGCTGCGCCGGGAGTTTGAAATCGTGCTGGGCGGCGACCTCGACGATCCGATCCCAGCGCTTGGGGGAGCGGACCATGCGCCTCAGGGAGGCCACCTTCTTCCCGTGCAAAAAGCGCGCGGTCACACCGTTGGCCGCAATCATGAAGTCCTCGATGATCTCCTTGGCCCGGTTGCGCTCGTCCGCCCGCAGATCCTGGATTTCGTCTCCGGCAAAGACGGGACGGGCCTCCAGCGTCTGCAGCTCGAGAGCACCGTGCTCATGCCGCAGGGTTTTTAGCTGCTGCGCCACCCGGTCCTGGAGCCGGAGATTCTCGGCCAGACCCGGGAGCGCCGCCACCGCCGCCGGCATGGGTCCCTGGCCTTCCAACCAGGCCGCCACACTGTTATAGGCGAGCTTGGCCTGGTTGCGCACCCGGGCGCGGTAAATCGTCGAGCCCTGCATCACCCCGCCCTCGCCGATCACCATTTCGATCACCATGGCCGGCCGGTCTTCCGGATAGTTGAGAGAGGTGAGATCCGTGGAGAGTTTTTCCGGCAGCATGGGAAAGATCCCGCCGGCGGTGTAGACCGAGGTTGTGTTGTGGCGGGCGTGCCCATCGATGGCCGAGTCCTTTTTAACGAGGGCATCCACGTCGGCGATGGCCACGAGAAGCTTCACCTGCTTGTCCGGCAGGGCCTCGGCCACCGTCAACTGGTCCAGGTCCAGCGAATCGTCGTTGTCAATCGATGCCCAGAGCAGGTGGCGCAGGTCTTGGCCGCAAGATTCCGCCCCTCGGTCGACCGGCTGCACCGTCTCCAGTTCTTTAACTGCAGCTGCTGAGAAATCAGGCAGAAAACCATGGGCCTGCATGGCCCGGCGAGCGATTTGCACCAGGGCGCCTTTTTGTCTGGAATCCGGAGGAGTCGACATCGGCGGTTTCTCCTTTTTCATCGGTCAACGGGGTGAACGGCTACGGGTCATCGGATCATGGCATCCCAACCCATTTCTATCGCCAGCCAATGCGGCAGAAGCATGATGGACCGGGAGAAATCCAGGCCTGCGTTTTCGATGTCGGCTCTCATCGGCTTCGAAAACGGGCCTGCCGCTCGTAAGATGGACGTGAGCACCACGGGGGCGATTGCCGTCGGCCGAAGGTCGTGCGACGGCCGGCAAGCGGCCGGGTCCGAACTGACAAAATGCGTCCGGCAGATGAGCGGCCTTACCGGGTAGGCGCTGCAGGTGCGGTCCACCAACAGGGGGCAGCAGGGGTCGTAGCCGGAAAGATCCGGGCCGTGCATCGGGGCGGCCGATGCCGGCCGGCCCCGCCGGGCGACCTCCCACGCAAGCCACTGCCGGGTTCGCCGCCGGAGGTCGCTGGTCTGCCGTGCCGAGAATCTGCGTTTGATGTATTGCCCCAAGGTATGGGCTTCGGCAATGTTGGTCTGAATATGCTGCCCGCAGCAGCTGCAGCAGCCGCGTTCACAGCTGGGGACGACACCGTCTTCGCGGCGCAGCTGACCAAGTTCACGGAAGGCAGCATCATCCACCGCAGCATACACGCCGATCACCAACGCCTCTTGCGGTGTCACCGAGATGTCCGCACCGCAGGCCTCAGAGTTTGTGGCGATATCGTGATCCCCGCCGGATTTCATGATCCTCTCCCCCTGCGCGAACGATAGCGCTTGGCGCCATCCGATGAAAAACGAGGCTGCTGGCGGCTTGAAAATCCCCCCGGCCCCCTTTGCGAAAGGGGGAGTGATGAGACTCCAACCGGTCTCCCCCTTTGAAAAAGGGGGCCGGGGGGATTTGGGTGCCACGGCCGGTAGTCATTGGAGGCCGGTTATAGCGCTACTGTTTTACACCCGCCGCATGCAACAGCGCCTGCCGGCCCGATTCGGTAAGGCCGTAGCGGTCGATTTCAGCCTTGAGCGCCTCGACGGTCCCGTTGCGGCCGAGATACCCGTTGACGCGCGCCGCCGCCGTGGAGCTCATCAACCCCTCGTCCTGCGGGTAATAACGCTGCAGCTCCTTCAGAAGCGGCTTGTTGCTCCTCAGGTAATACTTCTGGTGGTACGCCTCGGCCGGGTAAAACCGGCCGAAGGGGATCACTTCGGTACGGATCGTTTTCCCCAGTTTGGCCGCCAGACGATCGCGGGTTGCGAGCGCAAGGCGCTTCTGCTCATCGTCGTGATAAAACACGGCCGTTTTGTACTGCGTGGACCACGACGTGCTGGTCGGATTGTGCTCCTCCCAGAAGATCTCGAGCAGCATTTCGTAGGAGATGCGCGCCGGGTCGTAATCGACCTCGAGGGTCTCGGTGTGGTCTCCCAGTTGATGATAGGTCGGGTTTTCCTTCTTTCCGCCGGCATACCCCACCCTCGTTCGGATCACACCATCGAAGACTCCGAACCTGGAGTCCGGGCCCCAGAATCAGCCCAGGGCAAAGGTGGCCGTTTCGGTCGCGGCCGGCGCAGCCGCATCGATGGCGGGCAGTTCGACGTTCGGTGGCGTCACTGGGGCGGCGGCCGACTGGCCCGTGCCCAAAGCGCCAAGCACCGTGAACAATGCAATAGGCAGACGACTCGTCATTTGTTGCCTCCATTCGCGTATTTCGTAGTTTCCTCGTCCAAATCCATCATAAGTATCCCGGGTAATTAATCGCGGGCGCGGATTTCGCCGCCGCGCTCGGCACCGATCCGCTATTGTCGGAGAAGATAACCATGCCGCCCCCGTTTTCCAAATCCGAATTCATTTTCGTGGACTTTCGAACTGCTTGAAGAA
>DATITS010000355.1:0-15677 GCA_035467535.1 Desulfobacterales bacterium
TGAACGTACATCCATGCTCTGTCCTCGGTGAGGGCAGTCGAAAACGCCGTTGGCGTGAAGATTCCGAAGAATGCGCGGATCATCCGCAACCTCATGCACGGTGCCCAGTACCAGCATGACCACATCGTCCATTTCTATCACCTCCACGCCCTGGACTGGGTGGACGTGGTCAGCGCCCTGAAGGCCGACCCGGCCAAGACCGCGGCCCTGTCCGACAACGTCTCCAACGCCCCGTGGGGTGGTGTTGCCTACTTCAAGAGCGTGCAGCAGCGGTTGCAGACCTTCGTTGACAGCGGCCAGCTCGGGCCGTTTGCCAACGCGTACTGGGGGCACCCGGCCTACAAGCTGCCGCCGGAGGCGAACCTCATGGCCACCGCCCACTACATCGAGGCGCTGCGGCTGCAGGCCAAGGCGGCCCGCATGCACGCCATCTTCGGCGGCAAGAACCCGCACCCGCAGCACCTGGTGGTCGGCGGGGTCACCTGTGCCAACGACCTGACCGCGGACCGCATCGCGGAGTTCCTGTACATCACCAAGGAAACCCAGGACTTCATCAAGAACGTCTACATCCCCGACCTGCTCGCGGTGGCCTCCTTCTACAAGGATTGGGGGGCGATCGGCGGCACCAGCAACTTCCTCGCCTGGGGCGATCTGCCGATGAGCGAGAAGGAGCCGGAAAGCCTCTTCATGCCGCGCGGCGTCATCATGAAACGCAACATCGCCGGCGTCATGTCGGCCGACCCGACGCGGGTCACCGAGCACGTCGCCCGCTCCTGGTACGAGGGCAACGAACCCCGGCATCCTTACACCGGCGAGACCAAGCCGCTGCAGGAAGACCCGAAGTATGCCACGGAAGGCAAGTACTCCTGGCTGAAGGCCCCGCGCTACGACGGCGAGGCCTGCGAGGTCGGCCCGCTGGCCCGGACGCTGGTGGCGTACGGTTTCGGCAAACCGGAAATCAAGGCCACCGTGGACAAGGTCCTGAGCACCCTCGGGGTCCCCGCCGCGGCCCTGTTCTCGACCCTCGGCCGCACCGCCGCCCGTGGCATCGAGACCCTGGTCATCGGCGAGGCCGTGCAGGGCTGGGTCATGGAACTCGTGGAGAACCTCAAGGCCGGCGACTCCAAGATCTACGAGCCCTGGGAAATGCCGGACAAGGCCCAGGGTGTCGGCCTGAACGACGTGCCCCGCGGCTCCCTCGGGCACTGGGTCGTGATCGACGGCAAGAAGATCAAGAACTACCAGTACGTGGTGCCTTCCACCTGGAACCTCGGCCCGCGCTGCGCCAAGGGCAAGATGGGCCCGGTCGAGGAGGCCCTGATCGGGACCCCGGTGGCGGATCCCAAGAAGCCGCTCGAGGTCCTGCGCACGGTGCATTCTTTCGACCCGTGCATCGCCTGCGCGGTCCACGTCATCGACCCGGATTCCAACGAGGTCTACAAGATCAAGGCGTTGTAGTCGTGCGCTGACCCATCCGGTCTCCCCCCGAACACCCGGGGAGACCGGATTTTTTTTACCCGGGTTGACGGCCCGCGGTCGGCTGGGGTACAGTTCTCCCGCAGCTTTGGAAACCTCTCGCAGCGGGTGGGGTGTGCGCGTGGCCGACCCCATCTGTTTTCTTCATGAAAGGGCATCGCAGATTGGCGCAGCCGGACCAAAATCCCTTCGACGACATCTACTCCCCGGAGGTCATGATCCTCGGGATCGGCTCGATCCTCTACTCGGATGACGGCTTCGGCATCCGCGTGATCGAACAGATTGAGCGCGATTACGAGTTCCCGGACGACGTGCTGGTGGTGGATGGCGGGGTGCTGGGGATCAATCTGCTGGGCGTGATATCCAAGCCCAATCACCTCGTCGTGGTGGATGCCATCCGCAACCGGGGCAACCCCGGCGACCTGCACCGGTTGGAGGGGGACGCCATCCCCGAGCGGATCCGGGCCAAGAATTCGCTGCACCAGGTGGATTTTCTCGAGGCACTGACCCTCTGCCAGGCCATCGACAAAGTCCCGCAGACCGTTATCATTGGTGTCGAGCCGGAGGACATTCAAACACTCAGCCTGGTGCTGACCCCGACCGTTCAGGCTCAAGTGGAGCCGGTCATACGGATGGTTCTGGCGGAGCTCGATCGTCTCGGTGTATCCTACCGCAAAAAAGAGGGCCCGGATTATGTGCCTCGCGATTCCTTCGAAAATCACTAAGATCGAAAACCATATGGCCGACATCGACGTGGACGGGGTGCGGCGGCAAGCCAGCCTGTTGCTGGTCGAAGACGCGCAGGTGGGCGATTACGTCATCGTGCATGCCGGGTTCGCGATCTCGAAGATCGACGAGCAGGCGGCCCTCGAAACCTTGGCGCTGCTCAAGGAGGCCGCGGCCCTGATGGACGGCCGCGAGGGCGATGGAGGCCCGTCGGGCGTGTAGTCCATGGCGCAAACCTATGGGGCAAAGCGGCTGCTCGTCAACGGCATCGTCCAGGGCGTCGGGTTCCGGCCGTTTGTCTACCAGTTGGCGGTCCAATACGGCTTGAAAGGGGAGGTGGCCAACACGTCCGCCGGGGTGGTGATCCACATCGAAGGGCCCCCCGAGCAGATGCGTGCGTTTGAGTCCGACCTCACCGAAAAAAGTCCTCCGCTGGCGCACATCGTCGAGGTTGCAAGCCGTCCGGACATCGTCCGCAGCTACCCCGGCTTCGAAATTACCCAGAGCCGCGGGGATGCGGCCATGACCACGCTGATCTCCCCGGATGTGGCCGTCTGCGGCGACTGCCTCACCGAGATGTTCGACCCGGCCGACCGCCGTTTCGGCTACCCGTTCATCAACTGCACCAACTGCGGCCCGCGCTACACCATCATCGACGACATCCCCTACGACCGGCCCAAGACCAGCATGCGGCACTTCACCATGTGCGCGCTGTGCCAGGCCGAGTACGACGACCCCGCCAATCGGCGTTTTCACGCCCAGCCCAACGCCTGCCCGGTCTGCGGCCCGCATGTCGGCCTGTGGGACGGCCGCCGGAGACGGGTGGCTGCGGAGGAGCCCGTCGCTCGTGCGGCGGAGCTCATCCGCGAGGGGTTCATCCTGGCAGTGAAAGGCCTGGGAGGCTACCATCTCGCGGCCGATGCCACGCGGCCCGAGGCCGTGGAGCGGCTGCGGCAGCGCAAGCGGCGGGAGGAGAAGCCCTTCGCCGTGATGTCCTCCGATCTGGCGACGATCCGCACCTACGCCGTGACCGCACCCGAGGAGGAGAAACTGCTCGCCTCGATGGCGCGGCCCATCGTCCTGCTGACCAAGCGGCAGCCCTTTGTGCTGGCGGAGGCAGTGGCCCCGCGTAACCGCTACGTGGGTGCGATGCTGCCCTACACCCCGCTGCACTACCTCCTTCTGCGCCACGGGTTTGCAGCCCTCGTCATGACCAGCGGCAATCTGAGCGAAGAGCCGATCGCCATCGACAACGACGACGCCTTCGAGCGGCTCACCGGCATCGCCGATTTTTTTCTGGTTCACAACCGGGACATCTATCTGAGGAGCGACGATTCCGTCGTGCGCCGCGCGGCGGGTGCGACGCGCTTCATGCGCCGCTCGCGGGGCTATGTGCCCGTGCCGGTGTTTCTCACGCACAAGCTGCCGCCGGTTCTGGCCTGCGGCGCCGAGCTCAAGAACACGGTCTGCATCACCCGGGGCGACCAGGCCTTCCTGAGCCAGCACATCGGCGACCTCGAAAACCTGGCGACCTACGAGTTCTTCCAGAAAACCGTGGCCCACATGCGGCGCATCCTCGCCGTGCGGCCGGAGTTCATCGCCTGCGACATGCACCCGGACTATTTGAGCACCCGCTGGGCCGATGAGCAGGAAGGCCTGCCCACGATCCGGGTGCAGCACCACCACGCGCACATCGCCAGCGGCCTGGCGGAGTTTGGGCTCGAGGGGCCGGTGATCGGGCTTGCCTTAGACGGCACCGGCTACGGCCCGGACGGCACGGTGTGGGGGGGCGAGGTGCTGGTGGCGGACGCGCGGGGCTACGAACGGGCAGCCCACCTCGCCTGCGTTCGGATGCCCGGCAGTGCCGCCGCCATCAAAGAACCCTGGCGCATGGCCCTGAGCTATCTGCACGACGCCTTCGGCAGCGGTATGTGGGATCTGGACCTTCCGGTACTGAGAGAAAACGGTGAAGCCAAGGCCCGGTTCATCGTGGAGATGATCGAAAAGCAGGTCAACTCGCCGCGGACCTCCAGCATGGGGCGCCTGTTCGACGGGGTGGCCGCCATCGCCGGCCTGCGGGGGCGGGTGAACTACGAGGGACAGGCCGCCATGGAGCTCGAGATGGCGGCGGCGGACGACACCGATTCGGCCTACGATTTCGCCTGGCAGGACGGGGAGCCGCTGCGCATCCTGCCGGCGCCGATCATCCGCGGCGTCGTCGCCGATCTGCGCCGCGGGGCCTCGCTCCCGGTCATCAGCGCGAGGTTCCACAACAGCCTGGTGCGGGTGCTGAACGATCTTTGCACGCTGCTGCGCGCTCGGCGGGGCTTGAACCGCGTGGTCTTGAGCGGGGGGGTGTTCCAGAATGCCCGCCTCCTCGGCGGCCTGATCCCCGCGCTCGAGGGCAGCGGGTTTGAGGTCTACAGCCACCGGCGGGTGCCGACCAACGACGGCGGCATCGCACTGGGGCAGGCGCTGATCGCTGCCGCAACCCGCCCGTAGCGGGTCGCGCGGCGCGGGGTGCCGCAATAAGGATTTCAACCGATGAGCATCAAACACATCGAGGAATATCGCGATTCCGCGCTGGCCCGACAGCTCTCCGAAAAGATCAAGCGTCTCAGCCGGCGCAAGATCCGCCTCATGGAGGTTTGCGGCACGCACACGGTGTCCATCTTCCGGAGCGGAATCCGCTCCGTGCTGCCGGAGACGATTTCCCTCCTGTCCGGACCGGGTTGCCCGGTGTGCGTTACCGACCAGGCGGAAATCGACGCCTTTATCGAGCTGGCCCGGCAGAAGGAGGTCATCGTGACCACTTTCGGCGATCTCATGCGCGTGCCGGGCAGCGCTTCCTCCCTGCAGCGCGAGCGGGCTGACGGCCGGGACATCCGCATGGTGTACTCGACCATGGACGCCGTCGCGCTGGCCCAACAGAATCCGGGCCGGCAGGTGGTGTTCCTCGGGGTGGGCTTCGAGACCACCGCGCCGACGATCGCCGCTGCCATCCTTACGGCCGCCGGATTGAAACTCGACAATTTTTCGGTGATGTCCGCCCACAAGGTGGTACCGCCGGCGCTGGAGGCGCTCATGGCGGTGGACGGGGTGCGGATCGACGGGTTCATCCTGCCCGGCCACGTGTCAGTGATCATCGGGCTCAAGGCCTACCGGCCGTTTTTCGAGCGCCATCGGGTGCCCTGTGTCGTCGCCGGGTTCGAGCCCGGCGACATCCTGCAGGCCGTCGCCATGCTGGTCGAGCAGTTCGAAAGCGGACGGTCCCGCCTCGAAAACGCCTACCCGCGAGCGGTTGCGGAAGAGGGCAACCTGAAAGCACAACACATTCTCGCGCAGGTGTTCCAGATCGGGGATGCCTGCTGGCGCGGCATCGGACGGATCCCTGAAAGCGGCCTGCAGATCCGCGAGTCCTATGCGGCCTATGACGCCGGCCGGCGCTTCGCCCTGGATCTGCCGGAGCCGAAGACCCCCAAGGGCTGCGCCTGCGGCGAGATCCTGACGGGACAGAAAACCCCGCCGGAGTGTGCGCTCTACAAGAAGGTGTGCACGCCGATCGACCCGGTGGGCCCCTGCATGGTGTCGAGCGAGGGGACGTGTGCCGCATATTACCGGTACCATTACTGATGGCTTTGTAAATAGGCCCATTTCGGCGTTGCGCTTCACCGCGTTGTCGTTGCGGCGTACATGAAGTACGCCTCACGCCACGCGGCTCGCGCGCCTTGAACTTGGCCTCTTTACAAAGCCATCGATTCGGAGTGTTTTACGAGTCCATCGTTATTGACGACATCGCAAAAACCCGGATGGATCATAAAAAATTACAGGGGTGAGCAACCCATGAAGACGGACAAAATTCTTTTGGACCACGGCAGCGGGGGCAAGATCTCCCACCGGATGACCCGGGACATGCTGCTGCCGGTGTTCAACAACCCCATTCTGGCCCAGCTGAACGACGGTGCCATCTTCGAGTTGAACGGTCAGCGGATGGCCTTCTCCACGGACTCGTACACCGTGGACCCGATTTTCTTTCCGGGCGGCAATATCGGCGAGTTGGCCGTCTACGGCACCGTGAACGATCTGGCCATGTGCGGGGCCGTTCCGCTCTACCTGAGTGTGGCGCTCATTATCGAGGAGGGCTTTGCGATCGGGCAGTTGGAAACGATCATCGCCGCGATGGGCCACGCGGCTGAACGCGCGGGGGTCACGGTCGTCACCGGCGACACCAAGGTCGTGCCGAAAGGCACGGTGGACAAGATCTTCATCAACACCTCCGGGATCGGGGTGATTCCCGACCACGTGGACGTCGCGAGCCACAAGGCCCGCCCCGGTGATGCGGTGATCCTGAGCGGTTCCATCGCGGACCATGGCGTAAGTGTCATGGCCCGGCGTGAGGGGCTTTCGTTCGAGACCTCGGTACAAAGCGACACCGCCCCCCTCAACCACATGGTCGCCGCAATGTGTGCTGCCGGCCGCGGGGTCCACGTGCTGCGGGACCCCACGCGGGGCGGACTGGGAACGGCCCTCAACGAAATCGCTGAAAAATCGGCGGCCGGGATCCGGATCCGCGAGGAGCGGATCCCGGTCAAGCCCGAGGTGGCCGCGCTCTGCGAACTGCTGGGCTTCGATCCGCTCTACCTGGCCAACGAGGGCAAGCTCATTGCCTTCGTCGCTGCCGACGATGCCGAAGCAGTGCTGGCGGCGGTGCGGGCGGACCGCTGCGGCTGCGATGCGGTCATCATCGGCGAGGTGGTCGTGGACCACCCGGGCAAGGTCTTCATGCAGACCCGCATCGGCGGCACCCGCATCGTGGACATGCTGGCGGGGGAGCAGTTGCCGCGGATCTGCTGAGGTTGGAATTTGGAAGACGGAGTTCGGAAAGTGGAAGGCGGATGACGAACAACAGGCGAGAAGGGCTGGGCGCAACTTTCGGCGGCGGTGGTCATGGCGGTGGTCCTTGTCCTGACGCATCCCCGACGTCTCGGCCTGTTTCTATGCGCTCCCGTTATTCGCTGCTCGTTGTGCGTTGCTTTTTTCTTGTCGTTTTTTTCGGCGCGATGGCCGGTTGCGATTCCAAGCGCGAGCACACGCTCACCGGCCGCACCATGGGCACCGCCTACCACATTCAGGTGGTCACGGGGACCTTCGGATCGGTCGCGGGGCTGCAGGAAAAAATCGACCGGCGCCTGGAAGAGATCAACCGCAGCATGTCGCCCTACCTGAAGGAGAGCGAGATCAGCCGCTTCAACCGGTTTTCGCAGGTCGGGGGGGACTTCGCCATTTCTTGGGACTTCCTGCAGGTGATGAAGGCGGCGGCCCAAATCCATGCGCTGTCCGAAGGGGCCTGGGACGGGACGGTCAATCCGCTGGTGGACTTGTGGGGGTTTGGGCGGGCGGGTCCGCAGGGCCGAGTTCCCCCGCCGGAGGAGATTGCCGCCCGGCTCGCCGATGTCGGTTTTGAGAACATCGAGATCAGGGACGCGGGCGGCCTCGCGAAGCGCCGGGCGTCCGTGAGCCTCGATCTGTCATCGATTGCCAAGGGCTTCGGCGTGGACCAGGTGGCGGACGTCATCCGGCAGGCCGGGTTCGCGGATTTCCTGGTCGAGATCGGCGGTGAAGTTTGCGCCGCCGGCGTTCGACCGGACGGACGGCCCTGGCGCGTCGGCATCAACCGGCCGCAGCCCGGCGCCCGGCCGGATGAGCTTTACAAGGTCATCCCCCTGCAGAACCAGGCGCTCGCCACGAGCGGCGACTACCGCCATTTTTTTGCCCAAAACGGCGTGCGCTACTCCCACATCATCGACCCCCGGACGGGCTATCCCGTGACGAACCGGGTGGTGAGTGTCTCTGTCGTGGCCGAGACCTGCACCTTTGCCGACGGGATCGCCACGGCGGTCATGGTGATGGGAGCGGAAAAGGGTCTGGCGCTGATCAACCGGCTGCAGGGCGTCGACGGGCTGATTGTCGTGGAAGGTCCGGGCGGGGAACTGGTCGACCACCCTTCGAAAGGTTTGCGGATGGAAAATGCGCCGTGACAGGGTGCTGTTGTGCCGGTCCCCGGCGTCCGCCGGCCGACACGCATGCGCGGTTGACAATCCCCCCCGTTTCCTTAACTTCCTCTCATAGTGCGGCATTCCTTGTGTCCGGACCGCCGACCCGGATCGCGGTTGCACCGGGGCCGCTCGGCGGCCGGGTGTTTTTTGAAGGGCCGGACCGATGGAGGGACATCGGGCGCTGAAGGGAAAGAATGAAACTGCATCTGATCAGTCTGGGCTGCGCCAAAAACCAGGTGGACAGCGAAATCATGCTCGGCCGGCTCGCACAGGCCGGCTGGACCATCACGGACGACCCCGAAGAGGCCCACACGATCGTCGTCAACACCTGCAGTTTTATCGAGGAGGCCGCCCAAGAGTCCCTCGACATGATCCTGGAGCTGGCCGAATACAAGAAGAGCGGCTTCTGCCGCCGTCTGGTGGTGGCCGGCTGCCTGCCCGAGCGCTACCGGGAGGAGATTCTCCGAACGATGCCCGAGGTGGATGTGTTTCTGGGCACCGGGGCGTTCGACCAGATCGTGGCCGCGGTGGGGGACCTGCGCATCGTGCACGAGGCCATCCTGCCGGACCCCGACCGGGTCCAGTATCACGGCCAGGACAGCCCGCGGCGGCTCTCCACCCCCCACATGGCCTACCTCAAGGTCGCCGAGGGCTGCAGCCGGGGGTGCACCTACTGCATCATCCCGAAGCTGCGCGGCAGCCACAAGAGTCGGCCCCTGGAGGATGTGGTCGCGGAGGCGCGGGATCTGGTCGCCTCCGGGGTGAAGGAACTGATCCTGGTGGCCCAGGACACGACCGCCTACGGCGGCGATCTGGTCCCGGCGGTATCCCTCGGGCGGGTGGTCAGCCGCCTGGCGACGCTTTCCGCCGGTAGGGGCCGGAAGGCCGAAAAGCCCTGGATCCGCGTGCTCTACGGCCACCCGGAAAGCATCGATGAAGAGTTCATCCACGCCGTGGCCGCCCACCCGAACGTTTGCCCCTATTTCGACGTGCCCATCCAGCACGCCAGCAACCACGTGCTCAAGCGCATGGGGCGGGGCTACACGCGCGAGAGCCTGCGCGATCTCTTCGGCCGCATCCGTCAGCAGGTACCGGGCGCCTCCCTGCGGACCACCGTCATCGTGGGCTTTCCGGGCGAGACCGACAAGGACTTTGCGGATATGCTGGAGTTCGCCGAGGAGATTCGGTTTGACCACTTGGGCGTCTTCGTCTATTCTGATGCAGACGATATCGCCTCCCACCGGTTGCGCGGACACGTCCCGAAACCGGTGGCCCAGGACCGTTATGATCAGCTCATGTCCGCCCAGATGGACATCTCCGCCGGGACGAACCAGGCGCACATCCACAAGACCTACCCGGTGCTGATCGAGGAAAACCTGGGCAACCACTTGTATGCCGGGCGCACCTATTTCCAGGCGCCGGAGGTGGACGGGGTCACTTACGTGAACACCGCGCTGTCCGGGCACGAACTCATGATCGGCCGGTTCGTGCGGGCGCGCATCAACGACGCGATGGAATACGACCTGATGGGGGAAGTGGCGTGAGCGATCTGAAAGCGAAGATCCTGGAGACGGTGGGAAGCGATCTGGCGGCCATCGAAAATGCCCTGGCGGACAACCTGAACCCCCACCTGGACCTTGTGCGGGAGGTCGCGGGCCACATCCTCTTCAGCGGCGGCAAGCGCCTGAGGCCGCTATTGATGGTGCTCTCCGCGCGGATCTGCGGCTACACCGGGGACTACGACAAGACTTTTTCGGCGGCGCTGGAGTACCTGCACGCCGCCACCCTGCTCCACGACGACCTCGTGGACGGTGCGACCCTGCGGCGGGGCAAACCCGCCGCCCACAAGAAGTTCGGAAACTCCATCGCGGTCCTGGTGGGGGATTTTCTGCTGGCGCGCGCGCTGTCCATCTCGGCCGCCACCGGCCGGGTGAAGGTCGTGGGGATTCTGGCCGAACTCACCGAAAACATGTCCCAGGGCGAAGTCCACCAGCTCCTGCGCAAAGGCGACATCGGTTTGTCCGAGGACGAATACCTGGAGGTCATCCGCCGCAAGACCGCCGTGCTGTTCGAGGCGGCCTGCCGGGTGAGCGCCGTTCTGGCGGATGCCCCGGACGGCAAGGCGTCGGCTCTGGCCGACTACGGTTTCAACCTGGGCATGGCCTTCCAGATGGCCGACGACTTGTTCGACTACCTCCTCGAGACCCCGCAGCTCGGAAAGGAAATCGGCGCCGACCTGCGCGAGGGCAAGATGACGCTGCCGCTGATTCACGCCTTGCGCACCGCGCGCTCCGCCGACCGCAAATGGATGTCCGGCGTCATTCAGAACAAGGACTTTTCCGTCGAAGATTTCCGGAAGCTGGTCGGCCTGCTGACGGGCTGTGGCGCGTTTCGCTACACCGAGAAAGCCGCGGGGCTGTTCATCGAAAAGGCCAAGGCCGCCCTGGAGGCGTTCGGCCCGTCGGAAACCCGGCAGACGATGATCGACATCGCGGACTACACCCTGCAGCGGCGGGTGTGAACGGCGCAGGGCTGAAAGCCGTAAAGCTCAAAGTCGACTTTCTGTCCGCGGTCGGCGTCCCCCAACGCAGATCGAACAGCTTCCCAAGGCCCCCATAGCCCTCCCGTCGTCGATCCCTCTTGATCCGCTGAGAAATTTAATCTATGAGGTTAAACCGGTGCCTTGATTTTCCTTGGGCCGGCGAGGCGGGATCGATGAAAAAACGGTTGTTTCAGACAAGACGTTCGGCGGGCGCGGCCATCCTGGCGGCGGCGATCCTCCTTTGCGGCACGGCGGCCGCCCAGCGCACAGAGGAGACCCGGACGCTGGTGGTCGTGGGGGCCGCCGCGGTTCAAGGCGGCCACATCACGGCGGCCCGGGACGCCGCCATCGCCAACGGTCTGATGCAGGCGGTGTGCCTGGCAACCGTTGAAATTGCATCCCCCGAGGGTTTCGCGGAGAACTTCAAGAAACTGAGCGAGCTGCTCCTCGACCGCCCCGACGCATACATCCAGGACTTCAAGGTCCTCTCGGAGGCCACCTTTGCCAAGAATCACCGGGTGCTCATTCAGGCCACGGTGGCCGGCAACAAGATCCGCGAGGCCCTGGCCGGGGCCGGCCTGCTGCGCGAGAAAGCGGCGGCGGAGCCTGCCCGGGTGGCCCTCACGGTCGAGGGCACCGGCAGTCTCGGCAATTTCGTGAAGTTCCGCAAGGCGCTCGGCGGCATGGCGGGCATCGACGGCATCCAGGTCCAGGAGATGCGAGCCAATGAAACCACCCTGCTCGTGGGCTACAAGGGCAGCGTGCAAGAGCTGGCCTCCGCCCTGATGCTGCAGCCGTACGACGCATTCACCCTTACCATCGTCGAAGCGGGCGACAACAGCCTGCGGGTGGCGCTGGCTCCGCGCTAGCGCCGGCATCCGTAATTTTCACCGAACCCTTTGGTGATGTGATCGCACATGGCAGTCGATCTTCCGGAAGAGGTGAAGCGCCGGCCCAAGCTCACCATCAACATCCCGAACATACTGACCGTTCTGCGGATCTTGGTCATACCCCTGTTTGTCATCTTTCTCATCCGGAAGATGCATGGGCACGCGCTGCTGGTCTTCATCTTCGCCGGCGTGACCGACGGCCTGGACGGCCTGATCGCGCGGATGCTCAACCAGCGCAGCGAACTCGGGGCTCTCCTCGACCCGATCGCCGACAAGCTGCTGTTGACCGCCGCGTACATCAGCCTGGGGATTCTCGAGACGATCCCCGGCTGGCTGGCCGTGGTGGTCATCAGCCGGGATGTCGTGATCGTCACCGGGATCGCCGTCCTGACGTTCGCGAACATCCCCTTCGCCATCCGTCCCACCCGGATCAGCAAGTGGACCACCGTCTTTCAGCTCCTCACGATCGGTGTCGCCCTGCTGGAAATGCCGTTTGCGGGGGCGGCGATGATGAGGCAGGCGCTGTACTGGACAACCATCACGATGACCATTCTGTCCGGTCTGCACTACACTTACCGCGGGCTTACCATTCTGCAGGCGGGGTTCGGGAACAGCTCGAAACGAAACGGCTGAGCGGCGCGCGCCCCGCCAATTTCGCTTGACAGGCGATAGCCCCGATGATAGTAAAAAAAGTTCGAACAGGCACGTAGCTCAGGGGGAGAGCGCTACCCTGACACGGTAGAAGTCGGCGGTTCAAATCCGCCCGTGCCTACCAAATAACATCGGGTGGTTAGGCCGGAAACGGGCTTGCCGCCCGAAGTGTTTCTGGGGTATGGTTTGTACCCTCAGGAGGTACCGGGCGGAGATGCGCAATCCATATCGATAATCCACGCTGGAAGTTGGAAAACGGGACAGGGTCGCTTGCGCGGGGTCACCTGCTAAATCCTTCAGCAATAGAGAAATGAAGAAATACGGAGCATTTTGCATCGTCGTCCTGCTGTTCGGCTATTATGCGCTTGCGGAAGGCCAGGCCAATTCCCTGCCGATGGCAGATCGAATCATCATCCGTAAATCCGAGCGCAAGCTGTTCCTTGAAAAAGACGGGCAAATTTTTCAGGAATTCCCCGTCTCTCTGGGCATGGACCCTGTCGGGCACAAACAGCGCCGCGGCGACAAGCGGACCCCGGAGGGCTCGTATGTTGTCAGTTACCACCGGGCCGAGAGCATGTTCTACAAAGCGCTCCTCATTTCGTACCCCAACCGAGACGACGTCAGGGCGGCCCGGCGAAAGGGATACGACCCGGGAGGCCTGATTATGATCCATGGCCTGCCCGAGGCGGCTAAAGGGGAGGAAGAGGACTTCATCCAGCGCGACTGGACCAATGGCTGTATTGCCGTCACCAATGATGCCATCGACCAGATCTGGAATCTCGTCAAGGACGGCACCCCGGTCGACATCCTGCCATAAGCCGTTAGCGCTGCAGGCGAAGCGGTTTCACGAGCTATCCTTGGAAACTCCCACGGCATTGGAGTCTTCCATGCAATCTCCCTTCAAATCAGCGGTGCCGGGGTAATTTTCTTGATGTAATCGCGTTGGCCCAGCCATCGGGTTCATTAGCCCCCGGATGGCTCACCGTTTCGTTTCTTTCGTTCAGCGCTTTCAAGACAGCCGTGTCGCGCTCATAGACATCATCCCTGAAAAACAGGGTCCCGTCCTGTTCGACCAGCACCGTCATGTAGACAAGCATGATGGGCATGGGGTGTGGCAGGCGGATCGCCTGGGGCTTCCGCGTCCGGGTGATCTCAAGCAGCCGCGCGAGGCTCCACCTGCTCGGATCGTTGAGCAGCAGTTCCGCCAGTTCCAATGGCTTCTCCACGCGCACGCAGCCGAAGCTGAACGCCCGCTGCATGTCTTTGAAGGCGTCTCGGTCCGGCGTGTCGTGCAGAAATATCTGGAATTCGTTCGGGAAAGAGAATTTGACGGCGCCCATCGGGTTGGTGGGGCCTGGTCCCAGGCGCAGCCTGAAAGGCAGCGTCTTGGCGGAGTAGGCCGCCCAGTCGATTCTCGAGGGGTCGACCGCTTTTCCCCCTGCGTCGAGGACGGTGAACCCCTCTTGGCTCACGTATGACGGGTTTTTGCAAGCCTCCGGCAGGATGAGTCCGTCGAGTACGCCGGGTGGCGCGGTCCAGTTGGGGTTCAACACGAGATGGTCGATTTTCGAACGAAAGGACGGTGTCTGCCGGACCGGCCCCCCTACCTGGATGCGCGAGCGCCACACGATTTCCTGATCGCGGTAAACATAAACAAAAAATCCGGCAATATCGACAATGACATACTCCGATGGGAGGTTGTGTAGAACCCATCGCGCTCGCTCGAGGTTGATTCTGATCTTGTCGATCCAGTACTCGACCGGACGGTTCAACTCGACTACGGTCGTCCTGCGGATGGTGGGGTCGATGCCGAGATGGTTCCTGATTTTAAACCGGACGACCCCCAGTTCCACCTCGTCGTCAAACAGCTCGGGATTATCGCCTGGATCGGTCAAATCCCCCGTGAGCGAAAGTCTCTGCCGCAGGAGAACGACATGCGGACTGCACTCGCCTTTGACGAATCGGGCATCCTCCGGGATGGGTTTCCATCCTCCACTGTGCCGGATCTCTCGGTAAACGGCAAGCGCTGTTCTCAGCTTGAGATAGTAAGGAACCCGCGGTTTCAGGCAGTCCAGGAAATCAAACACATTGCTGGAGCGAATGGCATTCAGGAGCACCGAGACCATGTCGCCTTCGGAGATAGAGCACCCGAAGTTCCATGCCGGGTTGAGGCTCCTCGGGTTGACCTTGCCGTAAGACAGGTGGCAGGCGAGCCGGATAAAACAGTCGGTCAACAACAGATCGAAGTCAGCGACCGCCTCAGTGCCGGGCTTGACCGAATCCCTGATCTCGGCTTGCAAATGAAGCAAATCGCTCAGGTGATAATCCTCGGGGTCGAGTCCGTCGTCTTTGACGGCGTAGACGGCTTGAACGAGCTGGTCCCGGGCTTCCGAATCGATCCACAGGGGATTGTAGTTATTCGTGCTGTAAAGCTTCGACAGGATAGGGATCGAAGAGATCGCTACCCCCCTGACATGCCATCGATTGGCGGCATGAAAACTTTTTATGTGGTTCCGGGCCCGCGCCGCCGGCAGCTGATCCTGACCTTTCGCAGGCCCAGCGACCCCGAAAGCGATCAACAGCAGCAGGGCCGCTGCGCGCAGGCAAAGGCGGCGCGACACCGATCTGCCGGCGAAACCGCCTCCCCCGCGAAACTCGAAGAGACGGAATCTGCCGCTTCTACGGTGTCCGGCCGCATTGAAAGCCCCCTCGAACAAATGCATGTTCATCAGCCCTTCGCTGCGATTCCGGTGGTGCGGCCCAATGCGCCCGCATCATCAGCGGCAAAGACTCGCGGCAACGACAGAAGCTGCGCGCGTGCCCGTTCGCACCACCCGTGCCTTGGTTCATAATCAAGAAGGATGCCAAGTGCGTGTTCTTCCGGGCCCCGTTGAAATAGCAATCGTTAACTTACTTATATTATAACGTTTGAATCATGCACGCACGGCCGGTGTTGCCGTGGCTGCCAGGAGTGGGTCGTTACTCGCTTTCGGAGGGTGTAGCTGCTGGGGTGACACGTCAAGCTGTTTCCGAAATATCCAGTGGACACTGAAAGCCCATCCCGTAAAAAGAAAGGGCATTCCCTCAGGCTTTGAGGAAATGCCCTTTTGCTTTTTTATTTTAGGGAGCAGACCCTATGCGACGGTGACGTTTACCGCCGAGGGTCCTTTGGGGCCCTGCTGAATGTCAAAGGTGACCTTGTCACCTTCGTTCAGCGTTTTGAAACCGGCTGCGTTGATGCCCGAGTGATGGACGAACACATCCGGGCCGTTTTCCTGGGCGATGAAGCCGTAGCCCTTGCCGCTGTTGAACCATTTTACCGTTCCATTAGCCATG
>DATITS010000356.1:0-9537 GCA_035467535.1 Desulfobacterales bacterium
CTCCGCGGTGACCAAGTCGGCCGCCATCCGTTTCCGCATGGACGGGGTCTGTCAGGAGTACATGAAGGTTCCGAATGCGATGGTGCGCGGCATCGTCTCCAGGATCAAGATCATGTCGAACCTGGACATCGCCGAGCGGCGCCTGCCCCAGGACGGCAAGATCAAGTTTCGGCGCAAGGGGGTCCCGGCCTTCGAACTGCGCGTCGCGGCTCTACCCACGGCCGGCGGTTTCGAGGACGTGGTCCTGCGGCTGCTCGCCTCTGCCGGTGCCCTGAAAATCGACGAGATGGGCCTCAACGAGCGCAACCTAAAGGTGATCAAGCGGATCGTCGCCAAACCCTATGGACTGGTGCTGGCCGTCGGGCCCACCGGCTCGGGTAAAACCACGACGCTGCATGCGCTCCTGGGCCACATCAACAAGGCGGGGGTCAAGATATGGACGGCGGAGGACCCCATCGAAATCACCCAGCAGGGACTCCGGCAGGTGGAAGTAAGACCGAAGATCGGCCTCGATTTCGCCCGCGTGATGCGGGCGTTCCTGCGAGCCGACCCGGATGTGATCATGATCGGCGAAATGCGCGACGAGGAGACCGCCTCTATCGGCATCGAAGCCTCGCTGACCGGCCACCTGGTCTTGTCGACCCTTCACACCAACAGTGCTCCCGAGACCGTGACCCGTCTCCTGGACATGGGGCTCAACGCCCTGAACTTCTCCGACGCCTTCCTCGGCGTTCTGGCCCAGCGCCTGACCCGGCGTCTGTGCAGCAACTGCCGCAAGGAATACGTGCTCGACCGGGAGGATTTCGAAGAACTGCAGATGCTCTTCGGGAAGGAGTGGTTTGGCCGGACGGGGATCGAATACTCCGAGAACATCAAGCTTTACAAACCCGTGGGGTGCGAGACATGCTCCAGCACGGGCTACCGGGGCCGCATGGGGATTCACGAGCTCATGGAGGGCACGCCCGAGGTCAAGCTGATGATCAAGAAGCAGGCCAACACGGAAGAAATCTTCAAGGCGGCCATGGAGCAGGGGATGTCGACCCTGAAGCAGGACGGCCTCATGAAGGTCATCCAAGGCCTCACCGACATTTCCGAGGTCAGACGCGTGTGCGTCATGTAGGCCGTTGTCGCGGCCGGCAATGGGAACAGGACAAGGCGTAACCAAACGTCGGCGTGCCGATGTCTGGCGCCGGGATCATCATGGAAATCGGCTCGGACGAGTGGTCTCACCTGCTCATCACGGGGGCCCGGGCCTTTGGTCTGGAGCTGACCCGGGCCCACACCCGTGTTTTCGCAGGCCACGCCGCAGAACTGATCGCATGGAACCGGGTCACCAACCTGACGACCGTCACGGCCCCCCGGCCGATGGCGCTGACGCACTACCTGGATTCGCTGGCCCCGGCGGGTTTCATCCCAGAAAATTCCGCTCTGCTCGACATCGGTTCGGGCGGCGGCTTCCCGGGCATCCCCCTGCACATTGCGCTGTCCGGGCTGCAAACCACGCTGATCGATGCCTCCCGCAAGAAGGTCAGTTTCCTGCGTCACGCGATCCGCGAACTTCGCCTGGAACGGATAGAGGTGCTGCACGCCCGCGCGGAGGAGCTTGCGGCGCACTGCGGCCGGCACGGGCGGTTTGACGTGATCGTCAGCCGGGCGCTTGCGGCCATCGAGCCGTTTGTCCGCATGGCGGTGCCGCTGCTCGGCCCGCACGGCCGCATTCTTGCGCTGAAGGGCGGGGTGCCGGCGGCGGAGGTGGAGGCGCTGCGCAACGCGGCGGGAAACGGCAGTCTCGGCGTAGCGCTTTCGCTGCGTCGGCATTCCTACACGATTCCCGGCCGCTCGTCCGAACGGGCCATCTTCATTCTCGAACGCGAGCGGTGAACCGCCGCGGGCGGTTATTCGCGTAGGCGGATCAGCTCGGCTGCGACGGAAGCGCCGGAAACCGCGAGCAGTGCGACGCTGGAGCGCTCCCCGCGGCGCGGGGCCCCGGCGCTGCCCGGGTTGACGAACAGAACGCCGTTTTTCCTTTCGACCAGCGGCCGGTGGGTGTGGCCGTTGACCACCGTCGCGCAGGCATCCTGACCGGGCTCCAGGCGGAAGCGCAGAAGGTCGTGGACCAGATGAATGATGAGGGGCCCCGCCCGGACGGATTGTTCTTCAGGCAGGCCCTTCGTCCAGGGGCCGCCGTCCATGTTGCCCCGCACGGCCACCACGGGGGCGGCCTGCTCCAGGCTGCGCAGGATCTCCTCTGAGCCGATGTCGCCGGCGTGAAGAATCAGATCCACCGCTCGGAACACCTCCAGCGCATCGGAGGGCAGATATCCGTGGGTATCGGAGATGAGGCCCAGCCGGTAGGAATTTTTTGGTGCCAAGATCATGGGCATGATGATGTCAACCTCGATGCGAGCGCAAGAAGCCCGTTTCCGCGACGGGCAAACACCCGAAGAGCTGCGTTCGAAACAGACCTGTCATCCTGTAAAATATATTCACATTGCGTGTCAAGGGTTATGCACCCGGCCCGGCCGCGCCGGCAGGGGGCCTTTTGCCGGGCGGTGACCGTGGTCGGCGCGTTTCACGTGGAAACACATTTCATGGTGGTCCCCGAGTGATACCAGCGCAATCACTAGTTATCCGGCGTGTGCAGGCAATCCGGTGCGAGGGGCACGGCCGCTATTTGACAGCCTCGCTCTTTTTTATTAAATAATTCGAATCAACCGATTCCAAAAGGAGACAGACATGAAGATTTTGGTCGGCTACGATGGCAGCAACTCGTCCAAGGAGGCGCTCAAGGTGGCCCGGAGTCATGCGCTGGCGCTCGGTGCGAGTGTCGATGTCGTCACATCGATGGAGAAAGGGACCGAGCAGGAACAGCGCGAGATCGAGGACGCCGAGCGCAGCCTGGAGTGGGCGCAAAGCATGTTCGAAGAGAAAGGGGTCGGTTGCAAGACCCACCTGTTGATCCGCGGCATGGCGCCGGGTGAGGATTTGGTCCAGTTCGCCAAGGACAACCAGGTCGACGAGATTGTCGTGGGCGTCAAGCGGCGCTCGAAAGTGGGTAAGATCCTGATGGGTTCGACGGCCCAGTTCGTCATCCTGCAGGCGCCCTGCCCGGTAATCTCCGTGAAGTGAAGGCCGGGGGCGCCAGAGTCAGGTGCGTTGACGCCGCCAGCGCAGTTCCAGGCGCTCGACGGCCAGCGCACAGCCGAAGGTCAGGACGAAGTACAGGCCGGTGATGGTGATCCAGGTCTCGAAGGTCAGGTAGGTGGACGACATGAGTTCCATGCCCCGGAAGGTGAGCTCCTGAATCGAGATGACGGAAACGATGGCCGAGTCCTTGATGGTCGAGATGAACTGCCCGGCGAGCGGCGGCAGGACGCGTTGCGCCGCCTGCGGCAGGATGACGTGCCGCAGGCGCTGCCAGCGCGTGAATCCCTGAGCCGCCGCCGCTTCCCGCTGCTCCTTTTCGATGGACTGGATGCCCGCCCGTACGATCTCGGTGATGTATGCCCCTTCGAAAATGGACAGGGTCAGCACGGCCGAAAGAAAGGCCGTGAGACGGCCCGGCGGGGCTAAAAGCGTTGCGAGCAGGGCCTGCACCGCGGGGGGCTGCCCCCGCAGAGCGTCCTCCAGGTTCACCGTGGACAGCAACTGGTCGCCGATGAAGAAGTAAAAGATGAACACGAGCACCAGGGGCGGGGTGTTACGGGTCAGCTCGACGTAGCCGGCGGCCACCATCCGCGTGAAGCGGCTGCGGCTGACCCGCAAGAGTCCCATCGCGACGCCGATCAGTGTCGCGCCGGCGGTGGCCCAGACGCTCAGGCGGATGGTCATGAAAAAACCCTGCAGCAGCACGTTGGGCACCCAGAGCCGCTCCTGCGGGTCGTAGCGGAGCAAGTACTGGGGCAGCGCCCCCCAGTCCCAATGGTAGTTCAACCCCACCCGGACGCGATAGGCGACGAAGGCCGCTGCCGCCAGCAGTGCCAGCAGCACTCCGACATCGATCGGCGTGATGGCGGGTTTGCGACGAATCACTTCAGCAGGCTTTCCCACGCATTGGTCTCAAACCAGTAATGCTTGCGCTCCGCCAGCCACCCTTCCGCCTCCACCACCCGAATCCAGCCGTCGAAAAAGTTCAGCGTGTCCACATCGCCCTTGCGCAGCGCAAACCCGATCGGCTCTTTGGTGAAGGTTTCCGGAAGCGGCAGAAAGAGCCGGTCGGGGTACTTCAGCGCCTGGTATGCCGGCAGCGGTGCCCCTGCCAGCAGGGCGTGCGCCTTGCCGTTCAGCAACTCCTGGATCACCTGGGACTCGTCGTCGAAGAAGCGCTTCTGGGCCTTCGGCAGGGACTTGTTGGCGGCGGCCGCGGCGGTCGAGCCGAGCCGGGCGACCACGGTCACGTCGGAGCGGTTGAAGTCCTCCAGGCGGTTGAAGCCCGCTGCCAGCTGCTTGTGGGCGACGATGGCGACTCCCGAGTGGTCGTAGGGGATGCTGAAATTGACCTTCAGGTTGCGCTGGGGGAGTATGCCCAGGCCGCCGATGATGACGTCGAATTTGCCTGTCAGCAGGGCCGGGATGATGCCCGCCCACTTGGTGGGCACGAATTCGACCTTGACCCCCATGTCCTGGGCCAGGCGGGTTGCCACATCGATCTCGAAGCCGATGAGATTGCCGGACTTGTCCGTCATCGCCCACGGCACGAAGGTCGACATGCCGACCCGCAGCAGGCCGCGTCGGGCCACCTGCTCGATGGTGCTCTCCTCAACCAGCTTCTGCTGCAAGTCGCCGGAAACGGCAACGCCCGAAGCACCGCACACGATCGCGATGGCGACCACGGCCATGATAAAGAGAACGCAGCGTCTGTTCATGACTCCTCCTTGGGGTGGCAGCGTGTGGTGGTGAATACGACAAGGATCAACGTTTTACGGTAAGCATTTTCTCCATGAGGGTCACCGTGAGCGAGAGCGCCAGCGTGATCACCAGATAGAGGGCGGCGACGGTGAACCAGACTTCGAACACCAGATAGGTTTCGGCGATGATGGCCTGCCCCTGCATGGTCAGGTCGTAGATGGCGATCGTGCTGACCAGGGCGGAGTCCTTGATCAGCGAAATGGCCTGGCTGGTCAGCGGCGGCAGAATCCGGCGCACGGCCTGGGGCAGGATCACCCGCCGGTAGGTGTGCCAGGTGCCCAGCCCGGAACTGAAGGCGGCTTCCCATTGCCCGCGGTGGATCGAGAGGATTCCGGCCCGGAAAATCTCCGAGGCGTAGGCGCCCTCAAACAGGCTGAGCGCCAGCACGGCCGAGGCAAAGGCGCTCAGCTGCAGCACCGGGGACAGGACAAAGTAGATGAAAAAAATCTGGACGAGCAGGGGGGTGTTGCGCACGATCTCCAGATAGGTCCGGGCCGTAAGCCGGCCGAGGACCGATCCGGAAAGCCGCATGAGGGCCGTCGTCAGGCCGATCAGGAAGGCCAGCACGAGGCTTGCGGCGGTGATCTGCAGGGTGACCCCCAGGCCCCGCAGCAGCGGCCCGCAGACGATCCCGGCCGGTGTGGTCGCGACGACATACGCCGGGATCCGGTACCATTGCCAGTGGTACCCCAGGCCCTGTGTCGCGTGGATCATCAGCCCGCTGAGGACCGCCACCAAGGCCGCCAATTTAAGGCCGTCGGCGACCACCGGCCACCTCTGGGGGCCCGGCAGCGGTGGTCGGCTTGGGTGCGCGGTGTCCATTCGTCTCGGTTTTCGGCGCTCAGTTCCTTAGACTGTGGATGGGGGCGGGGATGAGCCCGCCTCTGCGGATGAACGGGTTGTCTCCGGCGGCATTGTTGACGGGAAGGATGATCGAATGGCCCATCAGACCGCCGAAGGTCGCCTGGTCCCCGGCCTTTTTCCCCGGCACCGGGATCAGCCGTGTCGCCGTGGTCTTGTTGTTGATGACCCCGATCGCCATTTCATCCGCCATGATGGCCGCGAGCGTCTCCGCGCTGGTGTCGCCGGGGATGGCCACCATGTCCAGTCCGACCGAGCAGACGCAGGTCATGGCCTCGAGCTTCTCTATGCACAGGTGTCCGTTGCGGGCGGCTTCGGAAATATTGAGGTCCTCGCTCACCGGGATGAACGCGCCGCTCAGGCCCCCGACCCGCGCGCTCGCGAAGGCGCCGCCCTTCTTGATGGCGTCGTTCAGGAGCGCGAGTGCTGCGGTGGTCCCCGGTACACCGATGGCGAGCAGCCCGAGGCTCTGGAAGATCTCGCCCACGCTGTCCCCCACGTTCGGCGTCGGCGCCAGCGAGAGGTCCACCACACCGAAGGGGATTCGCAACTGCTGCGCCACCTCGCGGCCGATGAGCTCGCCCACGCGGGTGACTTTGTAGGCGGTCCGCTTGATCATCTCGGAGATGTCCCCCAGGTCCATGCCCGGATTGGAAGCGAGCGCCCGGTCGATGGCCTTCTTGACGACGCCGGGCCCGCTCACCCCCACGTTGATGACGGCGTCCGCCTCGCCGATGCCGAGGTAGGCGCCGGCCATGAACGGGATGTCCTCCGGGATGTTGGCGAACACGCACAGCTTGGTGCAGGCCGCGCCGTCGCGGTCGGCGGTAAGCCCGGCCGCTCGTTTGATCGTCTGCCCCATCCGGATGACCGCATCCATGTTGATGCCGGCGCGGGTCGAGGCCACGTTGACGGAGGCGCACAGGCGCTCGGTCGTCGCCAGGGCCTCCGGGATGGCCGCAATCAGGGACCGGTCGCCCCGGGCCATGCCCTTTTCGACCAGGGCGGAGAATCCGCCGATGAAGTCCACGTTGATCTCCCGGGCTACCGCATCCAGGGTGTGCGCCAACTCCACCATTTCGGCCGGTGCGAGCGCGGCCCCCACCACGGCGATGGGGCTCACCGCCACGCGCTTGTTGACCACGGGGATGCCGTATTTCTGACCGATGCGATCGCAGACCGGCACGAGTTGGCCTGCCAGGCGGCAGATGCGGTCGGCGACCCGCTGCCGCACCTGGGGGAGGTCGGACCCGGCGCAATCGAGCAGGCTGACGCCCAGCGTCACCGTGCGCACATCCAGGTGTTCGTTTTTGAGCATCTCCAGGGTGGAGATGATTTCGCGTTGCGTCAGCATGCGTGTCCCCGTCTCATATGCGGTGAAGGGTTTCGAAAATATGGCGGTGCTGAATGTTGATGTCGAGGTGCAGCGTCTCCGCCTTGGCCCGCAGGTCGCGGGCAAGCGCCTGCGCGTCGATGGTCAGGGGGACATCCACCTCGTAAATCATCAGGTTGTCCCCGGGGTCGTTCCCGCCTTTGAACACCGCCTGCAGGTTGGTGATGTTGCCCCCGTAGCTGGCGATGACCTGTGACATGTCCGAGACCAGGCCCTTGCGGTCCGGGCCCCGGGTGGTGATGACGAAGGGCTCGGACGGCTTGGCCGCACCGGGTGCCTCCGGCGGCTCGCACGGCTTGGTGTGCACGTGCAGGCCCACCATCGACAAACGCTTGAAAAGCGCCTCGTGCAGCGTTTCGACGGTGAGTCCGTGCGGCAGGGAGACGATGAAAATGCCGGCAAACTCGCTTTGCAGCATCGTCTGGCTCACGTTTTCGATGTTACAGCCCTGTTCGAACAGCACCCGCGCGACCGCGGCGACGATTCCCGGCCGGTCGCGTCCCAGAATTGAAAGAATGGCCTTGTTCACGGCGATACCCCCTGGCGATTACGTTCGCAGGCCACTTTTATCAAACCCCACGTTTCTGTCAACCACAGCTGCCGCAACCCGTTGCCGCGGAGTCCGGTTCGAACGGCGCTTGTGCGGCCGGAAGCTCATGTGATAGAATAGACGCCATATGCAGATCGTCACGACGCACAAGAACACCGATTTCGATGGCTTTGCCTCCGTCATCGCCGCCACCCTTCTCTTTCCGGGTGCCATGGCGGTCCTCCCGAAAAACCTGAACCCCAACGTCAAGGCCTTTCTGTCCATCCACAAGGAGCTTTTTATAACGCACACGGCCCCTGACGTGGACCTGAAGGCGGTGGACCGGCTGATCGTCGTCGATGTGAACAGCTGGAACCGCCTGGACCGGATGGAGCCGCTCGAAAACCGCAACGGGATCGAGATTCTCCTGTGGGACCATCATATCGAAACCGGGTCGATTCGCCCCTCGTGGAGTTGCATCGAGACGGTCGGCGCCACCACCACCCTGCTGGTGCGGGAGCTGAAGAAAAAGCGAAAACGCCTGACGCCGATGCAGGCCACCCTGCTTCTGGCGGGCATCTACGAAGACACCGGCAATCTCACCTTCCCGTCCACTACCGCCGAAGACGCCCACGCCGCCGGCTGGCTCCTGGAGCGTCGGGCGGATCTGATCATTCTGGGCACCTTTCTGAAGCCGGCCTACAGCGAGAGGCACAAGGCGATCCTGTTCCAGATGCTGCAAAAAGCCGAGCGCTCGAAAATCAAGGGGCACCGCGTGAGCATCAACCAGGTCCGCATTGGGGGTCATGTCGACGGTCTGGCAGTGGTCGTGCGGATGGCCATGGAGATCCTCAACGTCGATGCCGCCTTCGGTATTTTTTCCGAGCCCGAGCAGGGCCGCTGCATGGTGATCGGCCGCAGCCAGGCCGATGGGTTTGACGTGGGCGCAATCATGCGCAGCATGGGCGGCGGCGGCCATCCCCGCGCCGGGTCGGCCCAACTCAAGGCGGTCCACCCGGCCGCGGTGGAGCAGTGGATCCGGAAGCTGATCCAGGGCAACCAGCAGTCATCGGTGCAGATCAGCGACCTGATGTCTTTCCCCGTGAGCACGGTTGCTTCCCAAACCAGCATGGAAGAGGTCGCCATGATGCTGCGTCACAAGGGAATCACGGGGATCCCGGTGGTCGACGACGGCCGGATCGTCGGGATGATCTCACGCCGCGACTTCCGGCGGGTGCGCAAGGACTCCCAGCTGAAGTCGCCGGTCAAAGCCTTCATGTCGAAGGCGGTGCTGACCATCGCGCCGGGCAACAGCCCGATGCGGGCCGCCGCGATCATGGTCAAGCATGACGTAGGGCGCCTGCCGGTGGTCGAAAACGGCAGGGTGATCGGCATCCTCACGCGCTCGGATGTAATGCGCTTTTTTTACGACTTGCTTCCGGATTGATCGGAAATTGTTTTGAATATTTATTGATTTTTCCCGCACGTTAATATAGTTTTCAGCCTAACTATAAAACTGCTCGATATCCTCCGGGCCTGAAACGGATTCTGGTATAGTTTCAGTCTTACTTTCCTCATCCTTGATTTCATCAAACCTTCTGCAGAAGAAGGTGTCCCGTGCGACAGCACAACTTTTCTCGCAGGCGTACCACCATCTTCAGCGTCGAAATTGTCCACCTGAGAAGCAGGAAGCAAACGCACATCACAAAAGGAGGCGAATTATGGCAAGCAATCGAAGAGCGCTGTGTGTCGGAATCAACAACTTTAAAAACCTCCCTGCAGCAGCTCTGCAGGGGTGTGTCAACGACGCTCGTGATATGGCAGCTCTGCTCAAAGAGCTTCTGGG
>DATITS010000357.1:0-33567 GCA_035467535.1 Desulfobacterales bacterium
GCTCACGTTTTTGCGCCGCACCTTCCCGGAGATCAAGCGGGTGACCACCTATTCGCGCTCCCGCACGGTCGCCCGCAAGCCGGCCGACGCGCTGAAGCGGATTCGGGAAGCCGGCCTCGACCGGGTGCACATCGGGCTCGAATCCGGCTCCGATGCGGTCCTGAAGCTGGTGAAAAAAGGAGTGACCGCCGAGCAGCAGGTGGAGGCCGGGCGCCGGCTCATCGAAGCGGGCATGGAGGTTTCCGAGTACGTCATGCCGGGACTCGGCGGGCAGACCCTGTGGCGCGAGCACGCCGTGGAGACCGCCCGCGTGCTCAACCGCATCAACCCGCATTTCATCCGGTTGCGCAGCTTGAGGGTCCCGGCGCGGGTGCCGCTTCGCGCGCAGCTCGCGGACGGCAGCTTCCGCATGCTGACCGACGACATGCTGGTCGAAGAGATCCGGGTGTTCATCGAAAACCTGGACGGCATCACCAGCACCGTCGCGAGCGACCACATGATGAACCTGCTGGAGGATGTCTCCGGGAAATTGCCGGGGGACAAGCCGAAAATGCTCGAAGCCGTGAGGGCCTACCAGTCCCTGCCGGAGCCGGACCGGCTGGTCTTCCGGGTGGGCCGCCGGGGCGGCGCCTTCCGCTCGACCGGCGACCTGGCGGCCGACCCCGCCACCTGCAGCAAGATCCGGTCCCTGATCGACGAGGTCCAGCGGCGGGAGGGGCCGGAAGGGGTCGAACGGATGATCACCGAAATGGTGGATCAATCCATTTGAGCGATCGGCTTGAGGTCGATCCCGGCGGCGATGACGTCGGCGCCTTCCTCTTGAAGGCGCATGAAGGGACCAAAAAATTCGAGCTCTTCGACCCCTCCGGCGAGGAGGAACGCGATCCGTTTTCCGGTCAGTCGCATGCGAGGCCTCCTTTCAGGTTGTCTTTTTTAAGTACTTGCGCTGAATCGCCTGGACGAGCCGACCCGTGAGGTCGGTGATCTCGGGGATCTTCAACCCGTAGCCCGAAAGCAGCATGAGCCCGGCAAACGCCACTCCCACCAGGGCCGAGACCGCGAGGCTGCCGGCAAGACTCGCCGCATCGAACACCGAGAGCAACAGCTCCCGGAACGCCGCCAGGACCGCCGCCACCCCCACGCCCAGAAGGCCCATCTTGAGGTAAAACCCGTAGACCCCGCCCTGGCCGGCGTTCCCGCTGCGACGGCTCCACAGGTGGTACAAGACGGCGACCTGCAGGATTCCCGACAGCGACACCGCCGCGGCGATACCGCTGGTCCCCATCACGTGCATCCCCAAAAAGTAGACCGGGATGCTGGCCAGGACCGCGCCGGTCCCGAACAGCGCGGGGACCAGGGTGTTGCGGGCGGCGTAGTAGCCCCGAACGACCACCGTGTAGGCCGCAAACGCAAACGCCCCGGCCAGGAACCACACGAGGACCTCGGCCGTGAGCGTCGTGGCGGCCGGGTCGAAACGCCCCCGCTGAAAGAGGATGCGCACGACTTCGCGGCTCAGCACCATGAGCATGGCCGCCACCGGGATGAGCAGCGCCAGGTAGCGCAGGGTGCGGTTCAGCAGCCGGTTCAGCTCGGGCAGGTTGTTCTCCGCCGCCAGGCGCGCCATGGTCGGAAAGGAGGCAATGCCCACGGCCTGGCCGAAGAGCCCCACCAGGATGAGCATCACCCGCAGGCTGAAGTTCAGCACCGCAATGCCGCCGGCGGGCAGGTAGGAGCCGAAGCAGCGAAAAAGGAATTCCGTGGAAAAGGTCATGGTCAGGCCCAGCATGAGCGGCAGCGTAAGCCGGACGTATTCCTTCAGATCGGGGTGCGTCCAGCTCCAGGCGGGCCGAAACCGCAGCCCGAGCCGGCGCGCCCCTGCGAGCTGCACGGCGAAGTTGCCCAGGAAGGCCCCGACCAGCACCCCCCACGCGAACCCCTCCACCCCCAGCCAGGGCCTCAGCAACAGGCCGCCGGCGATAATGCCCAGGTTGTAGATCAGCGGGGCCAGGGCCGGCAGGAAAAACCGCCCGCGCGCGAACTGGACCGCCATGAGCAGCCCGCCCGCGAAAAACGCGATCTGCGCCGGCAGGATGATGCGGGTCATGCGCACGGCCGCCTCGAAAACGTCGGTCTCCTGCAGGCCCGGTGCTGCGAGCGACACCAGGAGCGGCGCGAACACCATGGCGACTGCGGTCCCCGCCACGGCGCCGGCGCCGAAAACGCACAGGATGATGGAGAAGGAGCGCCAGGCCTCGTCCTCGCGCTGCTCGACCAGGTGGCGGGTAAAAATCGGGATGAACGTCACGGACAGGAAACCGCTGGCCAGGATGTGGTTGAGCACTTCCGGAAGGATGAACGCGATCTGGTAGGCATCCACCTCGTGTCCGGCACCGCCCACGTAGGCGATGCTCATCTCGCGCAGAAGGCCGACGACGCGGCTCAGGAACACCGAGCCCATCATGATCAGCGAGGCAATGCCGACGTTTTTGTATGCGGGTGAGGACATGGGCGCTACCGGCACACGGCACACGGTTGACGATTTCGTAAAAAGCCATCCGAATCGATGGCTTTGTAAAGAGGCCAAGTTCAAGGCGCGCGCATCGCGTGGAGTGAGGCGTACTTCCAGTACGCCGCAGCGACACCGCGCTGAAGCGCAACGCCGAAATTGGCCTATTTACGAAGCCATCATCCTTAACTGATATCCACCCCAACAATCAACCCCGATCTCGACCGGCCGAAAGCGGGCGACTCCTTGACTTCACATGCCCGATTTCCTATATGTGAGGCTGCGTTTACCGGGTCGACCACCGGCAGTTTCACTTAGCAGGGTGTTCCCATGACCGACAACCACCGCCGCATCCCGCAGAAGATCACGGCCATCCTGGTTTACGGGCGCCTGCCGCTCGTGTTCGGGGGCATGCTGTGCGCAGTGGCCGTGATGTGGGACCGCAACTCTGCCCTGTACACGCTCGGGGTCATTCTGCTGCTGATCGCCATGACCTTCGACCTGGTCGACGGCTGGTTTGCCGCGCGCCACTATCCCCACCCCCAGATGGCCGAACTGGCCGACCGCATCCTGGACAAGCTCGTCTACTCGATCATTTTTCCGCTGGTGGCGGTCGGCACCATGTGGCGGCTGCACTACGTCGTATCGGACCCCAAGAAGACCGAGCTTTTGCACGCCATCCTGGTGCTGTTCCTGGCGGTGACGGTGCTGGTGCGGGACAACTTCGCCCACTTCATGCGCGGGGTGGCGTTGCGCTTCGAGCAGGAGATCGAATACCGCGAGTTTGCCCGACTGCGGACGATCGTGGCCGCCCCCGTCGGCGCCCTGCTCTACGCCTACGCTTTCTATATCCCGAACGGCTCCCCCTCCCTTCTGTACGACTGGGTGTCGAAGCTGGGCAACACGCCGCTGCGCACGATGTTCTTCATCGAGATCATCTTCTTCATCATCAACTTCGCCTCCATCGCGAGCCTCATCCGGCGATACGGGGCCCTCTGTCTGGATGAGCTATGCCTCGGCAACCAGGTCCTGCGCCGCAGGATCCTGGCCTTCTTCCCGAACGCCTTGACGGTGATGAACGCCATGATGGGGCTGTTGGCGGTTTTTTTCGCCTACCAGGAGCGCATGCGCGAGGCGTCGCTGTTCCTGATCGGGGCCGCCTTGTTCGACAAACTGGACGGCGCGGTCGCCCGCCGGCTCGGCCTGACCGAACCCCTGCCCGGCGAGGTGCGCCAACCCCGGGCCGTGAGCCTGGGGGGGCTGCTCGACGACATCTCCGACGCCGTCAGTTTCTGCATCGCCCCGGCCTGGATCTTCTACATCGCCTTGTCGGACTATCCCGACCCGTTCGTCCAGAAGTTCCCCATCGGCTGGATCGCCTCGGTCTATGCCCTGGCCGGCATCGGCCGCCTGGTGTATTTCACCCTGGACAAGGCTCCCATTCCCGGGTTCTTCAAAGGCATGCCGACCCCGGCGGCCGCCCTGCTCGCCATCGCACCGCTGATCATCTTCAACCAGGTCCCGGACGACGCCCCGGACTGGGAGCGGTTCTGGGCGGTTTCTTCCTGCGGGATGATGATCGCCTCCAGCGCCGTCATGAACCTCTACCCGCTCCGCTACATCCACATCGGACGCTTCATGAGCCGGCACCCCTGGATAACCCGCAGCGGCCTCATCCTGCTGCTGTGTTCGGTGTTCACCCCCTTCTACGGGTATCTGTTTTTGGCCGGCATGCTCTTTTATGCGATCTCGCCGTTCATCACCTGGCGGATCGACCCGCAAGAGGCCGACCGCGAGACCCGCGCCAAACCCGCCGGCATTCCGTAACGCCGAAGGCAACCATGGCCAACACAATGAAAGCGCTGGGAATCTGCATGGGCGCTTCCACGGTTTCCCTGGTCCAGGTGGAACAGGACCTGGACGCCCCCGGGATGCCTTCGCCGCGCATCATCCAGCATTCCCTTCACACGCACGAGGGGGACCCCAAGCGCACCCTGGTCCGGGCGCTGGCAGGTCTGGACATGGGCGCGTTCGACCGGATCGCCGTTACCGGCCGCAAGTTCTGCCGGTTTGTCAACCTGACCTCCGTCTCGGAGCCCGAGGCGCTCGAAACCGCCTACCCCTTCGTCAAGCCCCCCGAAATCGACTGCCCGGCCGTGGTGTCCGCCGGCGGCGAGACCTTCATGGTCTACGTGCTGGACCGGGCCGGGCGCATCCGCAACGTCGTCACCGGCAACAAGTGCGCCTCCGGCACCGGCGAGTTTTTCCTGCAGCAACTGCGGCGCATGAGCGTCAGCCTGGAAGAGGCCGCCCAGTGGGCGGCGGTGCAAACCCCGCACCACGTGTCGGGGCGCTGCTCGGTGTTCTGCAAGTCCGACTGCACCCACGCCACGAACAAGGGCATCCCCAAGGCCCAGGTCGCTGCCGGCCTGTGCAAGATGATGGCCAACAAGGTCCTCGAACTGCTCAAGAAGGTGGAGCGCCGCGACATCATGGTGGTCGGCGGCACAGCCCGGAACCGCATGATGATCGAATACCTGCGCGCGGAGATCCCGGGTCTGATCGTGCCGGTGCAGGCGCCCTACCTGGAGGCGCTGGGGGCCGCCCTGTGGGCCCTGTCCCACGAAACCGCCCCCTTCACCGGGGTCGACGCGCTTTTTGCCGACGGGGCCCACGTCTTCGCCAGCCTCGCGCCGCTCGCTGATTTCTCCGGCATGGTGGAGTTCAAAACCATCGACCGCGGCGCCCTCCGGCCGGGAGATGACTGCATCCTGGGCCTCGACGTGGGCTCCACCACCACCAAGTCGGTGCTGCTGCGGCGCTCCGACCACGCCTTTCTGGCCTCGGCGTACCTGCGCACGAACGGCGACCCGGTGGGTGCATCGCGCCAGTGCTACCGCGCGACCCTCGAGCAGGTGCGGCGGCAGGTGAACCCGGAGGCGATCCGCATCGCGGGCCTGGGGGTGTGCGGGTCGGGCCGGCAGATCGCGGGGCTGCACGCCCTCACGGACGGCGTCATCAACGAGATCATCGCCCACGCTACGGCCGCGGTCTATTTCGACCCCCGGGTGGACACCCTTTTCGAAATCGGCGGCCAGGACGCCAAGTACACCTACATCACCAACTCGGTCCCTTCCGATTACGCCATGAACGAAGCCTGCTCGGCAGGAACGGGCTCTTTCTTAGAGGAATCGGCCCTGGAGACCCTCGGGGTGCAAATGGAGGAGATCGCCGAGATCGCCCTGAAGGGCCGGCGCCCCCCCAACTTCAACGACCAGTGCGCCGCTTTCATCGCATCCGACATCAAGAACGCCATCCACGAGGGTGTCGCCCACGCGGACATCGTGGCCGGACTGGTGTACTCGATCTGCATGAACTACGCGAACCGCGTCAAGGGCAACCGGCCCGTGGGCGAGAAAGTCTTCATGCAGGGAGGGGTGTGCTACAACCGTGCCGTGCCCCTGGCCATGGCCGCCCTGGTCGGCAAACCCATCATCGTCCCGCCGGAGCCCGGCCTGATGGGGGCCTTCGGTGTGGCGCTCGCGGTCCAGAAGCGGATCGAAAACGGCCTCATGGCCGAACAGCACTTCGACCTCGCCACCCTCGCCGGCCGCGAGGTCGCCCACGGCAAGGCGTTCACGTGTCGCGGCGGTGAGCAGAGATGCGACCGGCGCTGCCCCATCGCCGTCATCGAGGTGGAGCACCGGAAGTACCCGTTCGGCGGGGCCTGCAACCGCTATTACAACCTGCGCCACAACGTGCACTACGATATCGACCGGCTCGATCTGGTGAGTTTACGCCGGCAGCTCGTGTTCGAAACTTACGGCGTGCCGGCCGGCCGGGGGACTGTGGGCGCGCCCCGAGGCCGGGTCGGCCTCAACCGCAGCTTTCTCGTCAACACCTACTACCCGCTCTATTCCCATTTCTTCAGCGCCCTGGGTTTTGAGATCATCCTGCCTGAACACCCATCGCCGGAGGGGGTCGACCAGCGCGGCGCAGCCTTTTGCTACCCGGTGGAACTGGCCCACGGCTTTTTCCACTGCCTGCTGGAAAGCGCCGACCCGCCGGAGTTCATCTTTCTGCCCCACTTCAAGGCCGTCCCGAACCTAAGGGACGACGACAGCCGCCAATCCCAGGTCTGCCCCCTGGTGCAGGGGGAGACCTTCTACCTGCAGAGCTCCTTCCGGCAGGCCATCGAACGGCTGGGCCGACGCGGTACGCAGCTGCTGACGCCGCTCATGGACCTCTCGGCCGGGCTTGCCAGCGCCGAGGGGCCGCTGCTGGAGGCGGCCCGGCGCATGGGGGTGAACCGGCCGGCGGCGCGTGCAGCCTTTGCCGCCGCCTTGAAACGCCAACGCGACTGCTTCGCCGAGATGAAAGCGGCCGGCCGGCGCGTGCTGGCCGAGCTTCAGGCCGACCCGGAGAAACTGGCCGTGGTCATCCTGTCGCGGCCGTACAGCGGCTTCGCCGAGGAGGCCCACATGGGCATCCCGCACAAGTTCGCCTCGCGCGGAATTACGGTCATACCGCTCGACTTCCTGGACCTGGAAGCGGAGCGTTCCAAGCGACACATGTACTGGGGCATGGGCAAGCTCATCATGAGGGCCGCGCGGGCGGTGGAAAAGCACCCCCAGCTCTTCGCCACCTACATCACCAATTTTTCGTGCGGCCCGGACTCGTTCCTCATCGGCTTTTTCCGCGACATCATGGGCCGCAAGCCCTCCCTCACCTTGGAGCTCGACAGCCACACGGCGGATGCCGGCCTGGAGACCCGGGTGGAGGCCTTCCTCGACATCGTCAAGGCCTACCGCCAGTTGCTGGCGCGGCGCCTCATCCCGCCGCGACCGAGCGCCTTCACGCCGGCGCGCACGATTCTCGATCGCGGCGCAGCCCAGGTCCTCACCTCGGCCGGCGACACCCTGCCGATGACCGACCCGCGGGTCACCGTGCTCATCCCCTCCATGGGCAAACTCGGCAGCGAAGCCTTTGCCGCCATCCTGAAGGGGTACGGCCTGCACGCCAAGGCCCACCGCGAAAACGACGAGGCCATCCTCAAGCTCGGCCGCGCCAACACCTCCTGCAAGGAGTGCCTGCCGCTGATTCTGACCACTGGAACGCTGCTGAGCTACATCCACAACGGCAAGCGCCCCGATGAGGTCCTGGTCTATTTCATGCCGACCGGATGCGGCCCCTGCCGCTTCGGCCAATACGCCATTTACATGGAGGACCTGATCCGGCGCCTCGAGATACCGGACGTGGCGCTGTTGACACTCTCCTCCGACAACTCCTACGTCGGCATGGACAAGCACTTCGAGCGGCACGCCTGGTGGGCGGTGATCGTCTCGGACGTCATGGAGGACATCCGCTCGATGCTGCTGGCGAACGCCGCAGACCCTGCGGCCGCCATGGCCGTGTACTCCGATGAGTGGGCCGGGATCCTGCACGCCATGGAACAGGGGGATTTCGAGGTCCTGACCGGCCGGCTCGCCGCCTGCGCCGAGCGCCTGCGCACCCTTGCGCTCAAGCGCCCGCCGCGCAGCGTGCCCACCATCTCCCTGTCCGGGGAGATCTTCGTCCGCCGCGACGCCCTCTCCCGCCAGTACCTGACCGAGCGCCTGGCGGAGAAGGGGTTCGCCGCCGTCTGCGCGCCGGTGGCCGAGTGGGTGCACTACTGCAACTACATGGTCAGCCACGGCTTCAACCAGAACCCGTTGACGCTCTGGCAGAAGCTCGGCCTCAAACTGCGCAATGTTTTTCAGGCGAATTACGAAAGACGGATCAAGTCCATCCTGTCCCGATCGGGGCTGATTACCGCCGAATCGCCGGATGTCGCCACCCTCATTCGACACGCCAGGCCCTATCTGTCGTCCAACCTCGCCGGCGAAGCCGTCCTCACGGTGGGCGGGGCCATCTCCGAGATTGTCGACCACGCCTGCGGCGTCATCGCCATCGGGCCTTTCGGCTGCATGCCGAACCGCCTGTCCGAAGCCATCCTGGGCGAGGCCATGACGGCCGTTGGCAAACGGCAGGCCGATCCGGCCAACCCCACCCTGCGCGCGGTCCTGACCGATATCGAAGATTTGCCGTTTTTGGCCATCGAAAGCGACGGCTCGCCGTTCCCCCAGCTGATCAATGCCAAGCTCGAAACGTTTCTGCTCCGGGCCGAGCGCCTGCATCAGCGCATCATGACGGCCAACGGAAACGACTGAGGAGTGTCCGAGGTGACCCCTTCCATGCCGACGCCGGCGATCGTGAGGCTGCCCCAACCCGAGTTCACCGGAGAGGTCGCGGTCGAGCAGGCCCTTCTGACGCGGCGCTCGGTGCGCTCGTTCGCCCAGACGGCGTTCCTTCTGGCGGAGCTCTCCCAACTGCTATGGGCGGCCCAGGGGATCACCAACGCGCGCGGCCATCGCACCGCGCCCTCCGCCGGGGCCCTCTACCCGCTCGAGGTCCATGCGCTGGTGGGCCTGATGCCGGAGCTGGCCGCCGGGGTCTACCGCTACCGCTGTCGCGAGCACGCCCTGGTCCCGACCCTGCCGGGGGACCGGCGCAGGGAACTCTGCCGGGCGGCACTGGGCCAGCGCTTCGTGGAAAAAGCGCCCCTCGTGTTGCTGATCAGCGCCGTCTACGCGCGGATGACGGCCACCTACGGCGAACGCGGCGTGCGCTACACCGACATGGAAGCCGGCCATGCGGCCCAGAGCGTCAGCCTGCAGGCCGTGGCCCTGGGCCTGGGGTCCGTGGTGGTCGGTGCATTCGAAGAGAGCGACGTGCGCCGAATCGCCGGCCTCCCCCCGGAGGAGGTGCCGCTGGTTTTGATTCCGGTGGGACGTTGACAAAATGAACAAAGACCAAAAGGCCGTCTGGGGCTGGGCCTTGTACGACTGGGCCAATTCCGCCTTCGCCACCACGGTGATGGCGGGCTTCTTCCCGGTCTTTTTCAAGCAATACTGGAGCCAGGGCGCGGATGTGAACCTGAGCACGGCCCAGCTCGGGCTCGCCAACTCCATCGCCGGCCTGGCGATGGCGCTGTTGGCACCCGTGCTCGGCGCGGTGGCCGACCGGGCCTCGGCCAAGAAGAAATTCCTGCTCGCCTTCGCCGGCCTCGGAGTCCTGTCCACCGCCGGCCTCTACTGGGTCGGCCAGGGACAGTGGGCGTTTGCCGTTTTGGTCTACGCCATCAGCATCGTCGGCTTTGCCGGCGCCAATGTGTTCTATGATGCGCTGCTGCTGAGTGTCGCCGCACCGGAGCGCGTCGACTATGTGTCGAGCCTGGGATTCGCCCTGGGCTACTTGGGCGGGGGGCTGCTGTTTCTCCTCAACGTGGCCATGACGATCTCACCGCACGCGTTCGGCATTGCGGATGCCGCGCAGGCCGTGCGGCTGTCTTTCGTCTCGGTGGCGCTGTGGTGGGGCGGGTTCACCCTGTTCATCGCCTTCTGGGTCCCGGAGCGGGCCGTACCGCGCGCCGCCGGCCGGCCAGGCCATGCGCTGGCCGCCGGGTTCCGGCAACTCGCCGGCACCTTCAAAAAAATCCGCCGCCTCAAGACCGTCCTGCTCTTCCTCCTGTCCTACTGGTTTTACATCGACGGGGTCGACACCATCATTCTCATGGCCGTGGACTACGGCTTATCACTCGGGCTTGAATCGACCGACCTGATCAAGGCGCTGCTGATCGTCCAGTTCGTCGGGTTCCCGGCGGCCCTGGCGTTCGGAAAACTGGGCGAGCGCTGGGGGGCGCGCAAATCGATCTTCCTGGCGCTCGGGATCTACATGGGGGTCACGCTCTGGGGCACCCGGATGACGAGCCGGCTGGAGTTCTACATCATGGCCATGGCCATCGGCACGGTCCAGGGCGGGATCCAGGCCCTGAGCCGTTCCTATTACTCCCGGCTCATCCCCCGGAACCAGGCGGCGGAATTCTACGGATTCTACAACATGCTCGGGAAATTTGCGGCAATTGTCGGGCCGACCCTCATGGGTGTCGTCGGCCTGACCGTGCGCCGGGTGCTCATGCCGGAAGCACCCAGCGCCGAGCAGTTGGTGGAGATCGGTCAGCTCGCCTCGCGCTGGGGCATCGCCTCCATCCTGCTCCTTTTCGTGCTGGGGGCCGTCCTGTTTTATTTCGTGGATGAGCGCAAAGGGCGCGAGCAGGCGGAAGAGCTCTCCGCCAACTGAAGCCGCCGCAAGAGTGCTTGAACCTCGGCGGCGTGGTTGGAGAAAATCCAGTCGACCCCCCGGTTCAGCTCGCGAAAGAGACAATTGGGCGCGCGAACATAGCCCGTGCCCACCTTGCGCCCCGCGGCGTGCTGCTGCGCGATGTCGGACCGGCCCACGGCCGCGTAATGCCCGGCCAGCCCCCCGTAGCCTTCACGGGCGGCCAGGCGGCCGAAGGCTCCGGGATTCCATCGCGCGATCGGGACCAGCGCGGATTTCGGGGCAAACGTCAGCGGCCGGAACCGGTGCGGCGCGAGGGAAATCAGGTGAAAATCCTGGCCGGGTGTCAGGCCCGAAAAAAGCTCCCCCAGCACCCGGTTCTGGCGCGCGGGGTCCGGGGCGGGCTCCTGTTTGATCTCGACCATGAGGTGCGCTTTACCCCCGTAGCGCCGGATGACCTCCGAAAGGAACGGCACGTGCGGGCAGCGTTGCCGGAGTTCGGCCCGCGTGGCTTCGGCGACCGTCAGCGGGACGCCGAAAACCCGCTGCAAGCCCGCGTCGTGGATCACCACGGGCTGGAGGTCCTTGGTCCAGCGGATGTCGAACTCGATCCCCCAGACCCCGGCGGCGACCGCCGCGTCGAAAGCGGCCAGGGTGTTTTCAAGCGTCAGACGGCTGTCGTGCGCGCCCCGGTGGGCGACGATCCGGCAGTGCTTCAGACGCCCGGCGTCCGGGCATGGCCTCGGCCACCGCGCAAAAATGGTGTCCATCAGCGCCGTCAGAGCGTTTTCAACGCGATCCAAGAGGTGCATGGTCATGGGTCGACCCCATCCGAATCGTTCATGGATCCCCCTGCCCGCTGCGACGGGGTGTGCCGGTCCGGGGCTCCCGTGTTGACCCGATCCCCCGGACCTGCCTATAGTACCCTTGAAGGTAAATCGCAGCGGGAGTGTCAAGCCCCATGCATGATATCAGACGCATGATTCAGGTCAATGTCTCATTCAGTCGACTCTGGGACGGCCGCATTGATTATTTCACCCGCAACGGCCTCAACCCCGAGATTGTCTTCGACGCCCGGGCGCTCGAACGTTTTTCGCGGGCCGACTTCAGCGCCGTGGCGGAGACGCTGCGGAAAAGCGCGCTCACCGTCACCTTTCATGCGCCGTTCGTGGATCTGTCCGCCGGCTCGAGCGACCCCGCCGTGCGCGAGGTGACCCGGCGGCGCTTTGAGGAACTGCTGGCGCTGGTCCCCCTGTTCCGGCCCGTCACCGTGGTCGCCCACGCCGGCTACGACTGGAAGCGTTACGAGTATTTCCGGGACGAATGGCTGGCCAACAGCCTCGAGTTCTGGTCCTGGTTCTCCGATGCCCTGAGCCGCGAGGGCTCGCGGCTGATGCTGGAGAATGTGTACGAGCAGGGCCCGGAGGAGATCCGGGTGCTGTTCGAGCAGCTGAGCTCCCGCCGCGTCGGGCTCTGCCTGGACTGCGGGCACCTGACCGTCTTCGGCGGCGCACCGCTTGCGGAGTGGCTCGCGTCCCTGGGCGGCTTCATTGGCCAACTCCACCTGCACGACAATCTCGGGGAAAAGGACGACCATCTGCCCATGGGCCGGGGCCGAATCGATTTTAGCCGGCTTTTCGCCTATCTGAAAGCCGAACGCACCCAGCCCCCCGTGATGACCCTGGAAGTCCACCCGCCCGATGATGACATGCGGGAAAGCCTGGAGTGCCTTGAACGGCTGTGGCCTTGGTAGACCCGTGCCGGTACAAATCCCCGGTTGTGGCCGAGATTTGCATAGCTGGGATCCGCAGTGCCCTCAGCCCGGACTATCCGAGGGTGACATCTAAGTACAGCATGACCAAAGCACCCGCCATCAGCCCCATGGTGGCGGCCCTTTCGTGTCCCTTCCGGTGGGTCTCGGGTATGATTTCATCGCTGATGACGTAGAGCATCGCCCCGGCGGCAAACCCCATGGCATAGGGCAGGATGGCTTGCATGGCCACCACCGCATACGCCCCGAGAACCGCCAGCGGGATTTCTACCAGGCCCGCCCGGATCCCGACCAGGCTTGCGTAAAACTTCTTGCCGAGCCCCGCATTCAGCGAAGAGATGGAAACGGCAAACCCCTCCGGGATGTTCTGCAGACCGATCGCGATCATCAAGGTGAATGCAGCGTTCAAATCACCGGAACCGAACGCAACGCCGACCGCCAGGCCTTCGGGCATGTTGTGCAGCGTGATGGCGATGATAAACAGCCAGACCGCTTTTACCCGGTCCGTTGCCTTGCCCTCCTTTCCTGAAATGAAATGCGCATGCGGAAGGTACTGGTCGGCCAGGTCCAGAAAAACGAAGCCAATGACGATGCCGACCATCACCGGCCAGATCCCGCCATACGCGATGCCCGGCAGTATCAGGCTTGTAAAGCTTGCCACCAGCATCACGCCGGCGGAAAAGCCCAGCGAGGCATCCAAAAACTTTTCGGACACGCGCTTGATGAACAGCACGCCCAATGCGCCGAAGGTGTTGAGCAGGGTTATGACGACCCCTCCGATCAGCCCATGAACCAGCGGGTTGCTGCCGATGTGACCGATAAACCACGCCTCTATCATTTCCATGTCTTACCTCCAGAGCGTTCCAGTCCTCTTTTGGCGGGTACGCCTTGTCACCGCCACCGCGTCCGGCCAGAAGCCTTCGCGGCCGTTCACGTCATCGCCTGCCGGCAGGCTGCCGCCAACTGCTTCGCGCGGGGCGAATTCCGGCGGCGCTCGAGCAGCTCCAGCGCTTGTCGGAACCGCCCCAGGTTCATGAGGCTCACCGCCAGGCATATCGACAAGTGCTCATCATCGGGGAAATGCGACAAACCCGAGGTCAGGATATCCGCGGAATCCGGGTAACGGCCGGCTTTTTGGTACAGAATGCCGAGGCCGAGATAGGCCCGCGCATCGGGGTGATAGCCCAGCGCCCGACGGTAGAGATCTTCGGCCAACCGCGGTTTGTCCGGTATGGCCTCAACGCGGGCGAAGTCACCCTGGTCGAAGGTCATGGCCAGCCTCGAAAAAAAGTCGGCATGCAGCGGGGCGAATTCCGGGTCGTCGGTCGGCGCAAGGGCCTGAACAAATCCCGGCAGACCCTGCCAATATGCCGCGCGCAGGATGCGGCCGTACTCGAGCACCTGCTCCTGCGAGAGCGCCGGGTCGGTCTCGAAGTACATGATGTCTTCGACGCGCTTGAGCCAAATGTCGTCGGTGCATTTCAGTCGCCGTTGCATGTCGGCGTAAAGCGCGGTCCCGGGGAAGAGATCCAGAATGTAGAAAATGGCGCCGAGGGGCTTGATCCGGAGCATCAGATCAATGGTTTCCTGGATGGTGGCCCGGGTTTCACCCGGACAGCCGTAGATAAAATAGGCCCGGGCCATAATGCCGTAGCGCTGGGTCAGCTCGAAGGCCCGCAGCATCTGGGGCTCACGGATCCGCTTGTTGAGCTGGCGGCGAATCGCCGCCGATCCGCTTTCCACTCCGTAGCTGATCTGGATGCACCCTGCCCGGCGCATCCACGCCAGTGTCTCCTCGTCCACCGCGTCCACCCGCGAAATTGCAGCCCAATGGATATCGAGCCGACGCTCGACGATCTGGCGACAGACATCGATCGCTCGGCGCCGGTCCAACGTGAAGGTGTCGTCGCTCACGTAAAAAAAACGCCGGCCCCGGCTCCTCATCACCGCCAACTGTTCGACGAAGTAGTCCGCCGAGTGGGAGCGGACCCGCCGGCCCCAGAACGCCGGAGATCCACAGAAGGCGCAGTTGGACACGCAACCGCGGGTCAACGACACATGCGTCAGGTCGAAGTGCCGGCCGGCCATGGGCAGTGCGTCGAGGTCGCACACCGCTTCGGCCGGAGCGGTCCTGAACGGTCGGTCGTTTTTCCGGAAGGCCAGTCCGGGGATCTCCTCCGAATCGGCAAGCGCATTGCTCTCGAGTGCTGCGACCAGCCTTAAAACAGGATGTTCGCCTTCACCCATAACGATAAAATCGATCTCCGGAAAATGCGTCAGGAAGTGCTCCCAGAGATGGGTCGCTCCCACGCCGCCGAAAACGACGGTGATGCCGGGGTCGATGCGCTTGGCGGCGCGTGCGATCTCGATCCCTCCCCAGCGGTTGGCGTGCAGGATCGAGAAGCCGATCATCTGCGGGGCTTTCTTCCGCAGCGCTGCGGTGATGGTCTCCGGGGCGATCGCGCGGTCGTGCCAGTTCAGGACCTCGACCGCATGGCCGTGCTCCTGCAACACGGCCGCCACGTCGTAAATGCCCATGGGCGGAGACTGAATGTCCTCGGCGTTCAAACGGGCATCGAGAAAATAGGGGTAGATGAGAAGAATTTTCATTAAGCCGCGGGGAAAAGGGTTTAAATGATACCGCAATACATATCCGTGAAATTTCAGCTTGTCAAAGTATGGTTGACGGTGAGAAGATGCATGGATCAGGATTGAAGAAGTTGCAATCAAGACGCCTTTATGAACGTCTGAGCGATAAAATGCAAAGGCCGTTTCACATCACCACGGTTGTGTTTGACTTGGAAGGTCCTCTGGCCGCCGCGGCCGGCGGCCGGAGGGTGTCGCGTGCCCTTGCGAAGGGTATAGTCGAGATGCTGAGGGAAAGAGGCCTTGGCATGGGTGTCGTCAGCCGCCACGCTGAAAGCGCCGTGCGCAGCCTTTTGAAACAACGGCTTCAGCTGCGGCCGGAAGAGATCCGCCCCTGCATCTGCCTTGAGGTACCGCGTGCGGGCTCCCGGAGGCGGAACCCCTTTTTGGCTGCGGCCCGCAGCATGCGGTCCGATCCGCAACGGTTCATGGTGGTATCTGCCGATCGCGATATGCTCCGGCTGGCAAAAGAGGCCACAGCCGTTGCGGTGGAGTGGTGCGCGAACGGGACGATCGCTTCATCCGGGTCGGTGGCCGATTATCGGGTCGGTGACCTCCCGCAACTCAACCGGCTCATCCGCATGGGCGTTCCGCTTCCGGCGGGCAAACTGCCCAATGATCTCTTGCAGGAGTTTCTCGATGACTTCACGTTCGCGGACCCGGCGCTTCTGATCCACCCGGGCGTCGGCGAGGACATCGCCGCCGTGGACGTGGCCCGGGAGGAGGTTCTGGTCCTGAAGTCGGACCCCATCACCTTCGCCACCGATGCGATCGGACGCTATGCGGTGCTGGTCAACGCCAACGACATCGCCACGGCCGGTGCACTGCCCCGCTGGCTGTTGACGACCCTTCTGTTCCCGGTCGGCAGCACGCCCTCTTTGATTTTGAGTGTCGTGCATGAGTTGCGGGAATCCTGTCGCCATTGGGGCATTACGCTGTGCGGCGGGCACACCGAGATCACCGATGCGGTGAGCCGGCCGGTGGTTTGCGGGATGATGGCCGGCACTGTCCGCAAGCGCGATCTCATCGATAAGCGGCGCATGCGGCCTGGCGACCGGGTGCTTCTCACCAAGGCCGCGGCCGTGGAAGGTACGGCCATCATCGCCCGGCAACTCGGTTCACACCTCCTGAAGCTCGGCATGAGCGCAGCGAAGATAGAGTCCTGCCGGGCTTACCTGGACCGGATCAGCATTATTCCTGAAGCCCGGCAGGCCGCGCAATGCCCGGGCACCAGCGCCATGCACGACGTCACGGAAGGCGGCATCGCCACGGCCCTGGAGGAGCTCAGTGCTGCCGGCGGCTGCCGGCTGCGAGTGGACCTGGACCGCATTCCGGTTTTTCCGGAAACCCGCAGGATCTGCCGCCTTCTCGGTGTGCACCCCCTCGGACTGATCGGATCCGGCAGCCTGCTGATATGCTGCCGGCCAAAACATGCTGAGCGTCTCGAGAGGGATTTGCGCCGGGCGGGCATTCCGGTAGCATGCATCGGCGCGGTGCTGGAGAAAGGCGCCGGCGTGGAGGCGGTCAGAAACAGCCGCCCCGCCCGCTGGCGGTCCTTTGAGGTGGATGAGATTGCCCGGCTCTTTGCGCGGAAGGCCGGACGCTGATTCGAGCGAGGTCGGTTCTTTGAGTGGGATCACGATGGGGATAGGGCACCGTGGGTTCTGTTTTTGCTTGAACCCTTGAACCCTCGGCACCTTGGCCCCTGCCTCCACCTGCTCCCGCCGGATCGTGACCTATTTGGCCTTCAATCCCCGGTGGAAGACCTCGAAAGCGACCGCGAGCGTTTCCTTGAGGAAATCCTTGCTTTCGTCGATCAGTTTCTTGCTGGTCAGCCAGAGAATGACGCCGGAAAAAACGGACCAGAACGTGTCGGCCAGTGCAACCGGGTGGCGGTCGATGAAAATGCCCTGGGCGACACCGTCTTTGAAAATCTGGGCGATGGAGCCCATCGATTTGCTCGAGAGATCCTGGATCTCCGCAAGCAGTTCGGGTGAAAGGTTCTTCAGGGTCTCGCTGGACTGAAGGTGGAACATGTTGATGATGATGAGCGGGTCGAACTCATACACATCGTACATGGCCTCCGAGAGCGCCGTCAGTTTTTCGTCGGGGCCGCCATCCTTGATGGCATTCACGTGTTCGATGCGCAGCAGCAGATATTGAAGGATCCGCAGGGAAAGAGAGGCATAAAGCTCTTCTTTGTTCTTGAAATACAGATAGAGGGTCCCCGGGCTGAGTTCGGCCTCCTGGGCAATGTCTTCCATGGTGGCTTTGGTGAACCCCCTGTCGGAAAAAACACGTTTGGCGGCGACCATAATTTGCTGGCGCCGGCGTTCTTTTTCTCTTTCCTTGCGCTCCTGGATACCCATGCATTTCTCCTGAATTCTATTTATAAATAAACTTTATATTAGATAATGTCTCGTATTTAGTCAAGTTCTGCTTTACGGACACCATACCGCTGAGGAGGTATAATGACAATCATCTCCCCGATGTCAAATGGAAAAACAGCGCACCCCTTGAGCCCGAGTGCCCGCAAGGTCCAGGAAGCCTTAAAAATCCTGGGGGTCGCCTGCGAAGTCCGTGAAATGGACAAGACGACCCGCACCGCCCAGGACGCCGCCCGCTCTGTCGGCTGCGATGTGGGGCAGATTGCCAAGTCGCTGGTGTTCAAAGGCGCAACGACCCGGCAGGCGGTGCTGGTCATCACCAGCGGGTCCAACCGGGTCGACGAAAAAAAGCTGAGCGAGCGCATCGGCGAGCCCGTTCTGAAGGCGGATGCCGATTTTGTCCGTCAACAGACGGGGTTTACCATCGGTGGTGTTCCGCCGGTGGGCCACGCGCAACCGATTGCGGTGTTCATCGACGAAGACCTGCTCACTTATTCCGAAATCTGGGCCGCTGCCGGTACCCCCCAGGCCGTTTTCAGGCTGACCCCCCAGGAGCTGCAAAAAATCACCAGCGGCCGGGTGATTTGCGTGAAGTAAAGCGCGTTACTTGCGTTCATCGCCTCAATCGCGTTTTTCGCGCTGGAAGCGTGCAGTCTTTTTTCGTTTCAACGCGATGAACGCAAGCAACGCAATTAACGCGAAAAACGCTCCTCACCCACTCGTGAGTGCAATAAAGTCCTTGCGTGCGCTCACCCGTTGAAGGGTGACCTGGATGAGGTCTTCGGGCTTGAGGTCGAGAAAGCCCGTGATCGGCAGGTCGCACTCGAGCATGCAACCGGTAAGCAGCACCTGGTAACTGGTGTGGCGCCGCACCAACACCATCGCCTCTTCCTTCTGGCCGACCCGCTGCTCGAGGTATTTCAACAGCCAATAGCGCTGCCGGCACGTCTGGAGCTTGAAGACGCGGCTCATGGGCAGTTCCAGCGACCGCATGATGCCGTCCATCTCCGCGATCGAATACGGATTTTCCAGGCCGAAAACTGCCCGCACCTGCCGCTGGGTCACCAGGTCAAAATACTTGCGGATGGGCGAGGTCGCCGTGACATACGCGTCGAGCCCCAGCCCGGAATGCTTTTCAGCCCCGTGCCCCAGCACGAAACGGTTCAGCAGCCGACGCTGCATCCAGTTCTGAAACAGCGTGCCCTCTTCCCGCCGGTAAAGCCGCTCGCGCGGCTCGGGCTGGGACCGGAAGATGGCCGGCATCTTGTGCTCCGCGAGAAACCGGGCCATCAGCCAGTTGGCCATGATCATGATTTCCGCAACCAGCATCCTCCCCGGGCTTTCCCGGTTGACACGGTTGAGGTTAACCTCGCCGTTTTCACCGATCCAGAGGTTGATTTCGGGCACGGAGATGTGGACCGCATCGGCGCTGAGACGCATCTCGCGAAACTTCCTGGCGATGCCGCGCAGGGCGATCACCTGCGGGTCCTGCTCCGCCACCAGATTGACGTCATAATAGCTCAGTTGGTTTTGGACCCGCACAAGGCTGGGCAGAATGCGGCAGCCCCGGATCTCCATGTCGGGGCCAAGATCCACCAGGGTGCTGATGGCCGGCCGGAACTCCCCCGCCCTCAGGCTGCAAAGCCCCTCGGCCAGGACGGGCGGCAGCATGGTGAGCTTGTGGTCCGCCATGTAAATGGAGCTGCCCCGTTCGCGGGCTTCCTGGTCGATGGGATCGTCCTTGCGCACATAGTGAGCGACATCGGAGATGTGAATGCCGAGCCGATATCCGCCGGAGGTGGTTTCAAGGCTCAGGGCGTCGTCGTAATCCAGGGTGGACTGGCCGTCGATCGTGATCAGCGCCAGGCCGGTCAGGTCCTCACGCCGGGGATCTGCGACCCCGGCCGCGGAGGCTGCAATCAGCTCCCGTGCTTGTTGCTGCACCGCGGGCTGAAATTCCACGGGGGCCCCCAGCCGCAGCAGGTCGATGTTCTCGTTCTCGTCGAAAACACCCAGCTTGACGAGGATCGGGAAGAGCGCCTCCGGCTCCCCCAGGCCCGCCCGTTCCAGCATGCCCCGGGCGAGGGATTGGTCCCTGCCGTCCTTTTCGAACAGGTAGTATGTCTTCAGGACGTCGAGGACCTCGGGTGGAGGTGCATCGTCGGCGGCCGGCACCGTCCGGGAAATGAACCGGCTCAACCACTCCCCGCCGTTTTCAATGATGCGCTGCCGCCGGGCCTCCTCGTTTCGCTGGGCCGAAAGCCGCTCGACCTGCTCCTCGGAGTTTGGGAAAAACCGCTCCGGGTTGAACTTGAAATAGAGCCGGTCCTCAAAAAAAGCCCGGACGACCGCCGACTGGTGATCGCCGTTCGGAGCATCGGGGAAGCAGAAGGCGGTCATGGTTTCGAGGTCGACCCACTGCTGCTCGGCGGTCAGCACCTCCCACAACTCCCGGATGATCACCTTGTCGATCAGCGCCCGGCGCTTGTTCGCCACTTCCTTCAGGGCATCCACCATCCGCGACCGGCCCATCGAGACGTCAAGCCGGGACTTGTCCCGGTGCAACAGTCGGCTGGCGGAGAGGTTCACCTCGCGGTTGTTCTCGGTCAAGAGCCGCAAGCGCTGGTGCTTGACCTCCAGCACCACGGCGCAAAGGATTCGTTCGCGGTCGATATATTCAACAATATTCCCAAGTTCCATTTTGGCAAAATAGCAACCATGGTGGTCAAAGTCAACGAGCATGAAGGGCTGATTTTCCCGGCACTTTTTCTTCCCGTTGCCCGCATATCCCTCATGTGATACTCATTTTTGATGGCTTCGTAAAAAACCCAATTTCGGCGTTGCGCTTCATCCCGTTGTCGCTGCGGCGTACTGAACGTACGCCTCACTCCACGGGATTCGCGCGCCTTGAACTTGGGCTTTTTACAAAGCCATCGGTTTGGCTGACGTTTTACGGGTCCATCATTTTTTACCAGCCCATCAAAATTGCACCGCACGCATCCATGTCCTCGATTTCAATCATCAAGCCGTATTTCGCCGAAAACCGGTGCCGGATTCTGGTCGGCCTGGTCTGCCTGATCCTCGTCGACATGTTGCAACTCATCGTCCCGCGGGTGATCAAGCGGGCGGTCGACGACCTCACGTTGCTGCGCGTCGAGACCGGTCATCTGCTCGACTACGCGTACACCATCGCCGGCATCGCCGTGCTGATCGGCGTGTTTCGCTACGTATGGAGGCTGTGTCTGCTGGGCACATCCCGCCGCGTCGAGGAGGGCCTGCGCAACCGTCTGTTTGACCATCTGCAGACCCTTTCCGCCGCCTATTTCGACCGCACCCGCACGGGCGACCTCATGTCCCACGCCACGAACGACATCCAGCAGATCCGCATGGCGGCCGGCATGGGCCTGGTGGCCCTGAACGACGCCGTGGTCATGGGCGCGGCCGCCATCGGCTTCATGCTCTACATCGACCCCACCCTGACCGGCGTTGTCCTCATCCCGATGCCGTTCATCGCGGTCGCCGCGCGCTTTTTCAGCCGCCGGATGCACCGCCGCTACCGGTCGGTGCAGGCCTCGTTCTCGGATTTGACGGAGGCCGTCCGCGAACGGGTCGCCGGCATCCGCCTGATAAAGGCCCACAACCGCAAGAGGGCCGAGGCCGAAAAGATCGAGGCGGCCTCCCGGGCCTATGTCGACGAAAACCTGGGCCTGGTGAGGATCACTGGCGCCTTCTTCCCGATGATGGTGCTGCTCACCAACCTGAGCATGGCCCTCGTCTTGGTCCTGGGCGGCCGTCGGACCATCCTGCTCACGATCACGCCGGGAGACTTCGTGGCCTTCATCAGCTATCTCGGTCTGCTCATGTGGCCGATGATGGCGCTGGGGTGGGTCACCAACCTCGTCCAGCGGGGGCGCGCGTCTCTGGACCGGGTTGATGCGATCCTGGCCACCCGCCCGGAGATCCGCTCCGCCGCGGGCGCACGACCCCTCAGCGGACCGGCGGGCCCGATCGTCTTCGAGGCCGTGGACTTCTCCTACCCCGGGGGCGACGCGGCGCAGTCCCGGGCGGCCCTTTCCGGCATCGACCTGCGGATCGAGCCCGGCGCCGTGCTCGGCATCGTCGGGCCGCCGGGCAGCGGCAAGACGACGCTGCTCAGCCTCATCCCCCGGCTGTACGACCCGGCCGCCGGCCGGATCCTCATTGCCGGACAGGACATCCGCTCCGTTCCCGTCGAGGAGCTGCGCGGCCGCGTTGCCTTCATGCCCCAGGAGCCGTTCCTGTTCGCCGGGACCCTGCGCGACAACATCGCCTTCGGCGATCCCGGGGTTGACGACGAGCGGCTCACCGCGGCCGCCCGCGCCGCCGCCCTGCTCGACACGGTCCGCCTGTTCCCCCAGGGCTTCGACACGGTGGTCGGCGAGCGGGGGGTCATGCTCTCCGGCGGGCAGAAGCAGCGCGTCGCTCTCGCCCGCTGCCTGCTGACGCCGGCTCCCGTCATGATCCTGGACGACCCCATCAGCCAGGTGGATTTCGAAACCGGCGCCCGGATCACCCAGGCCATCCGCGGCCTGGCGGGCGCGCGCACGATCCTCATCGTCTCGCACCGCCTGTCCGCCGTGCGGTTTGCCGACCGCATCCTCGTGCTCGACGGCGGCCGGGTGGTGCAGTCCGGGAACCACGCGGACCTGCTGGCGACCAACAGATACTATGCCGGCACCTACCGGCTCCAGGAAGTCGAAGAGGGCGGCGATGCGTCCTGATCAGGACTACTTTGAAGAGACCCGCCTGGGCAAACCCTATGACCTCAGGCTGCTGCGGCGGCTGCGCCCCTTCACCCGTCCGCACCGCCGCCTGATCGTCTGGTCCATCGGCCTGGTGGTGCTGATCACGCTCATCGACCTGGCCCTGCCGTATGTGACCAAGCTCGCCATCGACCGCTACATCGTCCCGCCGGCGGCCGGCGCCCCGGACACCCGCCCGGGGCCGCCGGCCGAGCGCTACCTCAGCATCGACCTTTCCGACCCGGCCGTGGCCGCGGTGATCGGAAAATACCCCGGGCTTGCCGGGATCGACGGCAACACCGCCCGCATCGCCTTCGCGGACCTGCCCCGCATGGAGCCGGCGGACCTGGCCCGGTTGCGTCAAAACGACCTGGCGGGCCTGACGGGGCTCGCCGCGATTTTTCTGGTGCTGGTGATCCTGGACTTCCTCCTCAATTTTGCCCAGGCGATGGTCATGGAATACGCCGGCCAGCGGATGATGCACGACCTGCGCATGCGACTCTATGGCCACCTTCAGGATCTGGCGCTGGAATTTTTCACCCGCAACCCCGTAGGCCGCCTGGTAACGCGTGTCACCAGCGACATCCAGAACATGTACGAGTTGTTCACCTCTTTCGTCTCCTTCGTCTTCAAGGACCTGGTGCTGCTCGCCGGCATCGCCGCCGTGATGCTGGCGCTGAACTGGAGGCTGGCGCTGGTGACCTTCGCCGTGCTGCCGCTGGTAGCGGCCGCCTCGATCGGCTTCTCGAAACACGCCCGGGACATCTTCCGCATCCTGCGCGTGCAGGTGGCCGAGATCAATACGCGGTTTTCCGAAACCATCGGCGGCATGCGCGTCCTCCAGCTCTTCCGCCAGGAGGCGAACAATTCCCGCCGCTTCGCGGCGCTCAACCACGAAAACTACCTGGCCGGGATGCGCCAGATCCGCGTGCTGGCCGTGTTCCTGCCGCTCATCGAGGTGCTCGCCGTCATCAGCGTAGCCCTCATCGTCTGGTACGGCGGCAACCGCGTGCTGGACGAGACCCTCAGCCTGGGAGCACTGGTGGCCTTCGTCTCCTACATCCGTATGTTCTACCGGCCGCTGCGCGACCTGGCGGAGAAATACAACATCGTGCAAAACGCCATGGCGTCCGCCGAGCGCATCTTTCTCGTTCTGGACACCACCACGGTGCTGCCGCAGCCCAGCCCGCCGCCCGGCGGTTGTTTTCCGGAGCTTGACCGGTTCGAGGAGATTCGCTTCGACAACGTCGATTTTCGCTACGTCACGGGCGAACCGGTGCTGAAACAGGTCTGTTTCAACCTCCGCCGGGGGGAGACCGTGGCCGTGGTGGGCGCTACCGGCGCCGGCAAGACCTCGCTCATCAGCCTGATTCCGCGGTTGTACGACCCCACGGCCGGCCGCATCCTGCTCAACGGCCGCGACCTGCGTGAATACCCGAGTGCGGTGTTCCGGAATAAAATGGCCCTGGTCATGCAGGAGCCCTTCCTGTTCTCGGGCACCATCCGCGAAAACGTCTTCGACGGGGCGGATGGGCCGGCGGCGGTCCGGGCGGAGGAGGTCATCGCCGCCGCCAACCTGAACGGGTTGGTCGGCCGGCTCCCGCATGGGCTGGACACGGTGCTCGGCGAGAGCGGCAGCCTGATCTCGAGCGGCGAGCGTCAGCTCATCGCGATCGCCCGGGCCTTCGCCCGCAGCCCCCAACTGATCCTGTTCGACGAGGCCACCTCCTCCATCGACTCCCAGACCGAGCTCCTGATCCAGCAGGCCCTGGAGCGGCTGATGCGGCAGCGCACCGCTCTGGTCGTCGCCCACCGCCTGTCCACCGTGCGCAATGCCCAACGCATCCTGGTGATGAACCGGGGGCGGATCATCGAATCCGGATCGCACCCGGAGCTGATGGCGCGCCAGGGCTTTTACTACCGCCTGCACCAGGCCCAGCCCGGCTCCGCGCTCAGCCGGGTGCAATAATTCTCTTGCCAAACTCCGAACCCGATGGTATAGATTTTTTCCTAAGTGTTATCAGCAAATTGTCTGGATTCGGACCTCAGCACACCCGCCGGAAACAGACACGTGCTTTCCTTCAAAATCGTTTCACGCATCTGAATTTCTAACCCCCAAACGAAGAGGAGGACTTAACCCATGCCGTATGATGCAACCAAGATGGCCGACTGGCAGATTTCCGAAGCCGCCGAAAAAAAGATGCCTTCACCCGAGGAGTGGCGCGAGAAGCTGGGCCTGCAGAAGGACGAAATGCTGCCCATGGGCCGCCTGGCCAAGATGGACTTTCTCAAGATCATCAACCGGCTCAAGGACAAACCGGACGGCAAGTACATCGAGGTAACCGCCATCACCCCGACCCCGCTCGGCGAGGGCAAGAGCACCACCTCCGTGGGTCTCATGGAAGGCCTGGGCAAGCGCGGCAAGAACGTGGGCGGCGCCCTGCGCCAGCCCTCCGGCGGACCCACCATGAACGTCAAGGGCACGGCGGCCGGCGGCGGCAACGCGCTCTTGATCCCCATGACCGAGTTCTCCCTGGGGCTGACCGGCGACATCAACGACATCATGAACGCCCACAACCTGGCCATGGTGGCCATGACCTCGCGCATGCAGCACGAGCGCAACTACAACGACGAGCAACTCGCCCGCCTGACCAAGATGCGGCGCCTCGACATCGATCCCACCCGGGTGGAGATGGGCTGGATCATGGACTTCTGTGCCCAGTCGCTGCGCAACATCATCATCGGCATCGGCGGCCGCACCGACGGGTACATGATGCAGTCCAAATTCGGCATCGCGGTCGGCTCCGAATGCATGGCGATCCTCGCGATCATCAAGGACCTGGCGGACCTCAAGCAGCGCCTCAACGCGATCACGGTGGCCTTCGACAAGAGCGGCAAGCCGGTGACCACGGGCGATCTCGAGGTCGGCAACGCCATGACCGCCTTCATGCGCAACACCATCAATCCGACCCTCATGAGCACGGCCGAGTACCAGCCCTGCCTGGTGCACGCCGGTCCCTTCGCCAACATCGCCGTCGGCCAGTCCTCGATCATCGCCGACCGCATCGGGTTGAAGATGTTTGGCTACCACGTGACCGAGTCCGGGTTTGCCGCCGACATCGGTTTCGAGAAATTCTGGAACGTGAAGTGCCGCAACAGCGGACTCAAGCCCCATGTCTCGGTGCTCACCGCCACGATCCGCGCCCTCAAGATGCACGGCGGCGGACCCAAGGTGGTGGCCGGCAAGGCCCTGCCCGAGGAGTACACCAAGGAGAACCTCGCCCTGGTGGAGAAGGGCTGCGCCAACATGGTCCATCTGATCAACGTCATCCGCAAGTCCGGCATCAACCCGGTGGTCTGCGTCAACCGTTTTTACACCGACACCGACGCGGAAGTGAAGGTGGTCAAGAAGGCCGCCGAAGCGGCCGGAGCGCGCTGCGCCGAGTCCCAGCACTGGCTGAAGGGCGGCGAAGGCGCGCTCGAGCTGGCCGACGCCGTCATCGACGCCTGCAACGAAAAGTCGGAATTCAAATTCCTCTATCCGCTGGAGATGAAGCTGCGCGAGCGCGTGGCCCTGATCGCCAAGGAGGTCTACGGCGCCGACGGCGTCTCCTGGACCCCGGATGCCGAGGCCAAGGCCAAGATGCTGGAGTCCGATCCCAAGTACGCGGACTTCGCCACCATGATGGTGAAGACCCACCTCAGCCTGACCCATGACCCGGTGCTCAAGGGCGTGCCCAAGGGCTGGACGCTTCCCATCCGCGACGTCCTGATCTACTCCGGCGCCAAGTTCCTGTGCCCCTGCGCCGGCACCATCAGCCTGATGCCCGGGACGAGCTCCAACCCGGCCTTCCGGCGCATCGACGTGGACGTGAACACCGGCGCGGTCTCCGGGCTGTTCTAAGATCGTTGCGTTGAAAATTGTTAAGGGGGCCTGTGCCGTAGCGGCCGGGCCCCTGTTTTTTTATAAGTCCTATTGGACCTATTGGACCTATTCTTTCCAGCAACCTCAACCGCCTGTGACCCATGCGCGCACTTCTGATCAACCCCTTCTACCCCATCTCCGAGACCCCCTCCCCGCCGCTGGGACTCGCCTATCTGGCGGCAGCCCTGGAAGCGGCCGGGGTCGAAGTGCGCGTGCTGGACCTGGTGGTCACCCCCTACAGCGCGGCAATCCTTGCGAAGCTTCTCGATGACTTCCAACCGGAACTGGTAGGCATCACCGCCGTCACCATGACCGTTGACCACGCCATCGCGGTTCTCGACGGTGTCAAACGCCACAGCCCGCAGGCCGTGACGGTCATGGGCGGGCCGCATGTCACCTTCAGTGCACCGCAGACGCTGAAAGCCTGCCCGTCTCTGGATGTCGCCGTGCTGGGGGAAGGGGAACGGACGATGGTCGAACTTGCCCGGGCGATTGCCGCCGGCAGCGGCTTCGAGAACATCGCGGGAATCGTCCATCGCGCCGGCGGTGCGATCCGCTTCACCCCGCCCCGCGAATTCATTGCCGATCTGGACAGCCTGCCGGCGCCGGCGCGCCGCCTCCTGCCCCTCGGCCGCTACCGCGCGCTGGGAATGCCCATCAGCATGACCACCACCCGCGGCTGCCCCCACCGATGCATCTTCTGTATCGGCCGCAAAATGGTCGGTGCCAAAGTGCGCTATCGCAGCCCCCGCAAGGTGGTCGATGAGCTCGAGTCCATCGGCCGCCTCGGCTTCCACCAGGTCAACATCGCCGACGACCTCTTCACCGCGGACAAGGGCCACTGTGCGGCCGTGTGCGACGAAATCCTGCGGCGGGGTCTGAAGGTCCAATGGACGTCGTTTGCCCGGGTGGACACGGTGTCCGAGGAGATCCTTTCGAAAATGAAGGCGGCCGGGTGCACGGCGGTCAGTTTCGGCGTCGAGTCGGCCAACCGCGCCATCCTGAATACGATCAAGAAACGGATCACCCCGGAGCAGGTGGTGGAGGCGGTCCGGATGTGCGCTCGCACCGGGGTGACCCCGTTCGCCTCCTTCATCCTGGGGCTGCCCGGCGAGACGCCCGAGACCATCCGGGAAACCATGGAATTCGGCAGCAAGCTGAAGGAACTGGGCCTGCTCTACGGTTTCCACCTGCTCGCCCCCTTTCCCGGAACGGAAGTGCGCGAGCGCAGCAATACCTACGGCATCCGCATCCTGACCGACAACTGGTCCCAATACCACGCCAACCGCGCCGTCACGGAAACCGAAACCGTTTCCCGGGGCATGCTCGACGCGATTGCAATCGACTGGGAGGACAGCTTCAACCGCTATCTCGGCGGAATCAAGGAACGCCTGCGGACCGGCACGGCCGGCGCCGATGAAGCCAAGCAGCTGATCAATCTGGAACGGATCGTTGTCGTCTACGATCTGATGATGAAGCAGGTCATCGAAACCGCCGGATGTTGGAAGGCGGACGGCGCCAACGCCAACGGCGCCCTGGAGCGCCTCATCGGCCGGGCGAGCGGCATGGTCGCCGCAACGCCGGCCGTAACCCGGGAGGCCATTGCGGACGCGGTCCGGAAGAAAAACCTGATCTGCAGCGTGCAGGACGGCTGGCTGGAGTGGCGGTGGAAGGATTACATTTAAAAATCCGTCACGTCAGTATCTCTGACAACCGCGTGACCTCCTCCAGCGTCCTCCCGGCGAGCTTTTCCATGTGGCCGTCGCGAATCCCCAGGCGGTCGATCACTTCGAAGGCCGGCTCGACCGGCTGCCCGTTGCGGCCGTTGCCGTACCCGATCATCCACCCCAGGACGTTGGCAACGTGCACCACGTCGCTCAGCATGCAGTAGTTCTCGCATCGCTCCGGGTCGTGGTGCCAGCTGACGGCGTTCACGAGTTCCTTGGGCAGGGACCAATTATCGAGGATGCGGGCGCCGATCTGGGCGTGGTTGGTGCCCAGCACAACAAACTCGGCCACCTCGAAGGAAATGCCCTTGCCCACCATCTGCTCGATGTTTCCCAGGTCTTCCTGAACGTACTCGCCCAGCACCAGCTTCCCGATGTCGTGCAGCAGTGCGGCCGTGAACACCTCGTCGGCATCGGTGATCGACAACGACTTGACCAGGACGTCCGCCGCCACCGAGACGGCAACCGAATGGCGCCACAACTCCCCGCGCGACAGGCCGTAGCCGGGCAGCGGTTTCTTCATCAGAACACTCATGCACATCGTCATCACCAGCTGCAGCAGCCGCTTCCACCCGAGCAGCATGATCGCCTGCCGGACCGAACTCACCCGGGAGGGCAGACCGAAATAAGCCGAGTTGGTGAGCTTGAGGATGTTCGCCGTCAACCCGGGGTCGTATTTCAGGACGTCCTCAATCTGAGCCGCACTGGAGTCCGGGTTCTGGAGCATCGGCATCAGCTTGGCGGCAGTGGCCGGCATGCCCGGGAATGATCTGACCTGGGCCATGATCAGCCTTAGTTTATCCTCGTTCACGGTTTCGCCCTTCACGCTGGAAATGGCCGGCGAATAGAGAGTGCCGGATCGGGTGCTCAGATGAGTCCCGTCACTGAAACATATCGGCGCTTCACCGGAAAACTTGAGAAAAATCCCTTCCGCGCGTATTATACACTCCGGCACAGCCGCTGCGGAAAACAACCAGGAGGCCGGCGGCCGCAAAACCTTGGCAAGGTGCTAAAAACAAGCATCAGGCCGGGTCACGGCGCAAGACGCGTTTTTTCAACATCCTGTTCGACGTATTCGGGGGGGGGCATCCTTATGAAAATTTTCAAGCGGTGTTTCATTCTGACGATGGTCATTCTCCTATCCGCCTGCGCGGACAAACGCCCGGTGCTCTACCCCAACGCCCACCTGAAACAGGTGGGACATGCGGCCGCCCAAGCCGACATCGATGACTGCATCCAATACGCGGCCGACAACGACGCCGCCTCCAACAAGGGTGAAGAAATCGCCAAGGACACCGCCGGCGGAGCGGCCGTGGGGGGTGCGGTCGGTGCGGCCACCGGCGCCGTTCTGGGCAACCTGGGCCGCGGTGCAGCCGCCGGCGCCGCGGGCGGGGCTGCAGCCGGGGCGACGCGGGCGATTTTGAAGTCCGGCGACCCGGACCCCGTTTTCAAGAATTTCGTGGACCGCTGTCTCAAGGAAAAAGGCTACGATCCGATCGGCTGGCGATAGAAGTGGTTTCAGAACCTTGGATCACACCCGAGGGCAAGGCGCAGGCCGATTCGAAAGCGCAGCATACACGCCAGTATGTGAGCATTTCGAGAGGCCTGCAACGCTGCCATCGGGTGTCAGACGGGGTTATGAAACCACTTCTAATCATATTCTCGTTCCCCTCCCCGAGCGGGAGGGGCCAGAAGAGAGGGTAACAAAATGAAACAACGGCGAATGACGTTCCTCTTTATTGTTACTGCGGTTCTGATGCTTCTGCCGCTTGGCGCCATCGCCGACCGATGCATCGAAGGCGACTGTGTCAACGGCAAGGGTACCATGGTCTACTCCACCGGGCACAAGTACACCGGCGAGTTCAAAAAAGGAATGCGTGACGGCGAGGGCTTCATGACCATGCCCGGCGGCCGAACCTTGAAAGGCCGGTTTCAATACAACACTGTTTTCGAGGGAACCTACACCTACCCGGACGGCAAGGTCTACACCGGTCAGTGGGAGCTTCGCGAGCGCAACGGCCGGGGGGTTCTGAAGTACGTGGATGGGCGGGTGTATGACGGCGACTTCAAAAGCGGTTTGCGGCACGGCAAGGGAACGTTGACGTGGCCCAGCGGCCGCCGGTACGAGGGGGATTTCGTCCGCGGCACGCGCACCGGGAAAGGCACCCTGACCTACCCCGACGGCCGGGTGTACACGGGCGATTTCGTGGACGGAGAGCAGACCGGCAGTGGAGTGATGCGCCTGCCGGTCGGCAAGCGGCTGGAGGGAAGATTCATCAAGGGGGAATACGCCGGGCCGTGAAACCGGCTCTCTCAATTAAAAAATGGGGCGCAGTCGTAGGGGTTATCGGACTTCCACCGAAGACCGGAGGGCTTTGACATTGCCGTGTCATCGCCCCTCGGTCTTGTTAGCGATTGAAAAATCGGACATGGTCTCGACCGACGTCGCGGACGTCGTGTAGTACAGAGGCCCCAGAGCATAGTAGGGGTTGGTGATGTAGGAATCGAAGGCGATCACCCGTGAGCAGGCATTGGCCCTGCCCATGTCCTTGACCCGCTTGATGCCGTCCGGATCCGTGGCGTAGGTGATCACGATGAAACACACATTGTATTTGCGGGCGAGTTCCGCCGTCTTGTCGCCGGGGTCTTTGCCGCCGGCCGCTTTTTCCCAGCCGCCGTCGCTGAAAATGTAAACCACGGTCTTCCCCGACAGGCCTTTCAACACGCCCTCCAACTTTGCCAGACCTGCTACCAGCGGTGTCCTTCCGGACGGTTTGGCCGGCAGCTGTTTCATGGCCTCGGAAACCTTGGCCGCATCGAATTTCTGCACCGGGTAGATCTCTTTCCAGGTGGGGCTGAAATTGTAAACGCCGACGTTATAGCCGAGATCCGGCAGACGCGCGTATCCGGCGGCAAGGGCTTCCCTTTCCAGTTCGTAGTTTGTTTTTTTGGACTTGCGATGGCTGAAAGCCATCGAACTGGACGCATCCACCAGGACGATCACATTGCCCGGCATAAGCGGCCTGGATCTGTTGGAGATGCTGCACTCGGTTGCGTGTCGAAAGCCGGTCGTGTTTATGACAGCTCACGGCGACATCCCCATGAGCGTGAGGGCCATGAAGGCCGGCGCCGTCGATTTCCTCACCAAGCCGATCGAAGCCGGTGTTCTGCTGGCAGCCATCAAACACGCCTTCGACGTGGACGCCGCCGAGCGGCAGAAAGAGACCGAATGCGATCTCGCCGAGGATCGCTACCATTCGTTGTCCCCTCGTGAAAAAGAGGTGTTTGCCCTGATCGTGAAGGGGAATCTCAACAAGCAGGCGGCCTTCGAACTCGGCACGACCGAACGCACCATCAAAGCGCACCGTGCCAAAATCATGGAGAAAATGCGCGTCGAATCGCTGGCGGCCCTGGTGCGCGCGGCCGAGAAGTTGAAAAGCTGCGGCGCCTTCGAGTTCAAAAAGTAAGTTCCTCTCGTCGTACCAAAGTCCAATTGCCGTCTGCCGTTTCAGCCCTTATATTTTAATCAAATAGCCCTGCTTGGCACCATGGCCTACCAGGCACTGAAGGGCGGCGGCAGCCAACAGCCCGAGGTACCGCTGGGACTTGTGGAGCCGCAGTCCGCGGCCGACCGGCAGCAACTGGAGCAGCATTCAGAGATCGTGCTGAAGGCCACGATCAATGCCGCCAAGGCGGACGGACAGATCGACCAAGGTGAAATGCAGCACATCGTGGGCAAGCTTCAGGAAAGAGGGATGGGCAAGGAGGCTCAGCAGTACGTCCTGACCGAAATGACGAAACCCCTGGAGATCCAGGCGTTGATTGCAGCGGCCAAAGAACAGCCGACGCTCGCGGCCCAGATTTATGCGGCCTCTCTGCTGGCGATCGCGGTGGACGCCCCCGCCGAGAAGAACTATCTCGACCAACTGGCGGCCGGACTGGGTCTCAAACCCGAAGTGACCCAGCGGATCAAGGAAATGGTCGGTTTGCAGGCATGAGCGCAATACAATACGGCACGGGATTCTGTGGAGCCGGTTGCGGCGCGCGGCGTCATCCTCGTGCTGAAACGATACCCCCCATCACGTCAGTCGCGGCAGCCCGCCCGGGAAAGATGGGGGGCCAAGCGCCAGATCCGTGCGCGGTGCAACTTTCTTTTTCAGCCTGCCGGCAGCCGGTGCTCAATCGCCGAAACAGATCCCGAGGTCCCGCGCGGTGAGCACGGTGTCGCACTCCAGCGGGACCGTTTTCATCCGGCTGATGCTTGCGGCCAGCGGCACGTAGTTGACGACCGGCGGGTCCAGCGACACCATGATGCCGGAGCGTCCCTCGGCCAGCGCCCTTACGGCGGCCGCCCCGAAGCGCAGCGAAATGAGGCGGTCCTGCGAAGTGGGCATGCCGCCCCGCAACAGGTGGCCGAGCACCACGACCCGCGTCTCCTTGCCGGTCAGCTTCTCCAACTCCGCGCTGACCTTGTGGCCGATCCCACCGAGCCGCTCCACTTTCCCGGCGGATTTTTCTTCCAGGACGGCGCGGCCGCCGTCCCGGGGCGCCGCGCCCTCGGCCACCACGATGATCGAAAAGTGCCTCCGGTTGCACTCGCGCTCGCGCACTTTCGCGACGACCTTGCCGATATCGTAAGGGATCTCGGGGATGAGGATGGCGTCGGCCGAGGCGGCTACGCCGGCGTGCAGGGCGATCCAGCCGGCATAGCGGCCCATCACCTCGACCACCAGAACGCGCTGGTGGGACTCGGCCGTGGAGTGCAGGCGGTCGATGCACTCGGTGGCAAAATGCACGGCGGTGTCGAAACCGAAAGTAACCACCGTGCGGTCGAGATCGTTGTCGATCGTCTTGGGCACCCCGACCACGCTCAGGCCCTTACGGTAGAGCTCATGCGCGATCTGAAGCGACCCGTCGCCGCCGATCGAGATCAGGTCATCGATGCCGTGCTCCCGGAAGAGTGCGACGAGCTCATCCGACCGGTCCATCTCCTTGACCTGCCCGTCCAGGCCTTTCACCGGGTAGCGCAGCGGGTTGCCGCGGTTGGTGGTGCCGAGGATGGTCCCCCCGAGATGCGTGAGGCCCCGGACGGAGGTGCGGTCGAGGGTGATCAATCCGCCCTCCGGGCAGTCTTCCGGCGCCAGCAGGCCGTTGTAACCGTCCCGGATCCCCACGCACTCCCAGCCCCGGTTCAGGGCCGAGAGCACGATCGCCCGGATAACGGCGTTCAAACCGGGCGCATCCCCTCCGCCGGTCGATATGGCGATGCGTTTAGACGTCATGGTTATTGAATGCTCCCCCGGATAGTCTCTTACAAAAAAATTCTATTTGACGGCTTTCATTGTATTTCTTCAACTGGCGCTTCCTGGCTTCCACTCATCTCCGTTGGCATACCGCTCGATCCTGCTGGGTCGCTAGCGCATATCCCGCGGCTGCCCCGTGCTGGTCAGCACGCTGCTCCAGACCCAGCCGTCCGGGTCCACTTTCTTGCGCGCGGAGACCGCCAGCGGGATGGGCACATGGGTAAAGGTGTTCATCCAGTAGCCCACCACCATGTTCGTGCGGCCGGCCATCCCGGCGTGCACCGCGTTCTGGCCGAGCAGCAGGCAGAAGGCCGAGTCGTAAGCGTTGGCGGGCACGCTGCGGATGGTGTAGCTCGGGTCGATG
>DATITS010000358.1:0-3898 GCA_035467535.1 Desulfobacterales bacterium
GAGCCGTGCCTCCAGCCTCCAGCCTCCAGCCTCCAGCCTTCGACCGCTCGCCTCCAGACGGAGATCTGGGAAAAGCGCGGCTTCGCCGGGCTGCGGGTGATCGGGCAGCTGCACAACACCTACATCCTCTGCGAAGCGGAAGACGGGCTGGTGTTGATCGACCAGCACGCCGCCCACGAGCGCGTGCTCTACGAGCATTTCGGCCGCGGTGGGAAGATGGCCTGCCAGGCGCTGCTTGTCCCCGAAACCGTGGATCTGGGGTTCCGGGAGGCGCAGGCGCTCGAAACACTCCTGCCCGCCCTGCGGGAGGTCGGTCTTGCGGCCGAGCCCTTCGGCGGCAACACGGTGGTGGTCAAATCCGTCCCGGCGGTGCTCTCCGGGCGGGAGCTGCGGCCGCTGATCGTCGAAATCGCCGCCGCGGCCGCCGCGGCGGGGGAGGCGGCCCCGTTCGACGCCCTGGACCGCTGCCGGCAGATCGCGGCCTGTCACGGCGCCATCCGCGCCCGACAGGCCCTCGGCATCGAGCAGATGCAGGCCCTCCTGCGGCAGATGGACGAATGCGCAAACCTCTCCCACTGCCCCCACGGCCGGCCGACGTGGCTGCGGTACGATACGGGGGTGATCGAGAGGGCGTTCAAACGAACCCTGTAAACCGAACGGAAGCTGTGGGTTCACTCGACCTCTTATGGTGTTGCAAAACAAGCATCAGGCCGTCAGCCAAGGCGGATATAAGCTTGCGGCAAGAGGCTTGAGGCTCGAGGCACAAAACAAATTCAGACCCAGTCAGTTAGGCCTCCAGCTTCCAGCTGATTGCATGTGAGCATTTGCAATAGTCGCACAACGCCGGATCACGGCCTTGGGCGCAGTTTTTCAACACCCTGCCAAGTTCGTAACTCCTTAATTCCGGGAGCTTAAAATTTGCTTGACTTGAAAAGACCCCCGGACTAAGATCCTTAATATTGTCGCGGGAACCGGGTTCATGTCCTTAGGCTTCATGACTCCGGCGCCCGCGAACCCTTGCCTCCCCGGGAGAGGAGGCAAGCGGGAGAGTCGGGCAAGAGGCAGCAAATTATTAGGCTAGGCTAAACAGATTCACAAACGCGTTAAGGAGGATTTAAGAGATGAAGAAATTTATTGCGATTTGCGCGGTTCTGCTTTTTGTGGCGCCCGCCTTCGCGGCTGACTGGGCCTTCTACGGCAGCCAGCGCGTCGGCACCTGGTATACTGAAAAAACGTATCCGACGGCTGTCAACGGCCAGGACGACGATGCGGCCACCCAGTGGGCCTTGCAGGGCAACTCCCGCCTGGGCGCCAAGGTCAAGGCCGACAAGGTCTCCGGCCAGGTCGAGCTCAGCCTGTCGGGCAGCGACGGCAGCGACGGCGGCGTCGGCACCCGGCGCGCCTACGGCACGTGGAAGTTCACGGACAACGCCTTCCTGAAGGTCGGCAAGGACTACTCCCCGGTCACCGACTTCATATCCAACCAGTGGTACGGCGGTGACGCCGACCTGCTCGGCAACGGCAACTTCTACGGCCGGCGCCCGGCCGGTCTCACCCTGGGAGTCGGAAACTTCGAGATTGCCTTCCTGACCCCGTCCTACGGCGCCGATCTGGGCACCACCGCCACCGGCATCAACGGCACCACCGGCGGCGACCCCGACTCGTACATTCCGAGATTCGAGGCGAGCTACATGGCGAAACTCGGCGCGGGCTACATCAAACCCTTCGCCGGCCTCCAGTACTACACGGTTAAAGATACCGGCCTCGGCAACGTCACCGACGACTTGGACGTTCTGTCCTATGTCCTCGGCGTCAGCACCAGCTGGAACATCGGCGCCGTCTCTCTCGGCGGCCAGGTGAGCTATGGCATGAACCAGGGCGCCGTCACGGGTTGGGCCACCGGCGACAACCCGCGCGCCGCCAGCTCGCCCTACTTGGATGGCGGCGACGACATCGCCGACGTATACACCCTCCAGGCCCTGTTCGTTCCGGCCCTGAAGTTCACAGACACCCTGCGGTTTGAGGCAGGCTTCGGCTACCGTCAGGACAACGCCGACGACGCCCCGGGCTACTCCCAGAAGGACGAGCTGTGGGTGGCCTATCTGCAGGCCATGGTCACCATGGCCCCGGGTGTCTACCTCTGCCCGGAAGTCGGCTACTACGACTTCATGGACGGCAGGAACGGCAATTCTGATGGTCAACAGTGGTACGCCGGTGCCAAGTGGCAGATCGATTTCTGATCTGACGTAGGGCACCCCATCACCCGCCATACGGCCTGATTCTCCCTAAAAAAGCCCGGTGCGAAAGCACCGGGCTTTTTGTTGGGATTTGGGTGTTTAGATATTTGGGTGTTTTGTTATGGATGAATAGATCGACGCAATGGTCTTGTGTTGAAGGTGTTGGACTCTGGGTTTAGAAACCGGCCACCCTCATGTTTTAATTCGATTCGTGAAAGATTTGAGGTATGCATTCAGTGAAGGCCCAATCTCTGCTATCAGGCTTTGTACCGCGTTCATTTCGCTTTCTTTTATCAAGCCGCGAGATATGGCGCGTCCCAACCGGAACTTCAATTCATAGAGCGAACCCCTGGCTATCCGAATAAAACGCTGGTTCTCTTTATCCGTACCCCTTCCTGCCCCCCTCGGCGATGTTTGCGCCGATGCTGTCGGCTGCGGTCACCAGTTGCCCACCCATGGTGGTCTTTTCAAAATACTGCCAGTCGAGGATGATTTGCCAAATCAAGTCCGAAAGCTCTTCGGCTTTCTGATACACCCGCAACTCCTCATAGCTGCGAAAAGCCAAGGCAATTTCCCTCGAAGCGAAAGTGCAGCCTATTTTCTACCAAACACCCAAACACCTAAATACCCAAATACCTACACACCCAAACACCAATCCTTTACTTGGCAAACTTCAACGCGATCACCGTGCTCTTGGGGATGGTGGTGATGATGCGGCCCTCATCCAGGACGATCGCGCAGACCATTTCCAGTTCCCCGTCGTTGTCGAAATCGCCGAGAGCGAAGTCGCGGATGCAGCCCGTCATCTTGCGGGTTCGCCACTCGGGCTGCAACCCGAGCCCGTCCCACCCGAAACCGATGATCTGCGCCTCGTTGAAACTGCGAAACTGCTCGAGCTTGCGGTCGCCAATGTCGAAGTTGCGGACGGCCAGCACCTGGGATTTTCCGTCCTTGTCCGGTTTCAGTGCCATGAGGCGCATGGGCAGATAAATCGGCCGTTCGGTTTGCCCTTGGTCATCGATGTTGCCGAGGGTGTACAGGGTGCTCCCGCCGTAGACCCCGGCGCTTTTCGACGCCTCATTGCCGGCTTCGTCGAAAACCCGGATGTGGTCGCCGGGGTCGTAAGCGGCGATGGTCTCTCGCTGGCCTTTCACGATCTGGCCGATGGTCAGCCCCAGTACGTTGACGGCCGTGGAGACCGTGACCGGAGTCTCGGGTTCATATTGGCCGTTGCGCCAGACCATCTCGGAGATCCTGCCCTTGAAGGGGCTTCCGAAACTGGGATCCTGGCCAAGCAGGATCTTGCCGCGATCGGGAAGGTCTACCACCCGGAAATACCAGTGGGCATTATCGAGAATCCGTTTGAAGGCTTTCCCGTCCCATTCGAGCGCAAAAGAGGCCAGAATCTTGCGGGTCAGGGTCAGACGGGTGACGACGATTTCGGGGGCGCCGTTGCCGTTGATGTCGGCCACATCGACGCCGATGTTGATGCCCGTGCTGTCTGCCTCGTATTCGGCGACCGGGTAGAAGCGCTGCTGCTCGTAGCGGTATACGATGACCTTGTCGGCCGTGATGAGGACCGTTTCGGTTTTCCCGTCGACGTCCACATCCCCCAGCGCGATCCCGTTGAAGGCCATCTTGAAGGTGGCGCTTTTCAAGAA